>CALMRM010000222.1 GCA_937871605.1 uncultured Terriglobus sp. | reverse complement strand
ATCTGGAACATGCGCCGCACGCAGGGTGCCGAGTTTCTTTCGCAGAAGTCCGGCAGCAAGGTAGATGCCGTCCGCAACACGGATGAACTCTACGCGCGCAAGGACATCGATGCCGTCCTGATCGCCACAGCCGACTTCCAGCACGCGCAGCACGGCACCGATGCGGTGAACGCCGGGCGCGACGCCTATGTGGAGAAGCCGACGGCGCACACCATGGAGGACGCACGCCTGTTCCGTGCCGCCGTGCATAAAACCGGCAAGATCGTGCAGGTGGGCACACAACGGCGCAGCACGCCCAGCTACCAGCATGCGTACGACTACATCAAGAGCGGCCAGTTCGGCGACATCGTCATGGTCGAAATGACGTGGAACGTGAACCAGCCGGGCCGCTGGCGCAGGCCCGACGTGGTGCCGCTGCTAAAAGAGGCGGACACGGACTGGACCCGCTACCAGCTGAACCTGCCCAAGGCTCCGTTCGACGCGCGCAAGTACCTTGAGTTTCGGCTGTTCTGGCCGTACTCGTCCGGGCTGCCGGACCAGTGGCTGGTCCACCAGATTGACACGGTGCACTGGTTTACCGGACTGCCACACCCGCGCAGCGTGGTGGCCAACGGCGGCATTTACGCGTGGCGCGACGGACGCACCAACTGGGACACGCTCACCGCCGTCTTCGACTACGGCCCGCTGGACGACATGAGCAAGGGTTTCCAGGTGAGCTACAGCACGCGGCAGACCAACGAAGCGGGTGGCGTGAAGGAGCTGTATTACAGCACCGGCGGCATGTTGGACATGGACAAGCAGCAGGTGACACCCACCGGTGGCCTCACCGCAAAGTACGCCGCGGAAATGCACATGGAGCCGAAGCTGCTGAAGCCCTTCTCGCTGAGCGGTACTGAGAAAGCCAGCGCCGCAAGCACCGACGCCAACACCGGTGGCGACCCGCAGACCGTGGCCAACATGCGCAACTGGATGGAGTGCGTTCGCAGCCGCAAGACGCCTAATGCCTCCATCGAGGCGGGCTATAGCCACAGCATTGCGCTCTGCATGTGCATCGCTGCCATGCAGAGCGGCCAGCGCGTGACCTTTGATGACAAGGCGCAGGCCATTGTGATTGGCGGCAAGCGTGTCTAGGCCGTTCCTTTTAGCTGGCGCGCTGGCCATGAGTACGCTGATGGCCGGCGCGCAGGTCGAGGTGAAGCGCCACGACGCGGACCGGCGCGTGGACGTCATGATCGACGGCGCGCCGTTCACCTCCTACCTGTGGCCCACATCGCTGAAAAAGCCGGTGCTGTTCCCGCTGATCACGTCGAACGGCATTACGGTGACGCGTGGCTACCCTCTCGCACCGCGCGATAAGGAGCGTGTCGATCACCCGCACCACGCGGGCATGTGGTTCAACTATGGCAACGTGAACGGCTTCGATTTCTGGAACAACTCCGATGCCATTCCCGAGGCGCAGCGCCCGAAGATGGGTTCCATCCGCATGGAGCGCATCGTCTCTACAAAGTCTGGCAAGGACCAGGGAGAGTTGACCGCCGACTCAGTCTGGACGACCGGTGCCGGGCAAGACCTGCTGAAGCAGACCACGCGCTATGTCTTTCGCAAGCAAGGTGACACCCGCATCATCGACCAGGTCATCACGCTAACCGCGCTGGACCGCGCCGTCTTTCACGACGACAAGGAGGGCCTGCTGGGCATCCGCGTGGCGCATTTTCTTGAGTCACCCACAGAAAAAGGCGGCACCTTCATGGACAGTAGCGGCCGCCCCACTGCCGTGGCCAACGCCGACACGGCGGGCGCGACCGGCGTCTATCGCACCAGCGAAGGCATTGAGGGCGACAAGGTCTGGTCAACGCGCGGCACGTGGTGCTCGCTGACCGGCACAGACGCAAGCGGAAAAACCGTGACCGTCGCGATTCTCGACCACCCGCACAACCCCGGCTATCCCACCTACTGGCACGCGCGCGGCTACGGTCTGTTCGCCGCAAACCCGCTGGGCGACCACATCTTCGACCCAAAGGCACCGGAGCACAACTTCACGCTCGAGAAGGGCAAGAGCGTAACCTTCACCTACCGGGTTATCCTGTTCGCGAACGCTGCTTCCGCAGCGGAGATGGACCAGGCTCAGGCTGCCTTTGCAAGTGCTTACAAATAGTTGTGGCTTGCTACGTGCCCCGCACCCCAGCGAGCGCGTACCATGCGTTCCGGCCAAATGCGCCTCGCAGGACGAGGGCACGGTAGTCGCATACGCCTAATCAGGCCAGCGTGTACTGACGGACTCTAGGAGGTTTGGCGTCCCCGACGGGATTCGAACCCGTGTTACCGCCGTGAAAGGGCGGTGTCCTGGGCCACTGGACGACGGGGACGCGGGCCGTGATGCTGAACACTACGACAAGTTCCAAGGTAAATGCCCTGCTGTGCAGTGTCAAAGCGTGGTATTCAGCCGATAACACGTTTCGGTTCGCCTGTTGAGTCCGCACCGGGACCTTCGGTACGCTCGGAAGAAAGCGCTCTCCGAGGGTCACCCATGCTCACCACCTACTTCTCCCATGATGGCCACCTGTCGCCACAGCCAGGCGGCAACCTTCAGGATGCGCTTTGGATCGACCTCTTTGAGCCGACCACTGTCGAAGAACAGCGCGTTGAAGCCGACCTGCACATTGAGGTGCCCACGCGCGACGAGATGCGCGAAGTGGAAAGCAGCAGCGCGCTGTATACCGACCGCGGCGCAACCTTCGTCACGGTGCGGGTGGTGTATCGCAAGGAGAACGAGCAGACCCGGCTCACAAGCATCACCCTGGCGCTGGTGGACACCCATTTTGTCACCATCCGGTATGCGGAGCCGCGTGCATTCCAGCAATTTCTTGGGCGCAGCCAAAAACCCACATCTCACATCGCCAGCGCCGCCTCTGCCCTGCTCTGCCTGTTAGAAACGATTGTGGACCGCGACGCCGACATTCTGGAAGAGATCGGCGATGCACTGGAACCTATCTCGGCCGAGATCTTCGCGCAGAACGCCGCCGCTATGAAGTCCATCGCTGCCGCAGACCTGGGTGGCGCGCTGAAACGCATCGGTACCAGCGGCGATCTGGCCTCCCGTGTTCGCGAAAGCCTGCACAGCGTTGGCCGAGCGGTGCCATTCCTCGAAATGCACATGGCGAAGGACGACGACCTGCACCTGCGCCTGAAGACGCTGGGGCGCGACGTGCAATCCTTGCTGGAGCACGACAACTTTCTACAAACACAGATTCAGTTTCTGCTCGATTCCAACATCGGCCTGATCTCCATCCAGCAAAACGCCATCATGAAGACCTTGAGCATCGCCGCCGTCGTCTTTCTGCCGCCCACCCTCATCGGCTCCATCTACGGCATGAACTTCGAACACATGCCGGAACTGCACTGGCGTTTCGGCTACCTGTGGGCGCTGGGCGTCATGCTGTGCTCTGCCGCCGGGCCGCTGCTGTACTTCCGCGCGAAACGCTGGCTTTGATGTTGGTCAGTACAGTGCAACTTGTTGCCGATGCCGGTCCTATGCGAGACTTGCAGAGTTCACGCTGCATACGCCGCAGCAGGCCGGGATGGCGGAACTGGCAGACGCAGCGGACTCAAAATCCGCCGAGGGCAACCTCGTGGGGGTTCGACCCCCCCTCCCGGCACCAC
>CALMRM010000221.1:1256-6717 GCA_937871605.1 uncultured Terriglobus sp. | reverse complement strand
CATCGCACCGGCTACTCTGCAGCTTTTTGCGCGAGTTGTAGCCCTGTCGCCGCTACTCGTTGTCTACTAATCAGTCACGACTGGATCAAATGTGTACCGGGAGCTACGAGGGTGTACCGGGAGCTTCGACTCTCGCAAAATAGCTTATAGCTGCTTTACTGAAGTTCCCACATCTTCCACAGCATCCGGCGACTTTCCTCGTAGCTCCCGGTACGTCTCCTCGTAGCTCCCGGTACGGAAAATTCCTTTCCTCGTAGCTCCCGGTATGCGGATTCGAAGCTCCCGGTACTCCCTCTAAACGAACAAGATATTCTCAAGACACTTCATACAAGAGAAGCAAGAGATAAGGAACGAACGATTGTGAATTTGATCGTTTCTGAAAGTTTCTCTGACTCGGATTCTTCGACATGATCCGTCGCTTGCATGTACCGCTCACAACACCCAAGGACATCATCCCTCACCTTACGAAGCAGGATGCGCACTGGCGGCCAGGCTTTTCCGCTCAGGAATTGGCCCCGACCTGGGCACATGCAGGCACAGACTTTCCAGAACGTGTTCGCGAACTTCTGAACACCGCTCCTGAGTACGTGGGAGCGCAGCTTGTCGATGGCTTCTTTGAGCGCGAAGTTGATCTGGGAACGCCTGGAAGGAACAGCCAAACAGATCTCATGGTGGTTGCTGGGATCGGCCGTGAGCTAGCCATCATTGCGATAGAAGGCAAGGCTGAGGAGTCGTTTGCCGACATCGTAAGCGTGTGGAACGACTCAGCAGGGAAGCAGAGACGCTTGGAATACTTGTGCAACACGCTGCACATAAACCCGGCGCAAGCAGGTCCGCTGCGTTACCAGCTTCTTCATCGAACAGCTTCTGCAATCTATGAGGCTCAGCGTTACCGTTCGCGGCACGCACTGATGGCCGTCCACTCGTTCAGCACAACACATCGCTGGTTTGACGACTTCGCTGCATTCTCACGTGTGCTGCAGATGCCGCTCGATCAGCCCAACCGGTGCTCCGTTGCGCGAAAGTTTGCTGGAATCAGCCTGCGGCTAGCGTGGGTGAGCGATGTGCCACAGAGCAGTTAAAAACGCGTCCGAAAGTGAATCGGGAGCGCACTTCCCGGTACACATTTAGCTCTGAGGCATGTTGTTCCTGCTCAGGAAACCACCTCTGGTGCAACGGGAGGACTTGAAGCAGTAGCGTTGTGTACCGGGAAGTGCGCTCGAGAAAAGCACACGAGCAATCCATGTACGGAATAGAGCCTGATGGATTTGCCGCTGCGCTTGGAACGCAAGGAGCGCGTCCCACAACCCACAGGCACGACGGCGACGGTGAGTGCCCATACACTTCAAGCATCGTCGCTGCTCCACATGCCACCTCTGTCCGACCATCCCGTCCGCTATCGAGCGCACGTCGAACGAATGCTCGCCCGCGCACGGAAGCGTAGCCGCCAGGCGCAGCAGATCGTTGAGAAGTGGGAAGCAAGGTTGTCGGAGCTGGACCGGGAAGGCGTTGCGGTCAGGCAGCCAAAACTCTGGCAGGAAGAGCAGCCGTCAGGGCAAACAAGCGAGGTGAGCGATGGCGAATGAGGTGTTCGATCCTTCCGCTTTGGAGCAGATGTGCCGTCGCGATCTGCCCGGTGCGTTGCGCCTGCTCGCGGAGCATCTAGAGCGTGGAGAGATCAGTGCGACGCTCTGGAGCTTCCAGGGCAACGGTATGGTGCAGGACTGGAGAAGGGAACACTTCCTCATGACGCTCGATCTTGCCGTCGCTCCAATGCGATCAGAGTAAGCAGGCCATCCAGGGAACCTTGGGACGAGTTCAGCGAAGAACGAGAGGGAGAGCTGGAGCCAGCTCACGTCGAGCAGCAAGAAAGGATCGCCAAAGAAATCCAGGAGAACCTTCGGGCAGGTGAGACCACGCAAGAAGCGTGTACGGGATGATTCAGCGAGAACGCAACGCTGCACAGACGTAGTGAACTGCTTATGTACTTGAGCGATGTTTCTCCAAGCCCTCTAGGACCCAGGGAGCGACATCGGTATAGGGCTGTGATTCCGCTTCTAGCTTTCCCTTGAGCAAACTGTTCACGCGAGGCGGGAATTCCGTGGCCTCAAACACCCGTACGCTCTCCGAGATCTTCTGCCAGGCAAAGCCCTCGGTGCGGTTTGCAGGGTGGGGAAGGGCCAAGCACCACACCAGCTGGCCGTCGGGAAGGGAATAGGCCTGGAGATCGTCGAGAAGCCGGACAGAGCACTCCGGCATGCAGTTCCACATGTCTTTGCCGGTGACGATGACCTTCCGCGGCCGGAGCTGTGCCAGGAGCTCAAGGAAGTGCGGTCCAGCTTCTTGCCATTGTTCATCGTTTGGACGCACCCCGGCACCGACCCCTACCGTCTGCTGCACAAAGATGGTGTAAGCGTGTCGATCCCAGCAGGCCCGCATCGTTTCTGCAGACGGGTTGGACTCGCCCGAGAGCACCCGGTTCATCGCCGTGAAGTAGCTGTTCTTTCCAAAGTGCTCGATGTTCCAAGCGATCGAGTCTTCCGGATGGCTGGGCTGCGGTGTATAGGCTTGCCCATCGTCGCCCACCCAGTCATACGTGCTCTCGCTCAGGATCAGGGTGTTGGTTTCGGAGAAGGCAGGTCCGACCCACGGTTCGAAGTACGCGCTGCTCATCGACTCTCTCCTCAAAAAACGTTGCGTGTGAAGCTGTGGCAGCGAGGGTACATGCAACGATGGGTTCACCAGCTCTAGCGGTTGTCTACACGGGAAGACCCGCAGCCCGAAGAGCGATGGTGGCCGTAGCGGTGATCTTGTTTACGAGATCCACCTGTGACTTTCCTTGCTCAATGGCTGCCTGAGCCTCTGGGATGAGCTTCTCCAGCTCTGTGACGTTCGCGACCGAAACGCTGTCGAGGCTCTTCAGAGGATCAAATGCCGCCGCAATCAGTTGCTGTTGGAGCTTCAGGCTGAGAATGCGCAACGCCAGGGAGCTCGGGGAATTCGGGTCAGAAGAATCTTCTATGGCGTTCTGGAGTGAGGACAGCTTGTCGCTGAGTTCCTGGATCGTCATGGTCACCTCGCTGCGGGAGCTTTCTTGCTGATCTGGCCAACGATGTCTCCAATCTCGGAGACATCCTGTTCCAACTTCTGCTGATTAATTCCAACGGCTTGGGTGAGAGCGTCGAGCGCCGCCTCATCCGCCTTCTTCATTTGGATGTAGGTGTCCAGCTTCTCCTGAGCGTCGACGATGGTCGCATAGGCCTTAAGCATCTCCGCATCCTTGGCTTTGAGCTTTAGAACAAGATCGGCAAGCCCGGTTTTGGTTGCAGCGGTGGTGTCGTGATTGTTTTTGGTGGCGGTGACAAGTTGGTCTAGTGCCTTTTGCCGATCGCTGTCGGTTGTAGCGGAGGCGATGCTTTGACGCGCGATCTGCTTCTCAGTGGTATCGATCTTCAAAGCGGCCGCATCGATTTGCGAGTTGGCGACCTGTATCTGCGCATCTGCGAACGCCTCGATCACTTTGAAGTAGTCACGCAAACTTTGGGCGTAGCTCTTCTGGGCAGCCAGCTGGGCTTGAGACAGATTCCTGATGGCTCGCGGCGTGGCACAACCCGTCATCGTCAGGAAGAACAAAGACGCAGCTATGTGTGATCTGAAACGAATCTGCTGGTTTATCACTGGTCCTTTACTCCGTGAGCAGATCTAGTGTGCAGCCTCACATCGAGCTTCGGCGACGCTTTTCTACATATGTCGCTGCTTTTCGCAAGCGCTTCAGTCTTGCACCAGTTCAATAGGAAGCACCGAATCGATGCGTTGGCGTGGCGGAAATTACCTCCGCCACCAGGAGTTGCGAATCCCGAATCACTGCTTGCTGAGGCCAGGCGCCTCGTTTGCGTGGATTACGCTCGATGCCGAGCGATTTGTAAGGATGACTTGCGTTGTGAAACCAGCGAGCGTCAGAGCTGAGGTCCCTAAGACCATAGTGGAGATGAAGAAAAAGAGAACGCGAGTTCTGACCCATTGCAGGTTTGCTCTGTCCCATAAAAGATTGACGTTGTACGCAGCTCCCTCCAATAGCGCTTGCTCGTCAACTCCATCACGTAGCTTCTGCTGGACATCAGGCCTTAAAAAGCGCCCCCCGAGAACAACCGTTTCTTGAACACCTCCGTGCCTGTCTGGCAAGGGCTTGGTATAACCCCAGGTGCTGATCAAGCTGCTATATCGAAGGAAGAAGATGACTGCACACAACGCAGTTAGGCCCGTTGCCGCGACAAGCGACTTCACGTGCGAGGGTTCGGCGAAGTAGTACTCAACGACCATGAAGATGCCGCAGAGCAACAGAACCAGATTTCCTGCGGCTCCAGGGAGCGCTTCGCTTGGTGGACGCCATGTTTTCATTCGTCCTGCCCAGAGCACGAACAGCGCCCCGCCCGAAGCCATAACAGCTCCGCTGTATCCGACCATAGGCGCGAAAGGTCCGAACTTCGACGGATCAACAGGCATTAGAACCTCTGTAACGGGACTGTGTAGTCGTCAGGAATGCGAAAAATTAATGGATCATTCGTTACCGAGCCGTCGATTGAATCTGTGCCGAACACGTAACGACCGGGCAGCAACCACTTCGAAACAGGCGTAGACGGAGAGCCAAAATAGACCCAATCGATGAAGTAGGCCGGACTGACAAGGATTCGGTAAGCAGTGGCCTTGCATGTGACCGTAACGTGAAACAGTCCTCGTCCGTCGGTCGACCCAACAGGTCCGTCAATGTCTGTTGTTCCGTTCTCGTCTGGATCAACTATCGTGTTCGAAATGCGATTGCTCCAGAAGCGCAAGCCAGCAAAGCGATAGCTCAAAAATCCGGCGAGATTCGAACGGAAACTTTCCATCACTTGGCCGAAGGTACCGATGAATCGACCATCGCTCTGGTCAGCCCAACGTTCAACGGCGCCATCCAGGAACTGACGATCTCGGAGGGCTTGACTCCTTCGTTTTGTGACACTCAGGTCGTCAAGCAGAGACTTCATAGACAGGGGCACGAAGCCTTCCTCGGTCTTTATCACTGGAAAGCGTTCATTGAGACGGAACGCAGCAAAATCTTCCGCTGCCGTTTGAAGAGTCTCATTGAAGTCGTCAAGATGTTTGGCTTCCGCTTGCGCAGAAATCGTTCTAAGGAATGCTTGTCGCGTGAAGTCTGGATCGTCGTAGGACGATTCCAGTAACAACTCTTCAGCGGATCGCGCATACTTTTCAGCGCTCGCTCTGGAGTCGGAGTCGATTTCGAAGTCCCTCTGAGGCAGTGGCATCATCATGCCCATAATTCTCCGAGCAGCGGGGAGGGATTTGTGGATGGCGGAAGTATATCGACATCCAGCTTGAATACAGCATGTTTGTGCGAGGCTATACGGCCTACAGCAAGGCGCGATGTTGGCTCCACAGACGACGCGGGTTAGCACCGGAAGAA
>CALMRM010000221.1:0-1246 GCA_937871605.1 uncultured Terriglobus sp. | reverse complement strand
GAAGAAGAGTGACACGTCATCCCCAAGGGGTTTGCCGTTGTAAACGGCAGGGCTCCAATAGGAACCCTGGAAGAACAAAGGACTTAGCTGCAGCCCGGCTCTGAAGCACCAACTTGTGTACGCTAAGTACACAAGTTGGTGCGGGTATGCGGCCTGCCTCTTTCCGCTACTTCCTGCACCTGTGTACACTGCGTAAACGCACATTGCTGGCCTACTCTCGAAGCCTTACGGCGAGAGTTCGTCGGGATAGTGAAGGAGACTGATGAGCGGCAGCCGCGTTCCACCACCCTTTTCTGCACGCACCTTGGAAGCGAGCCTGACGCCGTCGCACGAGGCACGGACGCTTTCCATGCGGCTGCCCTGGCAGGAGCTGCTAGCGGTGGAGGATGCCGCGAAGGCGTCCGGCAAGACGCGCTCGGAGTGGTTGCGGGAGGCGGTGCTCGCTCACTTACAGAAGCCGATCCGGAGCCGCAAGTCGTCCCCAGACCCGATGCTGCTGACGGAACTGGTGGGTTTGCGGCAGCTCACGCTCGATCTGTTTTCCGCGCTGGCGAGCGACAAGTATTCCACCCAGATGGTGCAGGAGGTTGCGGAGCGAGTCGAGCGCATGAAAGAAGGCAAGGCCGACGAGATTCTGCGTCGGTTGGACGGCGAGCGGGTAGGAAAGTAGGACCGATGCTTGAGGAGTTCGCGGAGCTGTTGTGGGACGGCGCTTGGCGCATCGCGGTCCTGAGCGCGATGCTCGGAGCGTTGCTCTGGGGTTGGTTCGTCTTCACACTGTCGCCCGTCCAGAGCTTCTACTTTCCGGCGTACGTCGCCAGCTCGCTGCACATCGTGAACGGCCCGGAGCCGGACCAGGTTGCGTGGCTGGTGAAGACGAAGCCGAAGAAGGAAATGGACATCGCCGACGCCGGAGACGTGACGCCGGCTGCGCAGGGATCCGTTCCGTTTGTGCTCTCACCGCAGGCGTTGCAGCAGGGATGGACCGGCGTGCGAATCCTTAGATCGGCCGCCTACCAGGCAGGATCGCAGCAGCCTTTTCTTCAGCACAATTTCTTCGGTGGCCGGAGTCTCGGATCATTGCTCCTACCGCCGATGGAGGTCCTCGCCTTGCCGCTCTTCCTGTGGGGGAGCTTCGTGCGCTGGCGGTCCAAGCGAGAGCGCAAACCGTCCTGGGTATGGGTGAACGGCGAGTGGGTGGACGAGCTCCCGAGCTGGGCGTCCGACGTGAAGGATTTCTCCCGCG
>CALMRM010000220.1 GCA_937871605.1 uncultured Terriglobus sp. | reverse complement strand
CGTTGAACGTGGCAACCGTTTCCAGGGTGCCGACGGGCTTGTCCGTGGGCGCGGGTGCACTGCGTTGCGCAGGCAGAGCGAAAGGGGTGGCAAGCAGAAGTGCGGCCGTGGTCAAGGTCGTGCAGAATCTCATACCAGGTTGGATGCACACACGCCGTCATCCTGAGCGCAGCGAAGGATCGCGACGCAGATCGTCGTGAAGATGTCCTGTCGGGCTTTTTCGCGAAGAAATCCCAGGCACTCGTGCCAAGAGCAAGCATTGCAGGGATCCTTCGCTACGCTCAGGATGACGGGCGTGACAGATTTGATATGTCGGCAGCTATCAGCATGCGGAGCTACTCTTCCGCAGCCTCGCTTTCGGCCCGGTCCAGCGCCGCCTCCCCACTGCGCAGGCTGCGCAGTACGGCAAAGATCGCCTTCGACGAGACCCCCGCAGCAGTCAGCCGGCGCAGCACGCGCGCGGTACTCTTCTCGTCTGTGGGCGGCTGGATGCGGCGGCGCTGGAGGTGCTGGCGCACCAGTGCCTGCTCGTCCAGGTCGCCATACGCCTCGTCCAGCGTGGTGGCAATCAGCTCGCTCGCAATGCCCTTTTGCTGCAGGTCCTGCTGCACGCGGCGGCGGCCCAGGCTACGGTTTTCCTGCCGCAGCTTGGCGAAGTCCGCAGCGTAACGCTCGTCCGACAGGTAGCGCATCTCCACCAGCTTCTCCAGGATGCGCGCTACCACCGCGTCGCCCTCCGGCCCGGGTTCCGAGCGGTCCAGCAACTTGCGGCGCAGATCGCGGACGCTTTGCATCCGCGCGCCCAGCGACTTGCACGCATAATCGAACAACTCCGGTTCGCCGAGCGGTTCGCGGGTCTTTTTACGGCCAAATGGCATGGCTCAAGATTACCCACACTTAGCCGCGCCAGCCGTTATGCGCCGTGGTTACAATAAAGCCGCGCCAAGGAGCACACCCATGAACCGCCGCGAATTTACCGCGGGCGCCGCCGCAGCTGCCGCCGGCCTCGCCCTGAGCACCACCGCCAAGAGCTACGCCCGTGTCCTCGGTGCGAATGACCGGGTCAACGTGGCCACCTTTGGTCTGAATAGCCGTGCCTACGCCCACCTGTCCAGCCTCTATGCGAGCAAAGACATGGTGAACTACTCCCACGTGGCCGATGTTGACACCAAGATTCTGAACAAGTACTCGGCGGCCGTGGAAAAGAAGTTCGGCACTGCGCCCAAGTGTGAGCAGGACTTCCGCAAGGTGCTGGCCGACAAGGACGTGGACGCCATCACCATAGCCGCGCCCGACCACTGGCATACGCCCATGGCCATTCTGGGCATGCAGGCGGGCAAAGCCGTCTACGTGGAAAAGCCCTGCTCGCAGAACATCCATGAGGCGGAACTGATCGCCGCCGCGCAGAAGAAGTACGGCAAGGTCGTGCAGATGGGCAACCAGCAGCGCTCGTCGCAGCACACCATGGATATTGTGCAGAAGATCCACGATGGCAGCCTGATTGGCCGCGCCTACTACGCCAAGACCTGGTACACGAACAGCCGCAAGAGCATCGGTGTGGGCAAGCCCGCGCCCGTGCCTGCCACGCTGGACTGGGACCTGTGGCAGGGCCCCGCACCGCGCCAGGCGTACAAGGACAACGTGCAGCCCTACAACTGGCACTGGTTCCACATCTACGGCACGGGCGAAGCGCTGAACAACGGCACGCACGAGGTCGATGTCGCCCGCTGGGCCATGGACGCTGCCCTGCCCAACCGCGTCAGCGCCTTCGGAGGCCGCTATGCCTACAAGGACGACTGGCAGTTCTACGACACGCTGAACACCAGCTTCGAATACAACGACAACAAGCTGATCACGTGGGAGTGCCGCTGCTGTAACGACATGCCTATCTACAACCGCGAGCGCGGCACTGCCGTGTACGGCGAAACAGGCACCATCATCGTGGACCGCGACGGGTGGGAGCACCACGACCTGAAGGGCAAGATGATCGACCAGTTCGACGTGCACAAGGGCCTGAACAAGACCACCAGCAACGACCTGGTGGGCGCGGACAGCATGACCGATGCGCACTTCAAGAACTTCCTGACCGCGGTGAAGTCTGGCAACCAGGGCGACCTGCACGCGCCTGTCGCCGAGGGTGCGGTGGCCGTCAAGATGTTGCTGATGACCAACATCGCCTACGACCTGAAGCGACCTGTGAATGTGGACCCGGCGACCGGTAACTTTATCAACGATTCCCAGGCCACCGCGATGCGCAAGCGCGCCTATGACCCGAAGTTCGAGCCAAAGCTCATCTGACAGCGCACCGCGGAAGCAAAAAAGAGGGGCCGCACGCGCGGCCCCTTCCCGTCTGCAGCAACCCCTGTGATTAGGAGACTGCAGCCGCCTCTCGATTTTCTGCGGAGGCAAGCTGTGTAAGGATGGCGTCGGTCCGCTTCTCTTCGTCCAACGAGGTCTGCAGCGTCGAAACATGGCTCGAAAGGCCAAGCACACCGGCCCACGCGATGGCCGAACCGTACGACGCAATCTCGTAGTGCTCAATCTTTTGCGCGGACGCAATCAGGCCTGCATCGCGCACGGCACCTTCGCTTGTCTCGCGCACAATGTTCACACCGGATCCGATCATCGCCGTGATGATGGGGTCCTTCTTGTCGTCATCGTCACCCTCGAGTTCGGTCAGCAACCGCTCCAGGCGCTGGGCCTGCGTCTCCGACTCGCCCTGGTGCTTCTTGAAGGTCTGCTGCAGTTGCGAATCCTGCGCATGCTGAATCATGCTCTCCAGACCCTTCACGATCTGCGTTTCGGTGGAGTGCAGATACTGCAGCTGTCCGGTGTAGAGCTTGCGCAGCGTACCGTACTCGTTCGGCGTAATCAGTCCCATGTCATCCCTCGCTGAATCGTTCGTCCAGAAAGTAAGACATGCGTGAGGTCAATGGCGTTTGCCGTGCGATAGCAACGCATCCCGGCCAATGAACGCCACGCCCGGATCCATGCCGCCTCTTCCACTTACGTACGCGCCGCCATCCTGAAGCTTGCCCTGAGCACAGCGAAGGGCGCAGCGAAGGATCCCCACAGGTTTGAGGTGAAAACGGTGCAGCTTCGAGCTTTCTGGCAAGGAACTCGAAAATTTAGCGATCGGCGACCCATCGCAGGGATCCTTCGCTGTGCTCAGGGCAAGCTTCAGGATGACAGGCAGACAGAATGCCTGTAACTACGCCGTGTACCCCAGGTCGGCCAGCGTCTTGCGCTCAAAGGCGATGCTCTTCTCCACGCCTGGCACGGGATCCTTGCCGTTGATCTCGTACTCCAGGTCCACATAGCCGGGGTACTTCATGTCGGTCAGCGTCTGGAAGATCGCCTTTACCGGCATCACGCCCTCGCCCACAGCTACCTGGCTCTCCTTGCTGTTTTTGTCCGCGAGGTCTTTCATGTGGATGTCGTAGAGCCGCGGCCCCACCTCGCGCAGCGTGCTGGGCAGGTCGTCGCCGGCGCGCATGGCATGGCCCAGGTCTACGCAGCAGCCCACGCGCTTGTCCATGGTCCCGATGACCTTGAGGATGTCGTGCGGGGACGGCCACTCCTTGTCCTCGGTGCCGTGGTTATGGATGGCCAGCTTGATGTCGTACTTCTTCACAAAGCTCTCCACACGGCCAATGGAGGCATGCGTGGGTGAACCGACAATCATGGGGAAACCCGCCGCCTTGGCATAGTCGAACTTCGCCTGAATGTCGGCGTCCTCATCCTTGGGGAAGTAAATGGTGCCGCCGCCCGTGATCGTCAGCCCTGCCTTGCGATAGATATTCGCCGTGGCAGCCACCTGGTCCAGCGGGCCCATGGGCAGGTGGAAATCCTTCAGGTTCACCGCGTTGAGGTTCAGCTGCTTCATGAAACCGATCAGCTGCTCCGGCTGCTTGAACTCGCGAAAGGTATAGCTCGCGATGCCCAGCTTCACGGGCGAGGCCTTCGCCGCGGCGGCAACGCGCGAGAGCAAGAGCGATCCAGCGGCAAGGCTGCCGGTCTTCAACAGGGTGCGGCGAGAAAGGAAGGCATTCATGCCAGTCATCGTAGACACTCAACACTGCCATCGTCCAGCCGCAGGTGCGTTCTTGTGGGCTGCCTGTCACAGATCGTCTGTCTACGAGAGCGATGCCGCTTTCCGCTCACGTCCAGCAGCAAAGGGTGCCTCAAACATCCAGGCTATTTTCAACGCGTAGCGCCGGTGGTACAGCCATGCGGGCACAGCTACCGCCAGCGCTGTGGGCACAGCAAGTTGCAGCAGCGGTTGCTCCGTGTGGAAGAGCGTCGTCACCAGAACGCGGCCGCCGCCCTGCGGAAACTCTGACAGCAGGAAGATGGCGAGCGAGGCGGCACCTACCCACGCCAGTCCACGCGCCGCGTTTGTACCTTGAAGGCAGCGCGCCACCAGAAACAGCATGGCGGTGCCTGCAACCCCCGTCAGCAGATACCCGGCAGTGGAGTGCTGCAGCCCGTGGTGGGTTACGTATCCCACGGCCACGCCAAGAAGAAGTACAACCAGGACGGCCAGCGCGACGGGCACCTTCTCCAGGCGCACGACTCTTGGCCCCACAAACATCCCCAGCAACAAGAACGGCAGATAGCGCAGACCGTTGCTGACGAACACAAATTGCGTGTGCAGCGGCAGCGCTGCAAGGGCTATCGAAGCCGGCAGCGTGAGCGCCATGGGTACTCGCACCGTGAGCGCAACCAGCAGCAGTGCAAAGAAAATAGTGGGCAGAAACCATGAGATACGGCCCGTAATCAGGAACAGGGGGAATAAGCGAAATGGCAGCGAACCCTGCGCGGTCAAGCTTGCTAGCGGAACAAGCGCAAGCGTTGTGACGCAGGACCAAAGAAAGTAGGGCCACAGAAGCGAGAAAAACCGTTCCCGCAGAAAGCGGGGTACGCCTCGTTTGGCGATGCTCGCCTTCAGGAAGATGCCAGAGACAAAAAAGAACGCTGCCATGTGGAAGGCGTAAATAAAGCTTTCCAACTCGACGCCCAGCGTTGAGGTGCCCCACCATCCACGGTGGAGCAGCCCCTGGTCCGTGTGTCCCAGAACGACCAGAATAATGGCGAAGCCTCGCACGGCATCCACCAGCAGGGAGCGGGAAGCCTGCGTTAGCACCGTCTGCCGGGCAGACGGGACAGGCGCGACCGACGTCATGGTGTGCTCTTTTACAGGGGACGGCGGAGTCATTCTAAGCTTCCATCTTCACCCATTTTGCAGTCTTCTGCGCCTTGATGACCAGTTCAGCGGCCAACAGGGCCTGCGTTTGATCCTGGGCCGTATGGGTGCGATGAACGATATCAGACACGAATTGCCTGCCGAAGGGTAGCGTCACGTTGTTGCAATCAATGAAGTGTTGGCCCTTGGCGTCGACCAAAAACAGGTTGTTGCCCGTCTTGCTCACGCCCACGTTGGTGTACTTGCGCACCTCAATGTAGCCCTGCGTGCCCAGGATGAACAGGCGGCCGTCGCCCCAGGTGCCCAGGCCGTCTGGCGTGAACCAGTCCAGCCGCACGTAGCCGAAGCCCTTGTTGCCGCGCAGCACCATGTCGCCGAAGTCCTGGAACTCCGGGTGTTCCGGGTGCGCGAGGTTGCTGATCTGCGACTCGACGATCTCCGCCGACGTAGATTGCGTGTAGTACAGAAACTGGTCCACCTGGTGCGAGCCGATGTCGCACAGGATGCCGCCGTACAGCTCCGGCTTCCAGAACCAGTCAGGCCGCGGGTCGGCACCACCGTTGCCGGCATTGCCGCCGCCCTGCACAATCTGGTGCGGTGCAATGTTCACCGTCTGGATGACTTTGCCGATGGCACCCGCGCGGACGAGTTCACCGGCCTTGATGGCGCCCTTCACCTCCAGCAGTTCGCTGTACATAATGCCGTAGATCCGCCCCGTCTCCGCGACGGTTTTGCGCACGGCGGCAAGCTGGTCCAGCGTGGTGATACCGGGCTTGTCGCTCAAAACGTCCTTGCCGCGCTTCATGGCGCGCACACCCAGCGGCGCACGCTCGCTCGCCACGGCGGACGTGAGGACGAGCTGCACGCTCTTGTCGTCGAGGATGGCGTCTTCCGTCTGCACCATCTTCACGCCGGGGTAGCGTTTGGCAAAGCGAGCCACCTTGCCCGGCTCCGCGCCGTAGGCCGCCACCAGCTTGCCGCCGCCGCGGGTGATGGCATCCGTCATGCCGTAGATGTGATCGTGGCTCATGCCGCACACGGCAAAGTTGACCGTCTCGGTGGGCGGCGCTTCCGGCGTGGCTTCGGCAACCTCGTGCGTGATAGTGCTGCCCGCCTGCGGATCACCTGGCAAAGGCTGGCCCATCATCAACTCCGGCAGCGCCGCGCCCATCATGCCCATCGCACCTGCACGGCGAAAGAACTCGCGCCGGTCGACGCCACC
>CALMRM010000219.1 GCA_937871605.1 uncultured Terriglobus sp. | reverse complement strand
GCGTCCATCGCCTGCTGAACGTAGTCTGTAGATCGCACCTTGTAAAAAGCGTAGCTATAGACGACGAGGCCAATCGAAGCCACTAGAGAGAGTAATCCTAAGAAAAACAAAGCACGTCGTAGGTAGCCGTTCTTCATAGCGCTCACAATTAAGTACTACAGCAACCCCTTCTAAGTACTACAGCAAACCCTTAGTGCTCGGCAGCAAATCCTTCATGCGCTCGTCGCGGCTGACGGCTCCGCGCAGGGCTCGTGCAAAGGCTTTGAAAATAGCTTCGATTTTGTGGTGATTGCTGCGGCCGTACATGGTTTTGACGTGAACGTTGCAGCGACCGCCGCGGGCGAAGCCGTCGAAAAAGTCGGTGACGAGTTCGGTTTGGAAGTCGCCGACCAGCGGCACGTTCACCTGGTCGTCCACGACGTAGCCGGTGCGGCCGGAAAGGTCAATGGCGGCGACGGCCAGCGTCTCGTCCATGGCCATGACGAAGTAGCCTGCGCGCAGGATGCCCTTCTTGTCGCCCAGCGCTTTGTCGAAGGCCTCGCCCAGTGCGATGCCCACGTCTTCCACGGTGTGGTGCTGGTCTACGTCCAGGTCGCCGTCGCAGAGGAGGTCGAGGTCGAAGCCGCCGTGACGCGTGAACAGTTCCAGCATGTGGTCGAAAAAGCGGATGCCGGTGCGGACGTTGTACGTGCCCTGGCCGTCAAGGTTCAGCGTCAGTTTGATCCTGGTTTCGGTGGTGTTGCGGTCGATGGTGGCGGTCCGGGCATCGCTGCCTGTTGAGGGTTTGAGCTGTGCTATCGGCTGAAATGCAGATCCCTCCGCTTCGCTGCGGGATGACACGAGCGAAGAGGAGTTGTGTTCTGTGCCTGCTTCGAGCGTTGCAGAACCGCTCTGCGGCTGGGTGCCTTCTGACAGCGCGCCGCGGTCCATACCGGCCTCCAACTCCCGGGCGACACCGACGGGAAGGTGCAGATCGCCGCCGTTTGCTGTAATTGCTTCACTCATAGTCGGGGGTCTCCTTGGGCTGCTGCTCGGGCTTGTTCACTTCGGCGGGCGTCCAGCCCATGGCTGCCAGCGAGTCTCGCAGGGCGGCGATGCCGGTGTCCACCTGGTCTTCCACGCCGACGGTGATGCGCACGCAGCCGAGGAGGCCTGGGTCGCTGGAGCGGTCGCGCAGCAGCACGCCGCGCGCGCGCATGGCCTCCACCAGTTCCTTGTGGCGCGGACCGATGTGCATCAGCACAAAATTGGCGTGCGACGGCCAGTGTGGCACACGCATGTTGTTTAACGCCTTTTCAATGCGGGCACGACCCGTCTTGATCTGGTCGACGTACCAGTCAATGTACTCAGTGTCATCGATGCTTGCGGCGACTGCGGCTAAGGCCACACCGTTGACGTTATAGGGCGAACAGGCCTTGCGCATGTGCTGCATCAGGTGTGTGGGACCCGCTAGAAGACCGACGCGAAGGTTGGCGAGGCCGTACGCCTTGCTGAAGGTGCGCGCTACGATCATGTTCTGCGGCAAGAATTCGACGGCAGTCGCCTGCGTGGAAGAAAGCAGGTCCTTCGACTCCGCTGTGCTCCGCTCAGGATGGCGGGGGTAAAAGGTTGCGCCGTTCTCGGGAGTGAGCGCATGGTCGCTACCTTCGATCATGTCGTTCCGCAACTCTTTCGGCTTGTCATCCCGACCGGAGCGAAGCGGAGTGGAGGGACCTGCTTCTCGCTCCGGCTCGGCACAAAGGTCGTCCATGACCGTCTCGCCAAAAAAGTGGTAGTAGGCCTCATCCACCATGATGACGGCGTGCGGGGCCGCCTGAGCGATGGTGTGGATCTGCTCGCGCGTGATGGTGGTGCCTGTCGGATTATTAGGGCTGCAGAGGATAATGAGTTTCGTCTTCGGCGTGATGGCGGCAAGCAGCCGTTCGTACGGGAAGCTAAGTGTTTCATCCGCCTGGATGCGGACAGCCTTTGCACCCATGGCCAGCGTGTTGACGTCGTACATGAAGAACGACGGCACTGCGAAGAGGCACTCGTCACCCTGTTCAAGAAAGGTGAAGCAGACGATGTGGATCGCCTCGTCCACGGCGTTGGTCAGCAGCACCTGCTCTGGCTGCAGACGAAGGTGCTTGGCAACGATGGCCTCGACGGGGGCGCGCTCCGGGTAGACCGTGAAGCTTTCGAGCGAGAGCTTGCCCAGAGCCTCACGGACGCGCGGCGAGGGCGCGTGTGTGTTTTCGTTAAAGTCCAGCCGCAGCGCGCGGTCGCGTCCTGCAAGGGGTGGGTGATACTCCGGCATGTTGAGGATAGCTGGACGTGGCTGCGGACTGGATGAATCCCACGTCTCAAAGGCGAGACGTGGGGCACCCTCTTGCTTCGCGGTGATTGCGTCGACTTCGCTCATCGACTGCCAGCTTTCATCCGGATGCGAACAGAGTCCGCGTGCGCGGTCAGGCCTTCGGCTTCGGCCAGTGCGATCGCTTTCGGGCCCAGCGTGGTGAGGCCTGCGGCGGTGTAGTTCTGCACGGTGATGACTTTGAGGAAGTCCACCACGCTGAGGCCGCCGCGCATGCGACCCACGCGGCCCGTAGGCAGCACATGGTTGGGGCCGCTGATGTAGTCGCCCATGCTTTGCGGCGAGTGGTTGCCGATGAAGACGGAACCTGCGTTTGTGACCCACGTCAGATCGGCGACGGTGTCGACGGTCAGGTGCTCGGGGGCGAGCCGGTTGGTGAGTGCATGGCTTTCCTCGACGGAGCCGCACAGAAAGACCGTTCCGCGCGCCTTGAGCGAAATCTTTGCAAGCTTGTTGTCCTTGCTCTGGCGGTCAACCTCCTTCACCACTGCCTTCGCCAGCTTCTCGTTGGTGGTGAACAGGATGGCGAGCGTCTCCGGGTCGTGCTCGGCCTGTGCGACCAGGTCAGCGGCAATGTCTGCGGGGTCGCCGGTCTCGCTGGTGACGCCGATCTCCGTGGGCCCGGCGGGCATGTCGATGCCGCACTCTGTGCTGGCGATGACCTTGGCTGCGGTCACGTAGAGGTTGCCGGGGCCCACGATCTTGTCCACGCGGCGAATCGTCTCTGTGCCGTAGGCCAGGGCGGCCACGGCCTGCGCGCCGCCGGTGCGGTACATCTCCGTGACGCCGGCCAGGTGCGCGGCGGCCAGCGTTTCGCGCGCGGGCTTGGGGCTGCACACCACGATGCGCGGCACGCCCGCCACCTGGGCGGGGATGGTCGTCATCAGCAGCGTGCTGGGCAGCGGAAAGCGGCCGCCGGGCACGTAGCAGCCCACCGATTCGAGCGGCCGCACGATCTGGCCGACGGTCACGCCAGGCGTGTTTTCCGTGGTCCACTCGTCTGGCTTTTGCTGCTCGGCGAAGCTGCGGATGTTATCCGCCGCCGTCTGCATGGCGTCACGCAGGGCCTGCGGCGTCGCGTTCCACGCGTCCAGCATCTCCCCCTGGCTCACGCGCAGGGGCTGCTTGGGCTGCAGCGCGTCGAACTTGGCGGCGAGCTTCAGCAGGGCCTTGTCGCCGCCCTTGCGCATGTCCTGCATGATCTTGCGGACGGTGGGTTCCACCTCGGCGGTCTTCACCGCGCCGCGGCGTTCCAGCGTGGCGAGCAGGGCGTACGCTGCCTTTTGGTCGCGGCCTGTGGTTTTGATGATCTTCATTGCGTGCCTCACGCTTTTTAACGCGGGCCTACAGCCCGCAGATCGTTGGTGGTGCGGTACCTGGGCCTTCGGCCCAGGCTATTATGTCGCGGGCCTTCAGCCCACCTTCAGTGCAGATGTTCAGGAGTTATGACCATAGCCAAGATGAAGCAGGAATAAAGAGGAACTATCAAGGCGATCCACCACCATCTGCTCACCTTGATTGCGCTCCAACTAATAGCACCTATGGAGGCCAGCAGCAGGAACAAAGAAAACGCGACAGTTGGATCTCGACTCAAGGCTCTGGCTAACACTTCAGCTATGAACGGCCACCAAAGCATCGACAGGAGTACACCGAAGAGGCCTGGTAAATGTCTTGTCATAAGCTGCCGTTGCTCCTTAGGCCATGTTGATTAAAGAACGACCTTGCTGAGTGGGTATTCCACGATGCCGCTGCCGCCTGCCGCCTTCAGCTTGGGGATGACGTCGCGGACGGTGTTTTCGTCGAGGATGGTGTTGACCGCGACCCAGTTCTCATCCTTCAGGTGCGAGACGGTGGGCGAGGAGAGCGCGGGCAGCACGCTGAGCACGTGGTCCAGATTGGACTTGGGCACGTTCAGCATCAGGCCGACCTGCGACAGCGCGTTGATGGCACCGTTCAGCATCAGGGCGAGGTTGTCGATCTTCTGCTTTTTGAACGCGTCGGTGTAGGCGCTTTTGTTGGCGATGAGCTGGGTTTCGCTTTCCATCAGCGTCTCGATGATGCGGAGGCGGTTGGCGCGCAGGCTGCTGCCGGTCTCGGTCACTTCGACGATTGCGTCGCACAGCATGGGCGGCTTCACTTCCGTGGCACCCCAGCTGAACTCGACCGTGACAGGAATGTTCTTTTCCGCGAAGTAGCGCTTGGTGTACTCGACCAGTTCCGTCGCGATGACCTTGCCCGCGAGGTCTTCCGGCTTTTGGAAGGGGCTGTCCTCAGGCACGCACAGCACCCACTTGACGCGTTGGCGGCTCTGCTTGGAATAGGTTAGGGAGGTTACCCGTTGCACATCGGCGAGGTTTTCGAGAATCCAGTCGTTGCCGGTCAGGCCCGCGTCCAGTGCGCCGTGTTCGACGTAGCGCGCCATCTCCTGTGCGCGGACCAGCATGCACTCGATCTCAGGATCATTGATGGACGGAAAGTAGGACCGGCCGCTTGGGAAGATATGCCATCCGGCGCGCTTGAACAGGTCGATGGTGGCGTCCTGCAGCGAGCCTTTGGGAATACCGAGTTTCAATTTATTGCTCACGTGCTTAAGTCTCCTTTGAGGTAGTAACCTCGGCGGCTAAAGCCGCGTGTGTGCCTTTTGGCAGGCATGCGAGAGGCTCTATGTGTCGCGCCTTTAGCGCTCATGGTTTGTCTGGCAGCTACCTAGGCCTTCGGCCTAGGCTGTTATGTGATCGGGCCTTTGGCCCTGATTTGGACCGCTGGCCCTGTTCGGACCGTTGATCCTGATTCGGACCGTTGATCCTGATTCGGACTGTTGGCCTGATTCGGACTGTTGGCCTTCGGACCGTCACCGTTTCTGCGTCATCCTCATCACCTGGCCGTATAAGGCAGGCCGAGCGACACGGGTTTATAAGGTTGTGCTCATCGGGATGGGTTTGGTGAAGCAGCTGATTGTGCCCTCGTGGCATACCAGGCCGTCGCCTTCCACTTCAACGCGGAAGAGCAGCGCGTCGGTATCGCAGTCGGTGGTGGCGGTGACGATGCGCAGGCGGTTGCCGCTGGTTTCGCCCTTCATCCACAGCTTGCCGCGGGTGCGCGACCAAAACGTGACAAACCCGCTTGCGAGCGTACGGCGGTAGCTTTCCTCGTTGAGGAAGCCGAGCATCAGCATTTCGCCGGTGTGAGCATCCTGCACAATGCCCGGGACGAGGCCGCCGGCCTTGGCGAAATCGATGGTGGGTGTGACTGTTTCGGTTGCGGTCATTTGTCTTTCCTGTGGTTCTCAAGGTTACGGCGGGCACAACAAAGCCCGCCAGGGTTGCGCTCTGGCGGGCTGTTCTGATCCTGTGTCGTTGAGCTCTAGGCCCCAACACAGACAGCTGCCGCCGGCGCGCCATGCGCGTGGTGTGCGTGTCCGTGATGGTGCGTGCGAACGGCCATGACAACCCTGAGGTTACGGGGTGAGATGCACGGTGTCAACGTGACGGGCCTGCCCGAACGGTAAAAAGATCGTCAATGCGTCACGGCACAGGGTATCGTGGGCACGTGCCGCTTGCACCGTGGGCACACATCCTTGCTCACCCGGAGTGCCGCATCATGCAGCTTCGCCGTACCCTATCCGCCCTCGTTCTCTTGCTCTGCGCGTCTATGCTGGGAGCGCAGACTCCTGCCGCCAAGCCTGCGGCAAAGCCAACGACGACCACCGCGCAGGCCGATAAGGGCTCGCTGATCGACATCAACACGGCCACGCCGGACCAACTTAAAACGCTAACGGGCATTGGCGATGCCTATGCCAAACGCATTGTGGATGGCAGGCCGTATACGGCGAAGAATCAGCTAGTGTCGCGCGGCATTGTGCCGCAGCCGACCTATGCCAAAATTGCCGACCAGATCATCGCGAAAAGAGTGGCAAAGTAAGTTCCGCACAGCCTGTCGGCCGACCGCGATTCGAGCCTTTTGTCATCCCGACCGGAGCGAAGCGGAGTGGAGGGACCTGCTGTTTGCACCGGGACAGCACTGCCGCTGGAGAGGAAAGCAGGTCCCTCCACTACGCACTGCGTGCTCCGGTCGGGATGACAAAGTGGGAAGCTATCACGTGCGTGGTGGAAAGCTATCACGTGCCTGCACGAACAAACAAAGCGGCCCGCTGAGGGAGCGGACCGCTTCGAGTTACGTGCTGGCTACCAGACGCGGCAGGCGTTCACCGGTGCCATGGCATCGCCTTGCTTGCAGCTGAACGCGTCGGCAAAGCGGGCTGAGTTCTGCACGGCGCCGTTGGCGCGGAAGCGGCCGGGCGAGTGCGGATCGGTCTTGACGCGCAACAGGGCCGTTTCTTCTCGGGTGTTTTCGCACCACACCTGCGCGAAGCCCAGGAAGTAGCGTTGGTCAGGCGTATAGCCATCCACCTTCTTGGTGGTCGCGTCGCCGCCCAGCTTGTCCAGTTCCTTGTGCAGCGCCATGTAGGAGACTTGCAGGCCGCCATTGTCCGCGGTGTTTTCGCCTAGAGTCAGCTTGCCGTTCAGGTGGGTCCCGGGTACGGGCTCAAAGCTGCCGTACTCCTTGACCTCGCAATCGGTACGCTTGTCGAACTCGGCCTTGTCGGTCGGTGTCCACCAGCTGCGCACGTTGCCTTGCGCGTCGTACTGACTGCCCTGGTCGTCAAAGCCGTGCGTCATTTCGTGGCCGATGACCACACCGATGGCACCGAAGTTGACTGCGGGGTCGATCTTGAAATCGTAGAACGGCGGCTGCAGGATACCTGCGGGAAAGTTGATGTCGTTGTTCGACGGGTCATAGTAAGCGTTGACCGTGGGCGGTGTCATGCCCCACTCTTTTTCGTCCACCGGCTTGCCAATTTTGGCGATGTCACGGCGGTCGGCGAAGATGGCGGCACGCTCGCGGTTGCCGACGCGGTCGTCACGCTGCACGGTAAGTGTGCTGAAGTTGCGCCAGGTTTCAGGGTAGCCAATCTTGTCGCGGAAGGCGGTCAATTTCTTTTGCGCTTCCACCTTGGTGGTGGCGCTCATCCAGTCCAGGTGCTGGATGTCGTCGCCCAGCGAGGCCTCCAGGTCGCGCACCAGTTCCTGCATGTTGGCCTTGGCCTGCGGGGTAAAGTACTTGGCTACCCAATCCTGGCCCACGGCCTCACCCAGGGCGCGGTCGGTCTGGTTGGTGCAGCGCTTCCACAGGGGTGCCTGCTCCTTCTGGCCAGCCAGCACTTGTGCAAAGAAGTGGAAGTTCTCATCCACAAACGGCTTTGAGAGCGACCCGGCATAGGGCAGCACGGTATGCCAGCG
>CALMRM010000218.1:4088-5769 GCA_937871605.1 uncultured Terriglobus sp. | reverse complement strand
GCATACTAGTAAGGGTGGCCCGTTGCGTGTAGCTGTTTTACATCACTGGTTTGTGACAGAGGGCGGCGGCGAGCGCGTGGCAGAGTGCCTGGCCGCACTGCTGCCCACAGCCGACATCTTTACCCTCATGCATGCACCGCGCGGCCTGCCCCGGTCGCTGGCGGGGCGCACGGTGCGGCCCTCCCTCCTGCAGCGCATTCCGGGGGCCACAGGCCGCCATCGCGAGTTGCTGCCCCTCTATCCCCTGGCAGCGCGGTCGCTGGACGTGCGGCAGTACGATTTGGTGGTCTCGTCCGACGCAGGCCCGGTCAAAGGCGCGCGCCTGCGGCCCGGCACACCGCACCTGTGCTACTGCCACTCGCCCATGCGTTACCTCTACGACGGATTCGAGAGTTACAGCCGCTCGATGCCCTGGCACAAGCAGCTGTTGTTCCGCATGGTGGCCCCCTACGTGCGGCGCTCCGATTGGCGGGCAGCACAGCGTGTGACGAGGTTTGTGGCGAACTCCCGCTATGTGCAGGAGCGCATCCGGGCCAACTACGGTCGCGAGTCCGAGGTGATCTACCCGCCCATCGACATTCACCTGGCCCAGCGCGACACGCCGGGCGGAGCCTACCTGGCAGCCGGGCGCATGGTGGGGTACAAACGGACCGACCTGCTGGTGGAGGCGTGCAACCGGCTGCAGCGCCCGCTGCGCGTGGTGGGCACCGGGCCGGAAGAAAAGCGGCTGCGCGCCATGGCTGGACCGACCATCACGTTTCTAGGGCACCTGCAGCGCGAGCAGCTGTGGCAGGAGTACAGCCGCTGCCGCGCCCTCCTTTTTGCCGCCGACGAGGATTTCGGTATGGTGCCGCTGGAGGCGGAGAGCTGCGGCCGCCCTGTAATTGCCTATGGCGCGGGCGGTTCGCTGGAGACGGTACGCGGTAGCGACGGCGAGCCGAACCGGACCGGGTGCTTCTTTCAGGAACAAACCGTAGACGCGCTGTGTGCCGCCATGCTGCGCTTCGAGGCAGAGGAGCAGAGCTTTCGCCCAGACACCGCGCAGGCGTTTGCCCGGGAGTTCTCCGCACCCAGGTTTCTCCGCGACATGCGCGCGGCCATCGTAGACATGCTGCCTGCGGCGGACGGTGTGATGGCCTCGATGGATGAGGCGCTGCGCGTGGTGGCGTAGGCGGGTTGGTTGAACAGCAGAACGCGAACGGCGCGAAGGACGTGCACGCGAAGAAAGCAGAACGCAGAGGCGCGCGGAGGCAGAACGCAGAGGGCGATCTTGGGGTGAACTTTCATTGCGACCTTCGCGTGCACGTCCTTCGCGACCTTCGCGTTCTGCATTTGCCTTGCGGCGGAGTCCCCACGTGCCCTGCGGCCTCTGCGCGCCTTCCTCTGCGATCTCTGCGTTCTACGATTTCGCAATCGTCCCCGCCCACTCTGCACGGCAGCAGAAACACAGCACACCGGAACTGATTTCAAGAAAGAAGGACTATGCAAGCCATGCGCGACATCCTGTGGCGTTCACTGGCCAAGTCGCTGTCCACGCTGCCGTCGCAGGACCGGCTTGCCGCGGCGTGGCCCGTGGTGGCCGGGCATGCCATGGCAGCGCGTTCCGGCGTGGTGGGGTACGAGCACGGGAGCGTGACGGTGGCCGCCGACGGGGAGCAGTGGCAGCGGCAGTTGACGATCT
>CALMRM010000218.1:0-4078 GCA_937871605.1 uncultured Terriglobus sp. | reverse complement strand
CTGACCTGGCTCGCGTCAGCGGCACGCCGGTGACCGATATACTGGTCGTGCTGCGCACCGGGCTGTCACAGGCTGAGCCCGAGGACGCACGACCAGACACCCCATGAACGACACACATCCAGACTCTGCCATCGAAGCTGCCGCAGCCGTCACGCTGGACCACGTGCGCCATGTGGCCGCGCTGGCCAATCTCCAGCTCTCTCCCGAGGAAGAGCCGCGCATGCAACGGGACCTGAACGCCATCCTGAGCCATGTGGCCGCGCTCAACAGCGTAGACACGACTGGCGTGCCCGCCATGGCGCAGGTGGGCGAAATGCTGCAGGGGGAAGCCGTGCTGGCTGGCGCCACGCTGCGCCTGGACGAGCAGAAGCCTTCGGTAGACCGTGCCGCCGTGATGCATGAGGCTCCGGAGACGGACGGCCGCTTCTTCAAGGTTCCAAAGGTGATTGAGCGCTGAAGGGCATAGAAAGCAAACGCATGACCGAATCGGCAACCCTTAGCAGCATCGTCACAGCGGTGCGGAACCGCACCGTTTCAGCCACAACTTTGGCGGAAGAGCATCTCCAGCGCATCCGCCTGCACGACCAGGTGCCCGGGCAGGAGATCAACAGCTTCCTCTCGCTGGCGGAAGAGCGCGCCCTGGCGCAGGCCGGTGCCGTAGACGAGCTAGCCCGCCGGGGCGACCCGCTGCCGGTGCTGGCCGGTGTGCCGGTCGGCATCAAGGACGTGCTGGCCATGCGCGGCGCGCCCGCAACGGCTGGGTCCGCCATTCTGAAGGGCTACCATCCGCCCTACGACGCGACTGCGGTAGCAAAACTGGATGCAGCGGGCGCCACGCTGCTGGGCAAGCTGAACTGCGACGAGTTTGCCATGGGCAGTTCGAACGAGAACTCCGCGTACGGGCCGGTGCGCAACCCGCGTGCGCTGGACCACGTGCCGGGCGGCTCGTCCGGCGGTTCAGCAGCGGCAGTCGCGGCTGGGTTCTGCGCGGCCAGCCTGGGGACGGACACGGGCGGCTCCATCCGCCAACCCGCAGCCTTTTGCGGCGTGGTGGGGTTGCTGCCGACGTACGGCCGCATCTCGCGCTACGGCCTGATTGCCTATGCCAGCTCGCTGGACCGGGTGGGGCCGCTTGCCAACTCTGTAGAGGACGCGGCGCTGCTGCTGCAGGTGCTGTCCGGGCAGGACAGCATGGACGCGACCAGCTCTGCCGCACCCGCAGAGGACTACGTGGCGGCTGCAAAGGACCCGGTGGCCGGGATGCGCATCGGCCTGCCGGATGAGTACTTTGCCGACGGCCTCGACCCAGAGATCCGCGCCGCTGTGGAGCGTGCCGCCGACAGCCTGCGCGGTGCCGGGTGTACCATCCAGCGGGTCAGCCTGCCGCACACCGCCTACGCTGTGCCGACGTACTACGTGTTGGCCACGGCGGAGGCCTCCAGCAACCTGTCGCGTTTTGACGGGGTGCGCTACGGACATCGTACGGAGAACCCGCGCACGCTGTCAGCGCTGTTCCGCGAAAGTCGCGAGGAGGGGTTCGGGGCCGAGGTCAAGCGCCGCATCCTGCTAGGCACCTACGCCCTGAGCGCGGGGTACTACGACGCGTACTACCGCAAGGCACAACAGGTGCGCACGCTCATCACACGCGACTTTCTGCAGGCCTTTGCCGGGGTGGATGCACTGCTAACGCCGATGACGCCCGGGCCGGCCTGGAAGCTGGGTGAAAAGGTGGACGACCCGGTGAGCATGTACCTGGCTGACGTGTACACGGTAGCGGCGTCGCTGGCGGGCATCTGCGGCATCAGCGTGCCCAGCGGCACCACGGCAGCGGGGTTGCCGATCGGCGTCCAGCTGCTGGCCGGGCACTTTGCCGAAGCGAAGCTCTTGCGCGTGGCACGCGCGGTGGAAGCGGCGGAGAACGTGAGTGAGTGGTCTGCACACTGACTCACTCGCTTTTACGGCTTCAGCCGCTGAGAGAGTCACGGCGTCCTTCGGGCATACGACTTGCTCCGCTCTTTTCGGAAGGGCACAGCTTTCGCTGTGCCACACAGGGCGGAGTAGAAGTGGGCTTTAGCCCCTGAGGTCAGTCTTGAAAGCGGACCTCGGCGGCTAAAGCCGTTCGTAAGACATCCGGTGTGCGGCATGGCTAAAGCCATGCCCTTCCAAAAGCAAAGCCAAGCAGCACATACACAGCATTCAGCACGCACGCGTCTTATTGCTTTGTGCAGGTCCGCGAAGCGCCTTCTACTTACACGCAACACTTTCAAAAAAGCTGTGTTCCAACAAGTGCACGGTTGGAGGGGTTTGCGATGACGATCACCAAGACGATCACAAAGTGGCTGGCAGGCGCTGCACTAGCAGGAGCGATGCTGCTGGCTCCGGCTCACAAGGCAGAGGCGCAGCGCTTTGGCTTTGGCATCAGCGTTGGCGGACCGGGGTACTATGGCGGCTATTACGGCCCGGCCTATGCCGGGTACTACCCCGGCTACTACGGGTACGGCTATGGCTATCCGTACTATGGCGGGTACTACGGTTACGGTCGTCCGTTCTACGGCGGCGGCTACTATCGTGGGGGCTACTACGGCGGCTATCGCGGCGGCTACTACGGTGGTGGGTTCCGTGGCGGCTATGCGGGTCGTGGATTCGCGGGCCGCGGTGGGTTCCGCCGGTAACAACCACGTTGAACGACGTTCAGGCCGGTGCAGCGGTGCACCGGCCTTCGTGTTTCCGGGCTAGGGGTTGGGCTGAACGAGGCGGTAGTAGCGTCTGTCCGGCTCGGCGCAGCCGCGGCACAGCACCTGACCGCCGCGCACGACTTCGCGCCGGTAGTTGATGCCCTCGCCGCAGACGGCACAGCTCAGGCGACCACCCTTGTAGCCGGGGAACTCGTTGGCGGGCAGGGTAGTTTCAACCTGCTGGACGGTGAAGAGATCGTCATCGGAAAGATCGCGGTAGGCGCGCATCTGCTGCTGGTTCTTGTCCGTGATCTCAGGAAATCGTGCGCGGGCCAGGTCGCGGGAATCCTCGCGGGCTGAAAGACGCACGCCGCCGTACACATCCTGCCCAGCAACGCGCTGCAGGTCAATGAACGTCGCGGCCATCTTGCCCCAGTCCACGAACTTGAGCGCACGCTTGCCCAGGCGGCAGCCGGTAACGACGCCGATGGCGTCCGTGGCGCAGCGGTCGATCTCGACAAAGGTGACCAGGCGCTTCCTGTCGCGGCCGCGCGGCTCCTCCACGCCTAGCAAGTGGCAGGCGTGGATCGCCATGCGCACACCGAGGACCTGGCCCGCGCAAAGGTGCCCGTGCGCCACCGCCGCATCGGCCAGCAGGCGATCGAGATCGAGCGGGTCAGGCCTGGCCACCACTAGGCCAGGCTCGGGAAGCAGAACCTCAGTTGTCGTCATCGCCACCCTCTCCATCCTCCACCAGCAGCGACGAGGTGCCGGTCACGCTAAACAGCAAGGGCTCGCCGCCGTTGGCCTGCAGGGTGACGCGCATGGGCTCGCGCTGCCACTGGGCGGGTTGGCACACCGGGCGCACGCGTTCCGGCTGCGGCCACGGGGCGATTACCCTTTGCAGAGCGGCACGCCGTGCGCCGATCTGCCAGACCTCCACCGCCAGTCCGCCGCCACGCGCCGCTGTGTGGATGCCGCAGTACGCGGCGTAATCGCGGTACCAGACCGCCTCGCTAATACTTGGGTCGAAGTCGGGCAGGTGCAGCGCGGTGACTTTGCCGGTGACACGATCGATAAGGATCCAGGGCCCCGGTTGCCACACCCAGCGGCCCGTCTTTTCGCCGGGCAGCGCGTCGTTCACGTGCAGCACGCGGCGCGTCACATAGCTGCGCTCGGTCACGTCGTGCTGGTCGCCCGTGGTCCACTCGCGCAGCTTGTCGTCCACGTACAGGCCACGAATGCGCAGGGTGCCCGCCTCATCCTCTTTCGCTTCGCGCGCCACGTCTGCTGCGATGAACGGCACACGGCGCACCGGTCCCAGGGTGACGATGTGCACTTTAGCCGCAGCATGCACCAGGTGCGGGCCGCAAAGGGTGCAACCCAGCAGAACGGCGTGGCGG
>CALMRM010000217.1 GCA_937871605.1 uncultured Terriglobus sp. | reverse complement strand
GAGGTGCGCGTTGACGCGGCGGTTACGGGTGACTACAGCGCCGTTGTGCACTTTATCAACGGACTGGAGCGTGACCCGAGCTTCTTCCTCATCGAGACCGTGGCCCTGAGTGGCGCGCAGAACGGCTTGGTAAACCTGCAGATGCGTATCGGAACGTACCTTCGTGAGCCGATGCAGGCCGTGCCAACGTCTCCAGGGGGAGCGCGCCCATGAAGATCGGGTCCGATGACCGCAAGAAGCTGATTGCCGCGGGTACCTTTGGCGTGCTGGCTGTGGGATACCTGCTCTACACGCTGCTGGGCACGGGCAGCGGTACAGATGCGCCACCTCCTGCCCCAGTGGCTATCACGGTGCGGACCCCAGCGGTGAGCCAGCCGGCATCCACCACGGTCCGTAGCGCGCCGTCTAACCTGGATCCAACGCTGCACCCAGAGGGCATGCTGCTGGCAGAGTCGTTGGTCTACTCTGGCAGCGGGCGCAACATCTTTCTGTCACCCGGTGCAGCTGCCCAGCAACTTGCCGCCGTCAAGATCCCAAAGGCTATGGCGTCGCCCCGCTACATCCCGCCAACGACCGCCAGCAACGGAACGCCGCCTCTCCCTACCATCGAACTGCGGTTCTTCGGCACAGCAACCCGCGCTGACGGCAAGCGGCAGGCCTTCTTTCTGCGCGGAGAGGACGTGCTGATTGCGTCGCAGGGTGATGTGGTTGGCAGGCGGTACCGGGTAGGTGCCATCACTGCCACCGCGGCAGAGGTGACGGACCTGACCAATAACAACACGCAGCGACTGCCCATGAGTGCGCAATGACCGCTTCGCCTGGGCAGTTCGATCAACGGTCCGGGCAGGAAGGATACCTGCTGCTTGGGCTTGTGGTGGTTTGTTTTCTGCTCCTGCTGACGCTGGCCATTGCGGCGCCACGCGTGGCAAAACAGCTGGAGCGTGACCGCGAAGTGGAGTCGGAGCACCGCGCGCAGGAGTATGTTCGCGCCATCCAACTCTACTATCGTCGCAACCATCGCTTTCCCGCCTCCGTGGAGGAGCTACTCGCCACAGGGACCACGGGTGGCGTGTCGAGTGCGCTGCAGGTGAAATACCTGCGCCAGCAGTACAAAGACCCACTCACCAATGGTGACTACCGCCTCATCCTGGTGGGCAAGGCAAAGACCGAGGTGAAGGGCTTCTTTGGTGAGCCGCTGCCAGGCACGCCGACCGCCAACCTGGGGTCGGTTGCGGGCTTGCAGTCTGGGTCCGGCTTCAACACTCCTGGAGCGGGAGGCATCTCCAGCACCGCCGGCGGCGCTCCCGGTTCCTCTACCTTTGGCAGCAGCAGCTTTGGTAGCAGCAGCAGCTTTGGCGGCGCACAGTCCGGTGCCACAGGCGCGAACGCTGCAGGAGCCAACTCGGCCTCACCTGCGACCGGTACCGGGACGGGTTCACCTACGGGTAGCAGCAGCGGCTTCGGTTCGGGCAATGATGCAGGCTCATTCCAGGGCAGTAAGGGTGCCTTTCTGGGCGTGGGCAGCAACGCCAAGGGGCACGGGCAGGTGGAGTGGAACGGCTCCGAAAACATCGAAGACTGGGAGTTTCTCTACGACCTGCGGGTTGACGCCATGAAGGAGAAGGTAAGCCTCTTTGGCGGCACCCCTGCCGCGAACGGCTCCGGCTCCCTGGGTTCCCTGCAGAGCGGTAGTGCGACGTCCTTCGGCGGTAGCTCTTCAACCGGCATCAACGGAACATCGCCGTCTCCGTTCAGCTCTACGGGTAGCGCCTCACCCGCGCAGAGCGGCACCGGCAGTACGACTTCCACAACTGACCCGAACGCCACACCCGCACGCTGAACAGCACGCTCGTCACGACTCACGTGGCTGTGTGATCTGAGAGGGTGCATCCTCATGCATCCGTGTGCATCAGATACATTGACAGTAACTCACTCACATGTGATTCTGAACATGCTGAGCAGGCCCGAATGGCTGTCACAAGTTGAGTAGCAGACATGCGGCCACGGCCGCCGGAGGAGCAAGACAGATGGGCAAGATCATCGGAATCGACCTGGGAACCACCAACAGCTGCGTCGCTGTCATGGAAGGCGGCGAACCCAAGGTTATCCCCAACGAAGAAGGCGGCCGCACCACGCCGTCGATCGTGGCATTCACCAAGAGCGGTGAGCGCCTCGTCGGTCAAGTGGCCAAGCGCCAGGCCATCACCAACCCTGAGAACACCATTTACTCCATCAAGCGCTTTATGGGTCGTCGCATGAACGAAGTGAACGACGAGATGAAGATGGTGCCGTACAAGGTCGTCAGCAAGGGCGACAACCTGGCCGTGCTGGCGCAGGGCAAAGAGTACACCGCGCCCGAAGTCAGCGCGATGATCCTGCAGAAGCTGAAGAAGGCTGCTGAGGACTACCTGGGTCAGTCTGTGACCGAGGCCGTCATCACCGTGCCGGCCTACTTCAACGACTCGCAGCGCCAGGCGACCAAGGACGCGGGCAAGATCGCTGGCCTGGACGTCAAGCGCATCGTCAACGAGCCCACGGCAGCAGCACTGGCGTACGGCCTCGACAAGAAGAAGGACGAGACCATCGTGGTCTATGACTTTGGCGGCGGTACGTTCGATGTGTCGGTGCTTGAGGTTGGCGAAGGCGTCATCGAGGTAAAGGCGACCAACGGCGACACGCACCTTGGCGGCGACAACCTGGACCAGCGCCTGGTGGACTTCCTGATTGACGAGTTCCGCAAGCAGGAAGGCCTGGACCTGCGCGGCAAGGGCAATGAAATGGCCCTGCAGCGCCTGAAGGATGCGGCGGAGCGTGCCAAGATCGAGCTCTCCACCACCATGGAGACGGAGATCAACCTGCCCTTCATCACGGCAGACGCGACCGGTCCGAAGCATCTCGTCGTCAAGCTGACCCGCGCCAAGTTCGAGTCGCTGGTGGAGGACCTGTTGCAGAAGTCCGTCGGCCCCTGCAAGCAGGCCATGAAGGATGCCGGCATCGACGCGAGCAAGGTGGATGAGGTAGTGCTCGTCGGCGGCCAGACCCGCATGCCGCGCATGCAGGCGCTGGTGAAGGAGCTGTTCGGTAAGGAGCCGCACAAGGGCGTGAACCCGGACGAAGTCGTAGCCATCGGTGCGGCGGTGCAGGGTGGCGTGCTGGGTGGCGAGGTCAAGGACCTGCTGCTGCTGGATGTGACGCCGCTGACCCTGGCCATTGAAACGATGGGCAGCGTGGCGACGCCGATGATCCCGCGCAACACGACCATCCCAACCAAGAAGACGGAAACCTTCTCGACGGCGGCTGATTCGCAGACCGAGGTAGAGGTGCACGTGCTGCAGGGTGAGCGTCCGCTGGCCAACCAGAACCGCACGCTCGGCAAGTTCAAGCTGGCTGGCATTCCTCCCGCACCGCGCGGCGTGCCGCAGATCGAGGTCACCTTTGACATCGATGCCAACGGCATCCTGAACGTGACGGCCAAGGACAACGCCACCGGCAAGGACCAGAAGATCACCATTACCAGCAGCTCAGGCTTGAGCAAGGACGAGGTCGAGCGCATGGCGAAGGAAGCCGAGGCGCACGCGGGCGAGGACAAGGAGAAGCGCGACGAAATAGAAGCGCGGAACAGCCTCGACAGCCTGGTCTACAACGTGGAAAAGACGTTCCGTGAGAACGGCGACAAGATCTCCGGTGACGAGCGCCAGCAGGTGGAAAGCGCTCTGAGCGATGCCAAGACCACGCTGACCGGCACGCCGAGCGCGACTGAGCTGAAGGCAGCCAACGACCGTCTGACGCAGGCAAGCCACAAGCTGGCCGAAGCCATGTACAAGACGGGCCAGGCACCGACAGACGGCGGCGCGACAGCAACTGGAACGACGGAAGCGCCGAAGCAGGATGAGGGTGTGATTGACGCCGAATACGTCGACGTCAAGTAAGCACGGACTTACCCGGCTGTAGTATGGCCGGGTAAGTATCACCTCAGCAGGTTGGGGCCGGAGTTATGCCGTACTTAGTACGGTTTGCATAGCTCCGGGTTCCTCCGTACTCTCCACAAACCTGAATCAAATTAGAACAAAGAGAGTCTAAATCTTAGCGATTTGCACGTAAGGTTTTGTAGCTCAGGAGGAGCAGGCAGTGAACTTGACCATGAACAGCACCCTTTGGAAATGCGAGCAGTACATCGCTGGTAAGCTCCACGAAAAGACGATTTTTACAGACGAAGAGGAGGCACGGGAGTTCGCCCGTAAGCTGTACAACGTGCAGCCCGATACTATTCTGCGGATCGAGCCCATGCCCATTCAGCACGTCTGGAACTAAGCCCTACAGTCGGCAAGGTGAGACCAGCCCGCGGGCTGGTCTCTTTATTTGAACAAAGCCTCTGCTCTGCGACTTAGAAAAATCGCAGGTTGGTCTACCAGCTTGTGAAAGATCTCGGAAGCCAAGTACACCAGCACCAGGTACGGCACCACGAGGTAGGCAAAGGGCAAGCGGCCGTAAAACGCTCGGATGAGCGCAAACAGAACACTGCCATGCAGCAGATAGGTGCTGTACGAAAGCGCTCCGACGCGTAGCAGCGGTGCATGCTGTAACACGGAACGCAGCGAAGGCAGTGCGATGGCGATGACGATAACGCCCACCGCGGCCAGCATGCCACACTGCACTCGGAATATCCGCCGTTCCACTAGGAGAGCTCTGCGGAGTTTTATACGAAAGCTAAGCCTTGGGTGAGTGGGGCTGGGTGCGGTCATCGCCGCTGCGGCATCCTGCGACTCTGTCCCTTGTACATTCTTGAGCTCTGGTGCGGGTACCGCCACGGCATACAGCAAGACAAAGACGAGTGCCAAGAGCTGCCGGTGCACTGGACGAATGCGGTCGACCAGGGAAAGTAGAGTTGGCAAGTGGCGAAAGAGGAGAATGCCCAACGCAAACTCAACGACTGCCGCCAGGAAGTTGCTGTCGATGTGGCGATTCAGCGGGTGGGCAAACGGCAGGGCCAGTTGGCTGAGAAGTACGACGGGCAACGCGATGGTACTGCGCACCCTGAGTATCAGCCAGTACATTAGCGGGAAGAGCAGGCTAATGCGGATCTCGTACCCTACGCTCCAGAAGGCAGTGTTGAACTGCTGCATCCATGCGTCGCTTGCCAGTGCTGTCGAGAGCGCCATGTGCCATGTCGGTCTGACCGTCCACGTATGGTTGATCCAGGCGTTCGTTACATGCAGCGGGTGCATGAAGTAGAGGTCCAACAGGGCCGCAATCAGAAGCGCGGCATAGAAGGGCAGGCAAAGGCGTGTGAGTCGTTTGACACCATAGCCGGTGTACCCGGAGGTGTTCCGGCTCCAAAGACCTGTGAGTACGAAGCCGCTCAGCAGAAAGAAGAGAATGACAGCCTGCGGCCCATTGGTAAAGAGGTGCAACGGTGTAGAGCTAACCACGGTGTAGAACCTGGAAGGTGGCAGCACCAGCAGAAAGTGGTACAGCACGACAGACCAAGCAGCCAAGCCGCGCAACGCATCCAGCTCCTTGAAACGATGTGAGCTGAGCTCTAACTGTACCGCGACACCTGTCTTCATAGAGTTCTCAAGTATTACATTCTTCTACACAGGATCCAGGCATGCGGAGCTATCATCCCAGCGCGCGGATCAGGGTGCAAATACATCAAGGTGAAGTGATAGGTCGCGTTGAAACGATTTCAAACCTGCGCTTCAGTTTTAAGAACGGCATCTCGAAGTAGTGATAGGAAAGCGCTGCAACGCAGTACGTAGCCGCCAGGCTCAGAGCGATGCCACCATGCGAAGCAGGTACGCGGGCTAGGATGAGCGACAGAACCGGTGCGTGAAAGACGTACAGGCCGTACGAAACCCTGCCTGAGTAAACAAAGGGAGCAGGTGCAGGAAGGCTTTGCACGGCCACGATGAGCAGAGAGCATCCAGCTGCCACAAGGAAGTAGCCAAAGCAGATTCTCCAGGAAGACGTCGCGACTGCCCCCTGAAGTTTGAGGGATCCGTAGAGTTCCGCAAGTGCAAAAAACGCCACGGCAACGCCCACGGCAGTGAGGGCCACCGGCCAGGTCCACCGAGGCAGCCAGCGGTCGAATACCGCACGAAGGAAAGAACAAGTAGAACTGTTCCTCAACCGAGATACTCCAGAGATGATTCATGATGGCTGTGTCATGCGGCACCATATTGCCTGCGAACAGCAGGGCAGCTACCAGCCATTCGCGTTGAGCATGCCATAAGCCATGGCTTACGGCGCGCGCCGCAGCCAGTCCCAGGCCCAGGAGGTATAGCGGCCAGATGCGTAAATGCGGCGGGCGTAAAACGCTCGCAGGGCTACTGTGTCAGTCTTTTGTCGTTCGCGTCGCAGTAACAGAGCAATCAGGTAAGCGCTCAACACGAAAAAGAGACACAGTCCGAATCCCAGTGTGTTGACGGCCTCCTTAAGCCACCTGCTGTGTGCGCCGTCGCGCGGCAGGGCGTGATGCCCGAAGACGGCCAGAAACGCCACAAAACGCACGACATCCAACTGCGGACGGTAGAAGCGTGTGGGCTGCTGTATGGGAGCTTGCTCTGGCACTTTTGCATGCTATCGCACCAACCGACACTCTCGAGAACACGTCAGAGAGGAAGACGAGGGCACGATGCCAGAGGGCAATGAGATACATCGGTGGGCGGCGCGTCACACCGCAGCTTTTGTCGGCAAGAAGCTGAACGTGCTGCCAGGGCCAAACCACCGCTTTATCGATGCGCATCTGGTAGACGGCAAGAAGCTGTTGAAGGTGCATGCGGTGGGCAAGCACCTGGGCTATGAGTTTGGGCCAGACCTGTACCTGCACGTCCACCTGGGCCGCTTTGGTGACTTTACAGAGGGCTGCGGCCCACTACCAGAGCCCAAGGGCGCGTTGCGGGCGGTGCTGCAGCGCGCAGGAGCAGGGAAGAAGTCGCGTTCGCAGAAGGGGCAGCCGCACAACCTGACGTGCGCGAACGACGATGGCACGCAGCCCTTTCCACCAGAGGAGGTGGACTGGTGTGAACTGCGCGGACCAACCGATTGCAGCGTGTACGACGCGGCAAAGTGGCAGGCGCTGCTGGACCGGCTTGGACCGGACCCGCTGGCGCATGAGCCGGGTGGGCACGACGATCCACAGCGTGCGTACGACAAGATTCTGAGTAAGAAGACGAGCATAGGCGAGCTGCTAATGGATCAGTCGATCCTCTCCGGCATCGGCAACATCTACCGTGCAGAATTGCTCTTTCGTCACCGGCTGAATCCATTTACGCCGGGTGAGCAGGTCGAACTCAAGACGTTGAAGTCGATCTGGAAGGATTCCATTCCGCTGCTGAAGGCAGGCATGGTGGACCGTCGCATTGTGTGCACCGACCGCAAGGACCGGCCCAGCGGCAAGGCGGTTGCAGAGCGTGGCGAGGAGCATTACGTGTACCGTCGTCACGGGAAGCCTTGCTTCGTGTGCGGTGAGACGATTCTGCGCAAAGACGTGGCAGGCCGCACGCTCTATTGGTGCCCAAACGACCAGCAGACGACGAACGAGCAGAACGATACAGCCTACGCGCAGGGCACCAGCCTGCGTGCGGGGCGGGCGGCGGAAAAGAAGGGCAGACGCTCAGCTCCATGAGCTCTCCGTATACTGACCGCAATGGCTGAAAAGGTCGTATATGGCGAGTCGCAGCGCAGGTCAGACGCGGGGCTGGCGTGGGTGCTGGCACTTGCAGAGCCCGCGCTGTTGGCAACGCTGCTCTGCTACCTGCTGTATGAGTTTGTGCTGAGCCACGTGGAAGGCGACCAGGCGTACCTTTTGTATGCCGCTCAGCAGATGTTGCACGGCGTGCAACTGGATGGGCCACGGCTCATCGAGACCAACCCTCCTCTCATTGTGTGGTTTTCGTTGTTACCGGCGGAGTTGGGCAAGCTGCTGCATGTCAATGCCGTTCCTGCGCTCCGCGTGTTGGTCCTGGGCATGCTTGCGGTCAGTGCGGCCTGGGGCTGGCGCCTGCTGCGGCTTGCGAGTGTCGCTGCAACGGTAGGCACGCGTGCGGCGCGGGTGCTGTGGGCACTCACGTTTGTGCTTATTACGGTGACACAGCCGGCAGAATTTGGGCAGCGCGAGCAGCTACTGCTGGCGTTGTTCTTGCCGTACCTGCTGGCGGCAGGCAGTGGAGTGGTCAACCGGCTAGGCGTCGCGGAGCGGGTTGCCCTGGGTGCGTGCGCCGGGCTGGGCGTCTGCTTCAAGCCGCAGCACCTGCTCACGATTGTGTGCCTGGAGTTGTTCCTGGTGCTTTATCTACGCACATTGAAGCGCCTTTGGTCGGCGGAAGTGCTGGCGGCCTTTGGAGTGGGTGTGCTGTACGTGGCAGCGGTGCGGCTGCTTACCCCGGCGTATCTCCTGGTCATTACGCCGCTGCTGCGCGACACTTACTGGGCGCTGGGCGAGTACAGCTTTGCACAAATGGTGTTCCACGTGGGCCACCTGCTCACGTTGGTGTGCCTGCTGGCCGCAGCTGCCTGGTTCGCCCTGCGCAACAGGCTGGCCCTGGCACGGCTTGAAGGAGCAATGCTTGCAGCGGGTGGTGGTGCGGTACTGGCGTACTTTCAGCAGCACACCGGCTGGTACCATCAACGTTTTACCGCGGTAGCCCTGCTTGAAATTGCCTTGTTGTGGATGGCTGCCGATGTGCTGCACCGCAAGCTGCGAATGACGCGTAGTGCAAAGCCCCTGAGTGCTGCTGCATGGGTCATGCTACCCGTCTGCGGCGTGCTGCTGTTCGGCCTGGTGTGGGTGAAACGGCGGCATGCGCCGCCCCCGCCAGACGACATGCAGGCAGAGCTGCTGCGCCTGCCCACGCACACCACGGTGTATGCCTTCAGCGTGGGTATGAACGCGTTTCCCGCGTTGATGGAGCGGCAGCTGCAATGGGGCAGCCGCTTTGCACACCTGTGGATGTTGCCTGCCATCCGCGCCAATGAGACTGCCACGGCTACGGTGCCACCAGCGCACGTGATGGCAGCAGCCCGGCTGACGCAGTTGGCTGACTTGCAACGACGCGAGACGACCGAGGACCTGCTGCGCACGCGACCAGCGGTTGTCTTTGTGGAGCGTTGCACTGCGACGCACCCCTGTGAGGCGTACCGCTCACCTTTCGACGCGGTGCAATGGTTTTCGCAAGACCCTGCGTTCGCGACCGGCTGGTCGCACTATCACCTTGCGAAACCCGTGCAGGACTTCGATGAATACCTTCGCGACGATGCGGCTGTGCCTGCAATGTGAGTGTGTCGGTGTGTGATCTCGTACAACACGCTCACTAAGCCGCAACCCTGCAGGGCAGATACCATCTAATCGGTAGGACAGTATGGCATCCACTCAATCCAAGGACTACTACGGCACGCTTGGCGTCAAGAAGACCGCCACCTCAGACGAGATTCGCAAGGCATTTCGCAAGCTCGCACGCAAATACCACCCGGACGTGAATCCGGGCGACAAGAAGTCTGAAGAGAAGTTCAAGGAGATCTCGGAGGCGAATGACGTTCTCTCCGATGAAAAGAAGCGCAAGGTGTACGACCAACTCGGCTTCTACTCCGACTCGATCGACCCGGCACAGGCCGAGGCCGCAGCGCGCGGTGGCTATGGCGGCACAGGTGGTGGGTACGGTCAGAGCGTCTACACTGGCGGCACTACTGCGGGGCAGGGTCAACCGTTCGACTTTAGTGGCTTCGACTTTTCTGGCGGTGCAGGTCAGCAGGAGAGCGGCGGCCGCGGCTCCTCGTTCCGCGACATCTTCGGCGGCATGTTCGGTGGAGGCGGCAGGGGTGCGCAGGCAGCTTCGCGTGGCCCGCGGCCCGGCACCGACCTGGAGTACCAGGTGGAGATCGACTTCTGGACGGCCATTCGCGGCGGCACCACGCGCATTGAGATTACCCGGCAGGAACAGTGCAGCACCTGCAAGGGGCAGGAAACCGTGGGCACGGCGCAGACCTGCCCGCAGTGCAACGGCACCGGTCACATCACACAGATGAACGGCAGTATGAAGTTCAACGTGCAGTGCCCCCGCTGCGGTGGCACGGGCAAGCTGCAGCAGCCCTGCCCCACGTGCCACGGTGAAGGTTCCATCACCAGGCGCGAGACGCTGGAGTTCCGCATCAAGCCGGGCACGCGTGATGGTCAGCGCATCCGTTTGGCAGGCAGGGGCAATGCGGGCACGCAGGGTGCACCCGCAGGTGACCTGTACCTCATCATCAAGGCGGGCCAGCACCCAGTGTTTACGCGGTCTGGTGACGACATCCGCGTGACCGTGCCTGTGATGGCCTTTGAGGCTGCGTTGGGCACCAAGATCGACGTCCCGACCATTGACGGCCGCACGCAGTTGAAGATTCCGCCCGGTACACAGGCGGGACAAAAGCTGCGCCTGCGCGAAAAGGGTGTGCCATCCGCGTCAGCCGAAGGCGTACGCGGCGACCAGATTGTGGAGGTCCGGATCGTGGTGCCAAAAATTCAGGATGAGCGTTCCAAGGAAATTCTGCGCGAGTTGGCCAAGCTCAATCCTGAAGATCCGCGCGTGGACTTGTTTGCCCAGGTTTAGGGCTGGCGAACCGCAGGTAAGCGGCGCGAGTTCGCAGGCAGGCATGCTGGCGGCCATCGTGAGAGCCGTTCGCAACCATAAGCGCTTCGTCTTGTGCGCTGCCTCCTGGCGTCTGATAGCCGGACGCTAACCGCTAGTCAGATATCCCCAGATTGCTCCCTCAACTCTCCGTCTTAGGCGGTCGACATCGGTCTTATCTCGCTCTCCGGCGGCATCGATCAGACTTCGTGTGATTGCCACCACATCTGCGGCAGCCACAGCCTTGTCCAGGACTATTGGCGCATCTTTCAAGTCGAGAATCTTTTCGACTACAGCTCGCAAACGAGTCACCGTGCCCATGACCTGATCGCTGAACGTATCCGCCTTTTCGGCGGTGTCAATCAATCTGGCAAGCTGTGGACGTCGCATTTGGTACTGAATACCCGCTATGACGTACCTCTGGAACGCTGCCCGGCTGCCTGCAATGCCAGCCAGTTCCTTCTCAACTGCCAGAAGTGGTGCAGCTTCGCGCGCAATCAAGGCGCTCAGCAGGGCATCCTTGTTGGGAAAGTATTGGTAGAGCGAGCCGATACTGACGCCCGCCTTTTCCGCGACCGCATTTGTATTGAAACCTTCAAATCCTCTGCGCTCCAGAATGTGAGCAGCAGCTTCGACGATCGCCGCTACAGTACCCTCGGCGCGCGTCTGCCGGGGTGATTTACGGGGTGTGAGCGACTTCGTTGCCAAACGCTTTCGGAGCGTCAAATGCGAGTACCTGATGTGAGCTTTTGCTCGTAAGCTTAACACTGCGCGATTGTTCTGTTGCGCAGAGGGAATGCTTATGATTTTTGGAGCGATTATTGAGTACGGGGATGACAAAGCCAAGACCAAGGCACTCCACCCGGCCCACCGTGAGTACCTGCGCAAGTTCCTGGAGAACGGCCAACTACGCGCGGCGGGGCCGTTCGCCGAGGATGCAGGAGCCTTATGGGTCTTGGACACGGAGGATGCGGGCCAAGTCGATGACATCGTGAGAAATGATCCCTATACAGCGGAAGGTGTGATTGTGAGCTGGAAAGTGCGTCCCTTTGCGTACTGGTCGGCGCAAGAAGCGAAAGGTGCACACTGAGGCGCGCAACGCGTACGGCCTCAGCCAGAATGACGGAGGCAACTCTTCACCGCTCTCGAAATCTGGCGGAATGCCCGGAGCTACGAACCGCATTGGGGGTGCCTCACGTGGTTCGACTCCGAGATGAGATGCAAGCACTTTCTGTGCAGGCCCGTGGCACGTGCGAACCTCTGCTGAGTTCGCTCAGAATGCCTTACTGCGCGAATTTCCTGATCGCGTCTGGAGTGACTGGCGTGAAGAAGTTAACGAGGTTTCCGTCGGGATCACGAAATAAAAGAGAACGATTCCCCCACGGCATCGTCGTGGGTTCTTGGACGACGCTGGTCAATCCCTCTTTCAACCTCAGGAACTCTGCATCCACATCTTTGACAAGGAACTCGAGAATGACGCTGCGGTTTGCCTCGGGCTGCAACTGATCCTCTGCATGGAAAGCACTCAGCGTCCGCGTGCTCCCAACGGCGAGTGTGCCGCGTGAAGTCACAAGCTCAGCGAAGTCTGGCGTGTACCGCGTTGCAGCGATACCGCTGATACGCTCGTAAAAGCTAACAAGACGCTCGACATCGTTCGTGATGATGCGCATTGAAACCAAGTTCATGATGTTCTCCAACTGGCTGTTCCAGTACGTGAGAATCTAGCGGGGACTACTGACAGCGTGTTGTCAGCATGGTTTGCGTATGCGCCGAACAGACCGACTGTTTCAACTGATACAGATCCTGCGCCGCTCGCGACGGCCGATAACCGCGGAAGCGATCGCCACAGAACTCCACGTCTCCGTACGATCCATTTACCGTGACATCGCTGACCTGACCAGCCACTGCGTGCCCATCCGCGGCGAGGCGGGGGTGGGTTACCTTCTCGACCGCCGGTACGACATGCCACCCCTTATGCTGACACCGGAGGAGCTGGAGGCTGCTGTTCTGGGAGCGCAGTGGGTGGTCGAGCGCGGTGATGCTGCGTTGGCGAACGCGGCACAGGACCTTCTCTCGAAACTTACGACTGCGGTCCCGCAAATCTTACGCACCTTTGTCATTGAGCCGACTCTCGGCGTACCCGCTAACAACTCTCCCGTTAGGGATGGAATCGACCTTGCGAAGACCCGCGCCTGGATACGTGCGGGATGTAAGCTCTGGATCCGTTACCAGGATGAAGTTGGAAAGGAGTCCGAACGGACGGTGTGGCCGGTGATGATCGGCTATGCTGATGCTGTTCGCCTGCTTGCCGCCTGGTGCGAACTGCGCAATGGCTTTCGACACTTCCGAACGGATCGAATCATCCAGGCCAAGTTTCTCGAAGAGGCCCATGGCTCAAACATGCCGGATCTAAAAAGAAGGTGGGAACACCATATGCGAACTACACGCACATCTGGACTTCCTAAAGCTTAAAGTCAACCTGCCTGCA
>CALMRM010000216.1 GCA_937871605.1 uncultured Terriglobus sp. | reverse complement strand
CCGTTTCCGCGTGCGGTATAAAAGCCGCTTGATCGACTTTCGCGTCAGCATCATGCCCACGGTACACGGTGAAAACTGCGTACTACGCGTGCTCGACAAGGAGAGCATGAGCGAGAAGTTCAAGAAGCTCTCGCTCGATGTGGTGGGCTTTGGTGCGGCTGATCTGGAACGCTTCCGCAAGTACATCAAGGAGCCCTATGGGATGGTGCTGGTGACCGGTCCCACGGGTTCGGGCAAAACCACCACGCTCTATGCCGCGCTGAATGAGATCAAGAGCGAAGATGACAAGATCATCACCATTGAAGACCCGGTGGAGTACCAGATTCGCGGCATCACGCAGATTCCGGTCAACGAGAAAAAGGGCCTGACGTTTGCACGCGGCCTGCGCTCGATCCTGCGGCACGACCCGGACAAGATCCTCGTCGGCGAAATTCGAGACGCGGAAACAGCGCAGATCGCCATCAACTCTGCGCTGACGGGGCACTTGGTGTTCACCACCGTGCACGCCAACAACGTGGTGGACGTCTTGGGGCGCTTCCTGAACATGGGCGTGGAGCCCTACAACTTTGTGTCCGCGCTGAACTGCATTCTGGCGCAGCGGCTGGTGCGGCAGATCTGCGACTTCTGCGCGACCTATCGCACGCACACCGACGACGAATTGGTGACCAACGGCCTGGATCCGGCGGAGTGGCAGGGCTTCCGGTTTCGCGAGGGTACGGGCTGCATCGAGTGCAGCGGCACGGGATTTCGCGGCCGATCGGCGATCCACGAGTTGCTGGAGTTGGATGATGAGGTCCGCGAACTGCTGCTCGATAAGAAGCCGGGTTCAGAGATCCGCCGCAAGGCCAAGGAAAAGCGCATGCTCTTCCTCCGCGATAGTGCGTTGGAGCGGGTGCGCGCGGGCATTACCACGCTGCACGAGATCAATAAGGTCACGTTCATCGAGAGTGGCCGCTGATTCGCGTGCGTGTCAGTGCTTCCCGATGTGAGCCGTTGCGGTGGCGCGGCTTGATATCGTCCGCACGTTGTTGCCGTCTCAAGCATGTAGTCTGGACAGGTCTTGCCCGCACTGTTTCCTAACTCGGCCCTGCAGGTGCGCCCACGCATCGCGGTAGAGGTGCGCCCGGAGGGCGTGTATGCTGCGTCTGCTACAGACAGCGCTGGCGTGCTGGCAACGGTCAGTACGATGGCGCTTGCCGCGGGAGCGGTCGTGCCTTCGTTACGCGTAGGCAACATCGTGGACCGCATCGCGGTGATCGCGGCATTGCGTAAAACGCTAAGCGCCGTGCAGGCTGGCAAGCAAAGGGATGTGACGCTGGTCATTCCAGATACTGCCGTGCGCGTGCTGCTGCTGGATTTTGACACGCTGCCCTCAAAGCAGGAAGATGTGCTGCCGGTGCTGCGGTTTCGGCTGGCGAAGCTCTTGCCATTCCCGCCCGAGCTGGCGCAGATCAGTTATCAGGTGATGAGCCGGCACGCGCTCCTGCTGCAGGTGCTGGTGGTTGCGGTGCCGAACGAGGTGCTGGCGGAGTACGAGTCTGCCGTGCGCGAGGCAGGGTTTGAACCGGGCACGGTACTGCCTAGCACGCTGGCTGTCGCTGCTGCCCTTGACGAGGCGGGACCCTCGGCAGCCTTGCTGGTGAACGGCAGCGAATTTGCCGTGACCACCGCCATCCTACGCCGGGGTGAGCTGCTGCTGCACCGTACGCTGGAACTGAAGGTAGATCCTATGGCAGCCGCTGCTGCCGCTATTGCGCTGGAACCCGCAAGTGTGGCCCTGGCTGCCGGCGCGGGCGACGGATCAAATGTGGCCGTGGCAGAGGTGCTGCATGGCGTGCTGGCGGACGCGGGCGCGTCAGACCGGGCGCATGAGGAACTGCTGCAGGCCATCTCGGTGGCTGCCGCGTACTACGAGGATTCGCTTGCGGTAGCGCCTACGGAAGTGCTGACTGCGGGTACATTGGTGCCTGCGGCGCTGGACCAGCAGCTGGATGGGTCGGGACTGCAGGTGCGCGAGGTGCTGCAGGCGGCGGACCTGCTTACGCCGACCGCTGTGCCGCATGGCCTTCTTGCAGGTCTGCGGGGAGCGCTGAGGGGCTAAGTGCGCGTCACGATCAATCTTGCAACACGGCCCTATGTTGAGCTGGACCGGCTCCTACGGCAGCTGCGCCTCGCCATCGGTGTGCTGGCGCTGCTGGCGGTGGGGCTGAGCATTTGGCTGCACACGGCCAAGGCGCAGGCAGCGCAGCAGCAGCGCCAGTTGGTCGCGCTGAACGCGCAGGCCGATGCCTTGGATCGTGAACGCGCCAGCAACGAGGCACGGCTGCGTCAGCCGGTAAACGCAGCCACGTTGAGTCGCAATCAGTTCCTGAATACAGTGTTTGCCCGCAAGGCGTTCTCCTGGACGGCGGTGCTGATGGACCTGGAATCCGTGCTGCCGGGCGGCGTGCAGGTGCAGTCGATTGAGCCGCTGGTTGCGCCCACCGGCGAGGTCACCATTCGCCTGCGCGTACTGGGGGACCGTGAGCGTACGGTGCAGCTGGTACGCAACCTGGAGGGGTCGCGCCGGTTCCTCTCGCCCAGACTGCAGGGTGAGGCGCAGCAGACTGCCAGCAACACAGCAGGCCGCGAGAGTATTGGCGCGAATGGGCTGCCACAGCCAGGTGGCGTGGTTGCCACGGCGGGTGGGCTGCCGCCGGTCATCGGTGTGGAATTCGAAATCGTTTCCGGGTACAACCCGCTGCAGGCACGTCTGCTTGAGAGGCACCCACAGGCTGCGCCCAGCGATGCGGACGGGGAGGTCACGCGATGAGATTGCCATCCGGAGTGACGATCTCCAACGAGCGCCGCGAGCGCCTGCAGCAGGCTGTGTCAGTGCTCAACCTGCACGCGGCGGCCGCAGCGGTGCTTCTGCTGATCTGCCTCTATCTCGGCGCCCGATTGTTCCTGCTTGGCAATAGTACGGGAGCGCAGGGCGAAGCTGCCATCTCTGCCGCACGAGCCCGTGTGGCGGCGTCGGAAGCCTCTGCCCGCCGCCTGCGTGGACTCGATGCCAAGCTGCAGGTCTCTGACACTGAAGCTGCGCGCTTTTACCGGGACCGGCTGCCCTATGCGTACTCCGACGCTGCCGCCCAGCTTGGTCTCGTGGCGAAGCGCACCGGGGTTCGCCTGAGCCGTGCTTCGTACGTGCAGTCCCCGCCTGACAACGGAGTGACCGAGGTGCGCGTTGACGCGGCGGTTACGGGTGACTACAGCGCCGTTGTGCACTTTGTTAACGGACTGGAGCGTGACCCGAGTTTCTTCCTCATCGAGAACG
>CALMRM010000215.1:2417-7051 GCA_937871605.1 uncultured Terriglobus sp. | reverse complement strand
CGGCATCAAGGTCGTCGACCTGCTCGCGCCTTACGCCAAGGGCGGCAAGATCGGTCTGTTCGGCGGCGCGGGCGTCGGTAAGACCGTGCTGATCCAGGAGCTGATCAATAACGTCGCCATGCAGCACGGCGGTTACTCCGTGTTTGCGGGCGTGGGCGAGCGCACCCGCGAGGGCAACGACCTGTGGATGGAGTTCCAGGAGTCCGGCGTCATCGCCCCGAACGACTGGCGCAAGTCGAAGGCCGCGCTGATTTACGGCCAGATGACCGAGCCGCCAGGAGCGCGCCTGCGCGTGGCGCTGACCGGCCTGACCATCGCGGAGTACTTCCGCGACGTGGAAGGCGCGGATACGCTGCTCTTCATCGACAACATCTTCCGCTTCACGCAGGCGGGCTCTGAGGTGTCGACCCTGCTGGGCCGTATGCCGTCGGCCGTGGGCTACCAGCCCAACCTGGCCAGCGAGATGGGCCAGTTACAGGAACGCATCACCTCGACCAAGAAGGGTTCCGTCACGTCTGTGCAGGCCATCTACGTGCCCGCCGACGATTTAACGGATCCGGCTCCGGCGACCACCTTCGCCCACCTGGACGCGACCACGGTGCTGAACCGCGCACTCACGGAAATCGGTATCTACCCCGCCGTTGACCCGCTGTCGTCCACGTCGCGCATCCTGTCGCCGCGCGTCGTGGGTGAGGAGCACTATAACGTCGCGCAGTCCGTCAAGGGCATCCTGCAGCGTTACAAGGATCTGCAGGACATCATCGCCATCCTCGGTATCGACGAGTTGAGCGAGGATGACAAGTTGACCGTGAGCCGCGCGCGCAAGGTGCAGCGCTTCCTGTCGCAGCCGTTCCACGTGGCCGAAGTGTTCACCGGCAACCCGGGCAAGTACGTCAAAGTGGCTGACACGGTGCGCTCCTTCAAGGAGATCATCGAGGGCAAGCACGACGACGTCCCCGAGCAGGCCTTTTACATGAAGGGCGGCATTGAAGAAGTGCTCGAGGCAGCCGAGAAGATGAAGGCGAACGCATAAGAGCCGTTCCTCTCGTTGTTCGCGTTGTTCGTTGTTCGTTTGCCGTACGCAACGGGAGCACGAGAACCACGTGAGCAACGAGAACCACGTGAGCAACGAGGAGACGACACATGGCAGATGAAACTACCTCTGGCGTGCTGGCAGTCCGTATCGTGACGCCCGACCGCATCCTGGTGGATGCGACGGCGGATGCGGTGGAACTGCCCGCCCGCTCCGGCTACATGGAAGCGCTGTACGGCGCGGCGCCTCTCCTCGCTGAACTCGGCGCGGGTGAGGTGCGGCTGCACGGTGGCAACTCCGGCGATGCCAAGTTCTTCGTCGCGTCCGGCTTTGCAGAAATCCTGCCACAGCGGGTGACGCTACTGGCCGAAACCGCGCTCAAGACGAGCGAGATCGACTCTGCGGCAGCCAAGACTGAGCTGGAGTCTGCGCAGCAGGACTGGAATAGCGCCGGTGACGACGCTGACAAGTACAGCTATGCGCAGGGCGAAATCCGTACTGCGGAAGAGAAGCTCGCCGCCGCAGGAGAGCGCTAGCTCGGGTCCGAACCTGTCGTAGGATCTCGTGTGCGTGAGGCACACCCTACACACCGAGTAGGGCCGTTGCGACGGGTGCAACGGCAACTGTGATGTCGCGATGCCAACGTTCCGCGCCAGCGCTTCTGTCGAGCTGGTGCATCCCATAGCGCAGAACAGTTTCATAGCGGTGCAAGACCGTCACGGAGTTCGGATGTAAGCCAAGTCAGCCCTGCCCCTTCACAGGGGTGGACCCCTACAACAGGTATGCTGACAAAGGCATGGCGATGACGCACTCAGTACGCAGGCTGAACACAGGTGTGGACGGCCTGGATGACATTCTTTCCGGCGGCCTGCCTTCAGGGCAGATGTACCTGCTGGAGGGCGATCCAGGAACCGGCAAAACGACACTGGCCATGCAATTCATCAGGGCTGCCATCGCCCAGGGTGAACGCGCCCTGTACGTGACGTTGTCAGAACCTGCATCGGAACTGCAGAATTCGGCGTTATCACATGGCTGGGATATCCAGAGCATCCCTATCTCGGAATTTGTGCCGGAAGAGGCAAGTTTCAGCGCCGACCAGCAGTACACCGTGTTTCATCCCAGCGAGGTGGAGCTGGCGAGCACCATTCAACGGCTCACAGCGGAGATCGAAAGCCTCAACCCAGACCGGTTGGTCATTGACTCCCTTTCTGAGTTGCGGCTGCTTGCCTCTGATGCCATGCGGTACCGGCGTCAACTGCTCGCTTTGAAGCAGTTCTTTGCGGGCCGCCAGACCACGGTGCTCATGCTGGACGACCTGACCGGCGAGACCCGCGACCTGCAGCTGCAGAGCATAGCCCATGGCGTCATCCGCTTGGAAAAACTGCCGCGCTCCTATGGTTCAACGCGGCGCCGGGTGGAGATACTGAAGCTGCGCGGTTCCACCTTTCGCGAAGGCTTCCACGACTACACGATTCAGCATGGCGGTCTGGTGGTGTATCCGCGGCTGGTGGCGGCGGAGCACACGCAGGACTTCGCGAACGAGCGCATCGCCAGTGGGAACGGAAGCCTGGATGCCATGTTCGGTGGTGGCATTGCACGGGGTTCAGCCACGCTGATTTCAGGACCTGCCGGGAGTGGCAAGTCGACCGTGGCCATGCAGTATGCCTATGCCGCCGCGTTGCGCGGAGATCGAGCCATCGTCTACGCCTTTGACGAGGTGCTGCGCACCGCCAAGGATCGTGTAAAGGCCTTGGGCATGGACATCGACACCGTGATTGAGCAGGGCACGCTTGCCATGTCCCAGGTTGACCCAGCGGAGCTGTCGCCGGGCGAGTTCATCGCGCAGATCCGTGCCGATGTGGAGCAAAAAGACACGCGCGTGGTCGTCGTGGATAGCCTGAACGGTCTGCTAAACTCCATGCCTGGCGAGCGCGATGTCGTCTTGCAGCTCCACGAATTGGTGGCTTACCTGAACCAGAACGGCATCATAACCATCATGATCTTGGCGCAGCAGGGTCTGATCGGGGCCATGCAGTCGCAGCTGGATATCAGTTACCTTGCTGACACTGTGGTGCTGCTGCGCTACTTTGAGGTTCGCGGTTCCATCCGTCAAGTCATTTCAGTGTTGAAGCAGCGTGTCGGCAGGCATGAACGCTCCCTCCGCGAATTGCACTTCGGCCCGCGGGGCATCCAGGTCGGCGAACCGTTGCGGGACCTGCAGGGCGTCTTGACCGGTGTACCACAGTTTGTAAACTCGGGAGCCAGCAACATGCTCCTGCAACGCGATGGGGAGGGGAACGAATCCTAGGGTGTAGCAAGTCTTGGAGTCGGTTGAGTGAGTCTCGTAGTTCGCATCATCGCGCCCATTGGCCGGGACGCCCCGATGCTGGTAGCGGCGCTGGCCCGCGCCGGCATTCCTGCAGAGGTTTGCCCCGATCCGCAGAAATTTTTCAAAGATCGCGCCGATGACCACCTGGGACCGCTCCTGCTGACAGAAGAGGCTTTGACACCGGATCTCATCCGGCTTTTGAGCGAGTACCTAGGGCGTCAGCCCTCCTGGTCGGACCTGCCCATTCTCATTCTGACCACCAGCGGCCGCGAAACGGAGCACAGTCGCCAGCTGGAACGGGAACGTGTGCCGCTGGGCAGCCCTGTCCTGCTGGAGCGCCCCATACGCATGGCCACCCTGGTAAGCAGCGTGCGTGCGGCGGTGCGGGCGCGGGGCAGGCAGTATGAAGTGCAAAGCGCGCTGCGTGCCCTGGACCGGACTGCTGCTGAACTACAGGCAGAGCAGGAAACCCTGCGGGCTGTCATTGACAACATGCCGATGGGCCTGCTGGTCGCCAGTAGAAATGGCGAGATTTTGCTTGGCAATCCCATGATCGAGCAGATTTTTCGACACCCTGTGCTGCCCACGCGAGACCTGGAAGCGCACGGGCAATGGGTGTCCTTTCATACGGATGGGCGGCGCGTCCGAGCAGAAGAGTATCCCCTCGTGCGTGCCATCCAGGGGGGCAAAACAGTTCCCGCAGAGGATGTGCTCTACCAGCGTGGTGACGGTAGCCATGCCTGGGTGCGGCTGTCAGCGGCACCCATTCTGGATCGGGCGGGCGAGGTAACTGGCGGCGTGGTCGCTGTGGTGGATGTTGATGAAGAAAAGCAGGCGGCAGAGACGCTACGCCGGAGCGGGGAGCGATTCCGCCTTCTGATCGACCGGGCAAGTGTAGGCGTCGCAATCGGCAACCTGCAGGGTGACCTGCTGTATATGAACCCGGCGCTCCTGGGCATGCTGAACTACACGGCTGAAGATGTACGGTCGGGCCGGGTGCGCCTGGATGCGCTGACTCCAGAAGAGTGCAAGGACGCTGACGCGCACGCCACGGAACAGCTGTATACGCTGGGTGCTGCAGAGCCGTACCAAAAGGCGCTCTATGCCAGCACGGGCAAGGAGGTTCCGCTGCTGGTGGGCGCGGTCCGCATCCCGTCTCCCAACTCTGCGGCTGGTGAGGAGATTGCCTTCTTTATGACGGATCTCCGCTCGCAAAAGCAGGCGGAAACTGCCCTGGTGCAGAGCGAAAAGCTGGCTGCCGTGGGTCGGTTG
>CALMRM010000215.1:0-2407 GCA_937871605.1 uncultured Terriglobus sp. | reverse complement strand
GGTTGGCAGCGTCCATTTCACATGAAATCAACAACCCGTTAGAGGCCGTAACCAACCTGCTATACATCGTGCTGAATGAGCCCCTGCCCGAGACAACGCGGGAATACCTGCAGATGGCGTCGGACGAGGTGGCGCGCGTCTCGCAGATTGCGGGGCAGACGCTGCGCTTTCATCGCCAGGCGACTCATCCGCGCTCCGTGACGCCGCAGGATTTGCTAGATCCGGTGCTAGCGCTCTACCAGGGTCGCATGACCAATGCGACGGTCATTGCGCACGCGGAACATCGCGGCAAACCGCACTTTACCTGCTACGAAGGCGACATCCGTCAGGTGTTGAACAACCTGGTCGGCAACGCCATCGATGCCATGCGCGGCAAGGGTGTGCTGCGCATCCGCAGCCGTGCTGCCACCCATCCGGCCAGCGGTGTCGCGGGTGTGCGCATTACCGTGGCAGACAACGGTCACGGCATGAAGCGCGAGACGGCACAGCGCATTTTTGAGCCGTTCTATACCACCAAGGGCATCCACGGAACAGGCCTGGGACTCTGGATTTCGCACGGCATCGTGACCAAGCACCAGGGTTCGCTTGTGGTGCGTAGCCGCATGGCACGGCCGGCCGAGGAGGTACGCTCCTGTGGCACCGTGTTTAGCCTGTTTCTGCCGTCAGAGCCGCACATCAAGACGGACGAGCCAAACGCCGCGGCTGCTTAGCCAGATGTTTACGAAGGGTTCGCAGAACGGCAGTACACTGCGCCCATGCTCACGCTCTCCCGTCGTCGCTTTCTTGAGCTTTCCGCATCTGCCGGTGTCGCTGCATCACTGCCTGCGCAGGCATTGCCGCCGCGCTCTGGGGACTTTACCTTTCTTTTCCTGACAGACACGCACCTGCAGCCGGAACTGCACGCGACCGAGGGCTGCCGCATGGCCTTTCAAAAAGCTCGCACGCTGCACGCGGACTTTGCCCTTCAGGGTGGCGACCACATCTTTGACGGCCTGGCCGTGCCGCTCACGCGGTCGCTGCCGCTGTTTGCCACGTATGAGGAAACGCAGCAGCAACTGGGCCTCAAGACCTATCACACCATCGGCAACCACGACGTGCTGGGCCTTTACCCGCAGAGTGGCATGAACCCTGGTGATGCGGGGTACGGTAAGGCGTACTTCGAACAGCACGTAGGCCCGCTGTACCAGAGCTTCGACCACAAGGGCGTGCACTTCATCGTGCTGGACAGCATCGCGCCCACGCCGGAGCGCGGCTACTACGGCCTGATTGACCCGGCGCAGCTGGCCTGGCTCAAGGCCGATCTGGCAAAGCTCGCGCCAGCCATGCCGGTGATTGTCTCCGTGCACATCCCGTTGGTGACGGCGTACACGGCTTACACAAAGGCTCCAGAGAAGCCGCCCGCGTACAACTCGCTTTCTGTCTCGAACGCGTGGGAGGTGCTGCCGCTGTTTGAAGGCCACAACGTGCTGGGCGTCTTACAGGGCCACACCCACGTGAACGAGCGCGTCGAGTGGCGCGGCGTGCCGTACATCACGAGCGGCGCGGTCAGCGGCAACTGGTGGAAGGGCATCCACTTCGGTGCCCCGGAGGGCTTTACCGTCTGCACGGTGAGCGGCGGCAAGCTGACCACACGCTACGAAACCTACGGCTTTCACGCCGACGTGCAGGGGCGGCAAGAGGCGTAAACGGCCGTTTCGCTCGCCTGATAAGCCGATCGTGCGCAAAAGGATCACTACGTGTGTAAAAACGTGCAAGTAGCGTGCAGAAAGTGCAGTTGAAGGTAACAAAACGCAACCGGTAGAGGGTGTACCGGTCGCATTTTGTTCTCTAACGATTACACATTTGCACTCATGTGGACGTGTTTTGGTGCCCTTTTGCTGCACAAACGCATCAGGAGATAAGAGTTCAGCTTTTCGCCTCCTGGTAGTGGCCGATGTGGTCGTAGATCGCCTTCGGAAACTCCAGGTTGCGATAGAGGTTGCCGCTGTCCGGATCGCTTGGGTCGATAAATTGGAACTCCTGCTCCTGCTGCCACTGCAGAAGGCGCTCACGGCGCGGTGGGCTGTAGTTACGGCCCTCCACCTGGTGCAACATGGTACCTGCCTGCTCCTCCGAGCAGTCGCCGTCCTTACGCAGCCATGCGACAACTTCCTCATGCGGCATAAAGTGCCAGGCTACCATGGCAAAGGTCAGCCGGCCATAGTGACCGATGTCCTTGCCCGCGTCCAGCGAGTCCAGCAGGTGCGCCATCATGGGGTCTTTGCGCAACTCCTCTTCACCGCCAAGGCCTGCTTCCGTCTCGGCAGAGCCACGCTCCGTGGTGGCCTGCGGATAGCCGTCAGGCACGTTGGCGGCGGTATTCGGGGAGGGTGGCTGCTTCAGGTCGTCCGCGTGGACGGTGCCGGGA
>CALMRM010000214.1 GCA_937871605.1 uncultured Terriglobus sp. | reverse complement strand
GGTGTGTGGTCCGGTCCTGCGGACTGGGCCGACGGCGAAGAGCTTGAGGTTATCCAGGGAGCGCCGGAGTACGCGGCTGAGGGGCCGGTCATTGGCGAGTGCCCGACGCTGTTCTCGCCGGACTACGCGCCGGAAGAGATCTATGAGATCGCCGCGCAGTTGATGAAGAAGGGCGGCGTTTCACCGCTGCAGCCCGGCGACGGCCTGCACTCGCGCTTTCAGGGCAGCACTCCTGACAGCCCCGGTGCCTCCGCGCAGGAAGGCCGTAAAACAACCGCAACCGTCAAGGACAAGCCGAAGCACAAAAAGAAGTAGAAGAATCCAAGGCCTGCGGGCAAGTGTCTGCAGGCCTTGGTACGCCTAGTGGGCTCACCTCTTTCCTTCTCTCCTTCGTCTGCGATGTAGATCGCGCCATGTGTTTGCTTCCGTTGGCTTGCATCTGCATCGACGCGGGACTGGAACTGCCTACGACCACGGAGAAACGTTCTGCAGAGCTGTAACCATGACGTTCGCGCCTGCGACGGTCTAGGTTGACGTTGTACACCAATCGCGCTACCCTGCTTCTGGTTGATGATGTCAACCTAAGGAGAGGGTATGCCAACAGCTTTGATCACAGGTGGTCACGCCGGTATCGGCCTGGAGTGTTCCAAACAGCTTGCCGCGCGGTCGCGCTACAACCTGGTACTCGCAGGCCGAAGCATGGAGGCAATGGAGCGTGCGGCCACAACGCTGCGAAGCGAGCACCACGTAACGGTCAGCACACTCCGCCTTGACACGTCGTCGCTCAGCTCTGTGCGAGAGGCCGCCATGGGACTTCGATCCATGCTCGACAGCGGCGAAGTGGATTCGCTGAAGGCGATCGTGTGTAACGCCGGCGGCAGATTCGACGGCCCACGACCTACAGTGCCGATGGGTACGAGACGACATTCGCAACCAACTACCTGGGACATTTTCTTTTCATCGAGTTACTCGCCGGGCAGGTTGATCATGCTGGGCGCATCGTGTTCACCGCAAGTGGAACGCACGATCCCGAGACAACCGATGGCAAGTTGGTTGGCAAAGCAGTCAAACCAGACGCGAGAGCGCTTGCAACTGACGGCAAGGATGGCAGAAAGGCACTGCCCGCAGGGGTACGTTATGCAACGTCCAAGCTCTGCATGATTCTCTGCGCGTACGAACTGGACCGCCGGTTACGACGGAACCGCAGTTCGGTTGCATCTATCGCGTTTGATCCCGGCTCCACCCCGGATACAGGGTTTTTGCGGACCCTGCCGAAGCCGGTGCAGTGGCTAGCTAAAACGGCAATGATGAAAGCCGTGATGAAGCGCGTGGGTGTCACTCAAGGCTCCATCGGCTTTTCCGGTGCAGCCCTGGCCCGGGTCGCTGCCGATGGAGCCTTTGCGGCGGCCTCTGGAAAGTACCTTCAGTGCAATGCCGGAACGCTCTCCGAACGGCGCTCTTCTAAGATGTCGTATGACAAAGAGCAGGCACTGAACCTATGGAACGACTCCAAACAACTCGTCAGCTTGCTGCCCAGCGAAGAACCGGCACTGCTGCGGTAACCACCGACAAGCGGTTGATTGCATCCGCGACGGCATTGCTTGACGCGGGTGGCGAGAGTGCCGTCACACTGCGGGCAGTCGGGCATGCCTCCGGCATCTCCCACAACGCACCGTACAAACACTTTAAAAGCCGTGACGCATTGCTGGCAGCAGTGGCAACTACCGACTTCGTCTGGTTGGCGGACACCTTCAGGGCTGTCCGTCACGGTGCGTCAGCACCGGCTTCAAAACTGACGCAGGCCCTAAAGGTGATCGTCCATTTCAGTGTTGAGCACCCGGCACGTTACCGGCTGCTCTTCAACGATCCGGAGATTGCAGCTGTGGGCGGGGATCTGGAAGTGTCGGCGCGTTCCGCTTTTGCGGAGTTTCTCGGCATCGTCCAAGACTGTCAGGCAGCACAGAAGCTGCCCGCTGTTCCAGACATCGCTTTGGCGGGGCTGCTGTTTGCGACCACCCATGGATTAATTGGTCTGGCTGCCAGTGGCAGAATGCACCCTGAGAAGGGTCTCTCCAGTGTCGAGAGCAGCCTGAAGATGCTCGTCAGCCTGTTACAGGTGTCAGGAACGAAGTTACCAGGGTCTTAAAGCCGTTGCGGCTACTGTTTACGACGTTTCACGTGTTCCGTCATCTCGCCCATTCAGGCTGCCTTCTGCCCCGATGAGCACGGAAAGGCCCAGACCGGCCAGCAGGATGGTGCCCTCGACGCGCGTGGACCACGCATGCCGCGCGTCGAAGTCCTCGCGCAGAGGAGAGCCGGGCAGCAGGATGCTGATAGTACCGCCCGCGAGCTGCCGGTCGTGCTCCATGGGCAGAATGATGGCGCGATTCGACACAAAGGTCAGCACCATCATGAGCAGCGCCAGCCCGGCCTGCACTGGCATGCGGTACGCGCGCGTGCCCAATAGCCGCAGGGCGACAAGGATGGCAATGCCGCACCATAGGCCGATGCTGTGGAGCCGCAGGATGCTCGCGCCAATGAAGTCCGCAAACTGCTCTGTGGTGCCAAAGGTGCGAGCCGCAGTGGGTGCGACGACCGCGCCGAAAAAGACGATGGCACCCAACCAGACCGCAAGGGCCAGCAGACGCAGGATACGGGCGGCTGCGGTCATGCCTGCTTCTCCCGCTCCAACGCGTACTGCAGCACGACCTCGAGTGCAGGCTTGACCTTGGCGTACTGCTCCGCCGTGATCTTACCGGGCAGCTTGTCGCTTTCGAGTGCAAACAACTCGTCGCGCAGGGCGTGCAGGATGGTGGCTTGCGGCAGGTGGGCATTCGGCGGCAGCGGGGAAGCACCCGCTGCTGGCGTGACTCCGGCGACTGGCTGCACTGGGTTCTGCGGGCGTGATAGCAGAAAGCCAGCGCCGCCGGCCAGCAGAAGGCCAACGCCAGCGATGATCCACCACTTGTATTTGCTGAGCGGGTCCGGTGTGTCGATGGGATTGGCCATGCCGCCGCCCGGGCGGTTGGGCGTTGTGTTGGAGCCTGCGTCTGCATTCGGGTCAGGACCGGTTCCCGGTGTGCCGCTCACCTGGCCGCTGCTCCCCTGGTCCTGCTGGCTGGCGCTGCCATCGCCAGCAGTCTGGCGGGGCAGCTGGCCCTGACCGCTCACGGTAAAGGTAACCGGTGCGTTGGCAGGCAGGTTCCGCGCCACGTAGGTCTGCGCGTCGGTCTCCTCGGTCACGCTGGCCCAGGAGGTGCTGCCGCCCTCAAACTTCATGGCCTTGGGCATCATGACGACGACGTTTTGTGCGGGCAGCACGGTGGTGGGCGCAAGCTTTACCGAGCCGCTGTACGGCACTTTATAGCTGACCTGGAACTGCGTCTGGCCGCCGGGCCGAATGGCGAAGTTGAAGGTGTAGTGGTCCTTCGCCTTGAGCGGCATGGGCTGCGACTGCACCGTCATACCGCCCGGTCCCTGCGCCGCCGCGCCCTCGATTTGCGCGCCCTCTGGCAGGGTAAAGTCGAAGGTCGCGTCGGAAAACTGCGTCTTTGGCGGGGTCGATTCGTTCTTCAAAAAGAAGTGCTGCACCACCCGCAGGCTCTTCGCGTCCGGCTCTGTCTGCACCCGCATGACGTCGGCCTCGAGCGTGACGCCCGGCACCTTTGCAGCGACGGTATAGACGTCCAGGTCTACATTCTGCGTGCCAGGGGGCGCAGGCTTGAAGTAGTTGGCACCCTCGTGCGTGGCGCGGATCAGGTGAATGCCCTCGTCCGGCACGTCCAGCGTGTAGTGGCCGGTGGCGTCGGTCGTGGTGTGTGTCGCCTCCTGCATGCCACCGGCCAGACGGATGAGCGTGACCGTGTCACCCGCCGATGCTTTGCCGGTGGTGCCGTTCGAAACAGTGCCGGAAATGCTCCCAGCGGCAGCCGCCAGGGGCGGAAACGCGAGCGCAGCCAGGAGAAGCGAAGGAAGTGACAGAAAACGCATCGTTAACAGTGTAAATTGGGCGCAAACATCGCTGTTGAGCGTACAAAACGGCGCAAATCGCAGTGGTGCCGCGATCACGAACCACAGAAATTTGCCCTCTCGATGCGCTTTTGTGTCTCTAATTAAGCCTTTGGACATGAAATGCGCACGTTATGTCAAAACCGCTCCCGGAAGCTCAAATTGGCTTCCACTTCAGGCCGTGTTCGCCACACGTCGCGCCACTGCTTCCGCTCTGCCAGCGGCAGCTCGTCTGTGTGGAAGGGCGAGCCGGGCTGCGAGGACTCGCCGTAGTAGACAAAGGTTTTCGCATGCGCGATGCCGACAGGGCCAAACTCCACGGCTACGGTAAACCCGTCGCCATGGATAGGCGTCTTTGTCCTGTCCACAAGAGGACCCCACGTGATCACGCGGAAGATGCCCAGATTCCCAGGGCCACCATTGCCGGGCAGTGAAATGCCGTTGAGCGCCGACCCGCGCCGGGCAGCGGTGTTGCCGTCACTCTGGCCGTTTATTTCAAACTTCATGACCTCGCCCCAGGGCCGGTCGATGCTGCCGTAGGTTTTCTCGGTCTCATCCGCGGCGTCGGCCAGCATGGCTGCGGCGGCCTTCGGATCACGCAGGCCGCGCGGCGTGGTCAGCGGCTCGTCCAGCTTGTAGGGAACGGCCCAGTTCTTCTGCGACGCGTTGGTTAACATACCTACGCTTGGCCCAATGAACTTTTGCGCCCACACGTAGAAAAGCAGCGCGCCGCGTGAGCCCGCCTCGGCCTGCCGGTCCCACGCTTTTAGCACAGCAGCGGCCTGTTTTGCGCGTGCACTGCCGTATGTGTCCGTCGCCGTAAGCAGGTCATCAAGCACGCGGTCTGCCATCTCCATGCGCGTGGAAAACTTCTTCTTGAGCAGCATGTCAAAGCTGATCTTTGGGTCTTCGCTCAGCATGCGCAGTGCCCGGTCGCTGCGAAAGAGCGGGAAGTAGGAGGAGATGTAGGCGGGGTACTTTGTGCGCTCCGTCATCGTGGGCCAGGCCGCGTCCCAGGGCGGCTCGTTCGAGTTCTGCACGTAGCCGCTGGCTGGGTCCACCTGCTTCGGCAGCTCGTCATAGCTCAGGATGCCGTGCGGCAGCATCCCGCTGGTGCTGCCATCCACGGGCTTCTGCCATGTGCTCCAGTCGCCGGTACGGCGCGGCACGTTGGCGTTGAATAGGTACTCGATGTGACCGTCGCGGTCAGCGTACAGGATGTTGTACATGGGCACTTCCAGCCGCCGCAGCTGCGCCTGGTAGTCGGCCAACGTGTGCGCCGTATCCATCTTCCAGTACTGCTCCAGAAAGAACGGCTTGTCGAGCCCTGCGACGAACAGCGCTACCGGTTTGCCATCGTCGCGGCGGATGACTGGGCCGTGCACGCTCTTCTGTACCTGCACGATTTCTGTCGTAAACGTGCCGTCCTTTTGCTTTACGCGGAAGGGGTACTGCGCGGTCTCATACTTTTTTACCGCGCCGTCGAACAGGTAGCCTCCGTCCTTCTCCGTCAAGCTGTAGAGCAGGGCACCGTTGTTTGTGTTGACCGTGTTGGTGATGGCGACGTAGTCGGAAAAGCTGAAGCGCAGCACCGGCAGGCCGATCTGCGTGGCGCCATACAGGTTGATGCCCGGCGCGGTGAGGTGCACCTCGAAATAGGTCTGCTCGCCAGCCATGGCCAGGTGCGGGTTCATCAGCAGCATGGCATGCCCGCTGGCGGAGTGGGACGGCGCAATGGCCCAGCCGTTGGAGCCGTCCTGCATGTCCATGTTGTCCTGGCCGAACTCGCTACCCGGCGCGAAGGGTGGAGGTGTCTGCGTGAGCGCGGCGGTCTCTGTCTGATGCGCTTCCATGAGACGATTGCCCGCGACGAACTCGAAGTTCACAAAATGTTCTTCATGCTGCATGATATCGAGCGCGGAGATGGGTAACACCTGCCGTGCCTCGGGCGAGAGCTTGTCGCCGTGCGCCCTGCCGTAGGCGTTGATGCCGGCGGCAAAGGCTTCCAGGTATCCGCGAAACTCGGGCGTCTGCGCGGCCAGCCACACCTGTGCGCGCTGTGGCACCTCATTCAGCAGCACCCAGCGATCGGTCTTCAGGTTACGGTCGCCTTCGCCGGGGCCGTAGATCTCGCTTGACTTGCCGCGGCTGCCCGCCATGACGTGCATCAGCAAATCACCGTGCGCCTCTGCCTGGGCGTAGCCGTACAGAAAGAACATGTCCGGTGTGCTTTTCGCAAAGATGTGCGGCACACCCCACCTGTCCCACAGGATCTCAGAGCCATGCTGCGGCTTGTAGTTCTTCTGGCTGAGGCAGGGCAGGGCGGTGCACAGCAGAACGGCGAGGCCGTATACGAGGCGGCGAAGGGGCATGCTGCTCCTTTGTGTCGCTGGAATGGCGGGTACTTGCGCAGAGTACCACCCTGGTTTCACAACAACGCACTGCGACGGTGAGTATGCGGGCTGAAGGCCCGCGTTGTAAGAGCCTGGGGCACAGCCCCAGGTAGAAACGGAGAAAGAGGTGCGGGCTGAAGGCCCGCGTTATGCGAATCCAGATGGCCGCAGATAGCGCTGGCCTACAGCCAGCAGGCTCGTCGCGAACCTGTACCTGGGCCTTCGGCCCAGGCTATTACAACACGCGCCTACAGCGCGTCTGCACGCGTGCCGCTACACCCGCTCGAGCACATCGATCTCCGTCACGATGGTGGCCGCTTCAGCCTCCAGCATGTCGCGTTGTGCGGCGTAGTCCTCTGCCGGATACTTGCCAGCCCTGTGCTCGAAGTTCAGGTCGCGCAGGTTGCTGTACACCATGTCGCGGCGCTCGCGCAGAAAGTCGAGGCGGGTGTTGGCCTGCTGGGTGAAGGTGATCTTCTCAGGCCAGAAGGTGTAGGCGAACAGGATAGCGAGCAGCAGAAATCCAGCGAGAAAACCCATCGGCTAAAACTCCGTTTCGCGGCGAATACGGTCGCGCATGTCGTTACCAGCCGTGCCGCCGAACGTGATGCCCGGTGCACCCGCTGCCGCGATCAGGTGGCGGCCCTTCCAACGGCGAATGAGCACTGCCGTACCGGCGAGCGCCAGCACGAAAACGGCGATGGGGACGATCCACGCGGCGTTGTCGAAGCCGCCGCGGATGGGTGCCGCCAGCACGGTAGGGCCGTACTTTGCGACAAAGAAGTTGAAGATGCTGGTGTCCGTTCCGCCGGCCGCTACCTGCGTGCGCAGTTCGCGAATCATGCCGTCGGAGTTGGGGCAACCGACGTGGTTACACTCCAGCAGGATTTGGCCGCAGCCACAGGTGCACACCATCTTGTGGCCGAGTGACGAGAACTTCGCCGTGGTGTCACCCGCGCCAATGGTGGCAAGTGCAACGGTGAAGAGCAGAATGGATTGCAGCAGGCGGCTGCGCAGCAAGCGGAGCATCAATCCGCTCCGACCGACTGCAGTTCATGCGTGGGCAGCGCCGGTGTGACGCGGTCCTTGAGCAGGGGACCGATGCCCGGCAGCAGCGCCAGCACCGTACCCGCGAAGACGACAGCCACACCCACCCAGATCCACGACACGAGCGGGTTCAAGAACACCTTAATGATGGGCCGGTTGGTGTCGGGATTGCGGCCCTCAAAGACGACGTAGAGGTCGCGCAGCGGCGTGGAGTGGATGGCCACCATGGTCGACGTGGTCTGGCTGGCCTGGTAGAAGCGTCGCTCGGGTGCCATCTGCGTGATCTTTTTATCGCCGCGATAGACATCGAGCAGGGCAAAATCGGTGTCGTAGTTCGGGTTGGAATCCTGCGTATAGCTTTGGCAGACCAGTTTGTAGTTGCCGATGGCGATGCTGTCGCCGTAGCCCATTTCAAGCTCGCGCTGCTGGTTGAACGCGCCGCCCGCCAGCCCGGCGAACAGGGCCACGATGCCAATGTGAACCAGATAGCCGCCGTAGCGCCGGTTGTTCCGCAGGGTGAGCGCCCAGGCTGCGGCGGGCAGGCTCTTGCCCGTTTGCACCTGCACGACATGCGCGCCGCGCAGGAACTCGGCAAGGATGGCGACGGTGACGCCCGCGCCGATGGAGAAGCACACCAGCGCGTACAGTTGTGCTTCCAGGTCCTCCACGGGCGCGCTCCACGGGCGCAGACCGCTGACCATCAGAATGACCGCGCTGCCCACGATGGCCGTGCAGGGCAGAACGAAGTTACGGCGGATCGAGCGCAGCGACGTGGCACGCCATGCCAGCAGCGGGCCGACTCCCGTGAGCAGCAGCAGGAACAGACCGATGGGCACGGCGACGCGGTTAAAGAACGGCGCGCCCATGGTGACCTTGCTGCCCTGCACATACTCACTGAGGACCGGGAAGAGCGTGCCGAACAGCACGGTGAAGCAAGCTACCAGCAAAACAAGATTGTTGAACAGGAACGAGCTTTCGCGCGAGACGATGCTCTGCAGTTTGTGCTCGGTGGTGAGGTGCTTACTCTGCTTGAAGTAGGTGAACAGGCAGACGGCAAAGGTGATGCACAGGAAGGTGGTGAACCAATTGCCGATGCTGCTTTGCGCAAAGGCATGGACGCTGCTGACAATGCCGGAGCGGGTGAGCAGCGTGCCGAGAATCGTAAGCATGAAGGTTAGGAAGATTAACCAGACGTTCCACTTCTTCATCATGCCGCGTTTTTCCTGCATCATGACGGAATGGAGAAAGGCGGTGGCCGTGAGCCACGGCAGGAACGATGCGTTCTCGACCGGGTCCCAGCCCCAGTAACCGCCCCAGCCCAACACGGCGTACGCCCAGTGCATGCCCAGCGAGATGCCGACGGTGAGGAAGAGCCACGTCACCAGCGTCCACCTGCGCGTAATGCGAATCCACTTCTCGCCGGGGTAGCGCATCATCAGCGCGCCCAGGGCGAAAGCGAAGGGAACTGAGAAGCCCACGTAGCCCAGGTACAGCATGGGCGGGTGGATGATCATTTCCGGGTATTGCAGCAGGGGATTGAGGCCGTTGCCGTCGGCCGGAATCGCGCCCTTCACAAGTGAAAACGGCTCAGCGGCGAAGTTGAGCAGAGCAAGAAAGAAAACTTGCGGCGCGGCAAGGATGGTGGAGGCGTAGGCGAACAGACCCGGATCTTCACGATGCCGCAGCCGCAGCACGAAGCCGTAGGCCGCCAGCAGAAAGGCCCACAACAGCAGGGAGCCCTCCTGGCCGCTCCACAGGGCACTGAACTTGTATGCCGGGTGCAGGGCGATGTTGGTGTGTTCGCGAATGTACTCCACGGAAAAGTCGTTGGTGTAAGAGGCCCATACCAGCGCAAATGCGGCGCAAGCGACGGCAGCAAAGCTTGCGATGCCTGCCCGGCGGGCTGTTTCTCCCAGCCGCTCCGGCGACACGCGCAGGGCGAGTCCGCGGGCCGATGCGAACAGTGCCAGGCCCCCTGCCAGCAGCGTGTAGCAACACAGGCAGAATGCCAGCAGGAGCGCAAAGCTGCCGAATGTGGGCATGGGATGGAGCATAGACCTGGCCTCGCGAGTGCCTCAGGCGATATTCTCGCAGGAGTAAGGAAGCAGTCGCAACTACGCCGCTGCTGTGGTGCGACTACCGCACAACAGGCGCATCGGCAGGGCTATGGCTACGCGTTGTGCTGTGCGACGCCGACACCATCTCCTCCACGGTGGCGAGCAGGTGATTAGGCTGCAGCGGCTTCAATCGAAATGTGACGTGGAGGCCGTGGTACGCATCCTCTGCCTCGTCCAGACCGCTGATGACCAGCACGGGCACGTCGGGCTGCAACTGCCTCAGTTGATGGACGAACTCTGCGCCATTCATACCAGGCATGAAGTGGTCGGTGATGACCAGGTCGATCGTTTCGGTGAACTCATGCGACCGGATCTGCTCCAGCGCGCGCTGCGGGTGCAGCACAGGAATGACGAAGTACCCCGAGCGCTTCAGGATGATTTGCCGTGTGGCCGCCTGTACGGCATTGTCGTCGATCAACAGGATGGTCGCCTGCATACAGTTCGTCCCCACAAGGCAGACCAGCGCACTCGGTACACCCGCCTAAGCAGGTTGAGATGCACGAACGCGCTTACGCGGCAGATCTCTGCCTGCGCTTACCGTGCCACGCACGATTTGTTGGTCAAAGTGGAACGGCCCGTGGCAGATCTCTGTCATGTACTCCACCGTCCTGCGACGGCGGCCCTGCGATAATCGAGCTATGAAGCACCGCAGCATTGGCCACTATGACCTGCTCCGCAAACTGGGCGCGGGCGGTAGTGGCGTTGTGTTTCTGGCGAACGACACCCAACTGCAGCGGCCTGTCGTGCTCAAGATGCTGCAGCGCGGCACCCTGAGCGAAGAGGAGATGCGCCGGACCTACCTGCGCGAGGCCCGCATCGCCTCTGCCATTGAACACCCCAATGTATGCGCGATCTATGACGTGGGCGAGGTCGATGAAGACGCCTATATCGTCATGCAGTACGTGCCAGGCAAGCCGCTGGACCGGTTGGTGGCGGGTGGTCCTGCAAATGTGGAACTGGTGCTTTCCGTCGGCATTCAGGCTGCGGACGGACTGGCCGCGGCGCACGCGCTGGGTATCTTTCACCGGGATCTGAAGCCTGCCAACATGGTGCTGACGGACGGCGGCCTACTGAAAATTCTGGACTTTGGCCTGGCGCGCCGCATTCGCGTGGAAGACATTGATTTCGACCCCGCGCTGCATGCGGAGCGTGCGCCGCAGCCGGAGACGTACACCGCGCGTGGCGGCACCGTGGCCTACATGGCACCGGAACAATTCGTAACCGGCCGCTCGTCGGTGCAGAGCGATATCTTCGCGCTGGGCGTTGTGCTGTACGAACTGCTGACGGGACGGCATCCCTTTCACCGGCCCGACACACCGGACTTTCAGACGGTGCGCGCCATCCAGTTCACTGAACCACAGTGCATCCGGGATCTGCTGCCTGCGGTGCCGCTGGAGTTGGAAAGCGCGATCCTGCACTGCCTGAGCAAGCAGCCATCGGAACGATTTTCGTCTGCGGGGGAGCTGCGCGAGAGCCTGCGCACCGTGCTGAAGGCCTCGCAGATGGATGCGCTGGTGGTGCCTGCGGCCAGCCTGTCCGTGCAGAACGCATTGGAGTTCCGAACGCCGCAGGAAGAAAAGCGGTCCACCGGCCTCTTGTCGATGCTGGCGGAGCGGTTCCGTGAGAGTGGCGGCAACCTGAACCACAACACCATCGTGGTGCTGCCCTTCGTCAACATGAGTGGCAACGATGAGGCGGGCCTGTATGGCCACGCGCTGGCCGACGCCATCGGAGCACGGCTGGCCCGCATACAGAGCCTGGTGGTAAGGCCCCCCAGCACGCTGATGAACGTACCGCCAGGCCAGCTGGACCCGCTCAGCACTGGCCGGCAACTGGCCGTGGAGTACGTGGTCGCGGGCAGCTTTCTGCGCGGCAAGAACGGCTTCGACCTGAACTGGCAAATGCTGCATGTGCCGGAGCAGGCGATTCGCGCGGGTGGCGCCATCAGCGTGGAATCGTTCGACCTGGTCGCGGTGCAGAACGAAATCGGCACGGAAATCTTTAGCGCGCTGCGCGGTGGTGCGGGCGCGCGTACTCCCGCGGGGCAGCGGGGTGACCGCAATGAGCAGGGGCCGCTAGAGGGCGATGCGTCCGAGGAGTACCTGCAGGCGCGCGCGCTGCTGAACAGCTTTATGTTCCGCACCGGCAGCCCCGACGACCTGCAACGCGCCACCGCCATGTTTAACGCCGTGGTGCAGCGAAACCCGACCTTTGCGCCCGGCTGGAGCGGTCTGGGTATTACGCACCTGCAGTACCTGCGTCACGGCCTGGGCGGCCAGATGCACCTGCTGGAGATGCGGCGAGCGTTGGACAAGGCGCTGGCGCTGGACCCGAACTCGGTGGAGGCCAATCTCTACCGCATCTACATGCTGCTGTCGCGTGGTGAAAAGGAGAGTGCGCGGCACGGCATCGCAACCCTGCTGCACACGGCAGACAACAACCCAAGCGTACACCGCATTGCCGGCACCACGCTGCGCAGCGACGGCCAGTATGACGAGGCGCTACGGCAGTTCGGCATCAGCCTGCGGTTAAACCCTGCGGATGCTGCCGTGATCTACAACCATCGCGCCCGCGTGTACCAGTATCAGAGCCAGTTTGAGCTGGCCGACGAGGAGATTCGCAAGGGCCTGACGCTGGAGCCGAAGCAGCCCATGCTGTGCATCACGCGCGGCTACCAATACATGCGGCTGGGCCAACTGGAGCATGCCATCAGCACGCTGGAGGGTGTGCTGCGCGACGACGGCTCCCTGCGCATTGTGTATCCGACCATTGCCATGTGCTACACCATGCTCGGTCAGCGGGACAAGGCGCAGACCTTTATCGTGGAGGAGACGCTGGCAGCGGCGGAGGCGGACAGCGAAATGGCCTACCGGCTAGCAACCTTCTTTGCCATCGACGGTGAAAGCAGTGAGGCGCTGCACTGGCTGCGGCGCGCCGTGTACCTGGGGAACGAGAATTATCCGTGGTTCTCGCGCAATCCCGCGTGGGCTCGCATGCAGGATCAGAGCGAGTTTCAGGTAGTCTTGCACGATCTGAAGAAGAGCTATGGCCGCAACACGAAGAGCTGGAAACGCCTGCTGTCGCAGGTGCAGCATTAACTTGCAGTCCACACTGCAACCTACCGTTTAGGATGCATTGCGTTACTTAGACGTAGGAAGTTCGATGGCCGCTCGACTGCCAGGTCCCCGCAACGCTGCCATGGTACCCGGCCCGCTTTGTACGGGCACCTCGTTTTGCCGGACATAGACTTCTCGTGTCACCACGGAACGAAGCGCTGCCCACGCCTGCGAGGCAGCGGTGTAGTCTGGGCTGCTGTGAACTTTGTCGTAGAGGGCGCGACTAGGCCAGTCTGACTGTTGCATGTAGTTGTAACTGCCGGGCGATCCTTCGCTGACACGCCACAGGTGATAGACGCAGTCTGCGCAACCAGCTTTGCGGATCGCCTCGTTCAGCCCTGCGAGTGCCATACGCATGCGCTCTTCCGCATGGGGCTGCTGCGTGTCGACCCACAGCAGATGAATAGCTTGGAAGGCTTGCGCCGGAGCAGGCGACGGCTGTGCTGGGCTGGGGAGTTGAGCGGTCGCGACATGCGTAATGACCAGTGAGAGGACGAGCAGGAGAAACAACCGCGTTCTGACGTGCTGCACCGTGGGATTCATGACGAATGCAGGCTAGCCCGGACCGCGCTGCACGTCAATTCGAGGGAACAAAGCTCTGTGGTGCCGCGCCTATCGGCGCGGGAGCGTAGGCCTGCACTGGCGCGACGGAGTTTTGAGACGCTGGGCTTGCGGGGATGGGCTGCGTGGACGAGAAGTTCGGTTCGCGCACCAACTTTCCAATGACCAACGGTTCTGTCAGACCAAGCGTGACCAGGGTGTTCTGCGGCAGGTGTGCCTGGCGGTCCTGCTTGAGCCACCATGCCGTGCTGACACCCGCACCCACGCCCGCACCGATGAGCGCGCCTGCCGGTCCGCCCAGCACACCGCCCGCGGCAGCAGCGCCGCCCGTAGCCAGCGACATGGCGGCCAGGGTAGCGCCCACGTGATCCTTGCGCACGATGTTGCCCTCGTCATCCACGCGCGTGCTGGCGTATTGGTCGGTATCAACCACGGCAGCGCGCAGCGGCATGCGTGTGCCATCGGGCAGCACTACGGCCTGGGCCTGTAGATGGATGACCGCGGCTCCGCGTATGCGACGACCACCGCGCGCCTGCGTAATCGTGCCTTCCACGGTGGACCCGGCCGGCAGCACCACACGGCCATCACTCTCCACGTTCTCGGTCAGATCTGCGAGAAAGGGCGTGTTCGGCTGTGTTTCGTCCGTGGCGACGGCCGTACGCATCCGCATGCGCAACGTTGTGCCCACCGGCAGTTCGTTGGGCCTGCGGGGCACGTCCGTCACAATGCCGGCATCGGGGTCGGCGGGCGCTGCCGCGTCCACGCGCGTGTGCAGCGTGACCTCAGGCCGGTACGGCTGGTAGACCTCGGTATCCGCTGGCACTGCCCGCACGGCCGCCGATGGCTTGGCGATGGGAGTGGGCACGTCCTCCACCACCGCGTCAGGCGGGTGCGAAACGCCGCTCTGCTGAGCGGAGAGGGGAGTGGCAGCTAAAAGGACGGCAAGTGCCAGGTGTGCTCTCACAGGTCGGCTCCCGCGCCACGCTTGCGGCGCATCTGGGAGCAAGGCTAGATGAAATTGGTAGGGTTGCGTAGCCGTTCTGTCAGCCTGAACCTGAAGCGTCAACCTCTCTTGCATGCGCACGTGTGGGATGCGCATGTCCTGTAGCGCCCCGTCCGCTTGGGTTTGCTAGAATCACCGGACAGCGGCGACGACGCACGTTGGCGCGTGAGACACCATGGCTCAACTTGTGGAGAGTATTGTGGCGGCCAGTGGTGGCCGGGTGGCGGTGGACCGCCGGCCCCGGCTGAACGACAGGCTGTTTCACCGCGTACTCGCCCATGGGCTTGCACCGGCAGCAGCACCTGAACAGAAAGGCACCATGACCGAGATCGTTTCCATTACCGCCCGCGAAATCCTGGACAGCCGTGGCAATCCTACCGTGGAGGCGGACGTTACGCTGGCGGGCGGTGCCGTGGGCCGCGCTGCCGTGCCGAGCGGCGCCAGCACCGGCGAGCACGAGGCCGTGGAACTGCGCGATGGCGACAAGGAAGTCTACCTGGGTAAGGGCGTGCTGCAGGCGGTGGAGAACGTCGAAAGCGCCATTGCGCCGGAGCTGGAAGGCATCGATGCCAGCAACCAGCGCCTGATCGATGAGACCATGCTGCAACTTGATGGCACAGAAAACAAGAGCCGCCTGGGCGCAAACGCCATCATGGCTGTCTCCATGGCCTGCGCCCGCGCATCGGCCACGGCGCTCCGGCTGCCGCTGTACCGCTACCTGGGCGGAGTGAACGCATGCCTGCTGCCCACGCCGATGATGAACATCCTGAATGGCGGTGCGCATGCCGACAACAACGTGGACTTCCAGGAGTTCATGATCATGCCTGTGGGCGCAGAGACCTTTGGAGAAGCACTGCGCTGGGGTGCAGAGACGTTCCACACGCTGAAGGGCGTGCTCAAGAAGAAGGGCTACAACACCGCCGTGGGTGATGAAGGTGGGTTTGCGCCATCGCTGAAGTCGAACGAAGAAGCCCTTGAAGTGATACTTGAAGCGATCGAGCAGGCTGGCTTTGCAGCAGGCGAAGACATTGCGCTTGCACTCGACCCGGCGTCCAGTGAGTTCTACAGCAAGGACACAGGCCGGTACGTATTCAAGAAGTCTGACCGGAGTGAAAAGACGTCTGCCGAAATGGCTGCGTACTGGGCCAACTGGGTTCGGCAGTATCCGATCATATCTATCGAGGATGGCCTGGCGGAAAACGATTGGGATGGTTGGAAGATCCTGACGGATGAAATCGGGGACCGCTGTCAACTGGTAGGGGATGACCTGTTTGTGACGAACTCAAAGCGGCTGCGTGAGGGCATTGACAGGGGTGTGGCAAACTCAATCCTCATCAAGGTGAACCAGATCGGCACGATTTCGGAGACACTGGATGCCATCGAGCTGGGTCGCCGGTACGGGTACACGTCGATCATCTCGCACCGTTCCGGCGAAACAGAGGACACCTTCATTGCCGACCTGGCGGTGGGCACGAGCGCAGGACAGATCAAAACAGGATCGCTGTCGCGCACGGACCGCATCGCCAAGTACAACCAGCTGCTGCGTATTGAGGAAGCGTTGGGGCAGGGCGCCGAGTATCTGGGCATCGAATCGGTGAACTGCGAGTAGTTGCGTGAGGGCCATCCTCGCCGCGGACCTGCCTTGATTCGATCCGAGGCAGTCTGGGGGCGTGATGGATGGTATTCTCATGACACTGGAGAGATGGCAGAGTGGCCGATCGCGCACGCTTGGAAAGCGTGTATACCGCAAGGTATCCAGGGTTCGAATCCCTGTCTCTCCGCCATCATTGCTTTACCGCTCAGGCAGCGCTCAGAAGCACGGAAAAGGCAGCAGGGGCACCGTCAGCTGCCATCTGCCGTAGCGGCGATAGTGGCTTATTCACTGGTGTGACCGCCCATTCTGTAAGAATAAGGCGGCCTGCGGGCTGCTATCGCTGTGTGTAGAGCACGGCCTCCTGTGCGCGGGAGGTCGGTCGTCGCGCATGCCATTGCCTGCTAAGCGGGACCAGCTTTCTGTCAAGCAGTCGATAACTAAGTTCGGCCATTGCCAAGGCCGCCAGTAAGTTCCACGGGGCGCGGTTTAGTAGGCCCATGGGATGACTGCCGTCTGCAGGATGTAGCAGGAAGAGCTGTTGCCAAATGTATAGGCCGTAGGAAATGCGACCTAACCATAGCAGAAACGATGAGTTTAGAACCTTGTGTAGGACGCCCTTAGTTGTTTGGAAGGCGCTGAAGCACATCGCCACTCCGATGAAGACGTTTGCGAGCAAGGAAGGCTGAAGAAGATTCAGCCGGGTAACAACAAGGGCCAAGGTCAGGAAGCAAAGTGGCAGCGATCGGTGCAGCCCAGCCACTCTGCTTCGAAACGAGGGATTGCTGAAAGCGATCGCAAGGGCGGCCCCTAGAAGCATGCCGTCAAGGCGGACGTCCGTGCGAACTGGAAACATGGTTCCGTGTGGGTGGATCCACGCCCAATGGAACGAGGCCGCGGTAGCTATGTCGTAGTGGCGCCAGGCAGAGCAAGCAACGGCAGCCACAACGGCAATGCTGAAAGCTGTTCGCTTCGCCGCTAGAGCGAGCAGACCGGGCCAAAGAAGATAGAAGTGCTCCTCAATAGCCAGCGACCAGAAATGTGCTGTGTAGATGCCAAAGTTGCCATACCAGGTCTGGTAATTACGAAAAAAGAACAGCGCACCGGCCACGCCGCTCCAGCTGAAGTCAGAAATAGTTCTGATCTGTGCGATGGCACACAGGCACGCAAGGTAAAGGAGCGCCGGTGGAAGAATGCGGAACGCGCGGCGCACATAAAACGCCTGAAGGTCGATGTTACCTGTGTTCTCTCGCTCTTCCAGGAGTCGAAGTGTGATGATGAAGCCGCTCAAGAGGAAAAACACGTCAACGCCGAAACCGCCTAAGCTCAGCGGGAAAACACCTACGTGTAGCCCGAGAACGTAACCAGCGCGTGCTTGATACGACGCCAGGTGGTTCACCAGAACACACACGATCGCAAGGCCGCGCCAGCCATCCAAGGTCTCAATTCGCTTCACCCAGCTAGTCTAATCAAGCCACAACTGGAAGGAAGCGCCTTGTGCCGTGTTCAGCATGTGACTCTACACGCAGCAGCCAGTCAGCAGTGGCTGGCAGGACCATTGGGCACCGATTATGATCCTGAGACCGTCTGGAGTGGCAGGCGGCACAGGAGCGTGACCATGCGAGCTGTCGTATTTTGCCTGTTGTTGGTCTGTCTCTGGGCAGAGGGCACAAGCTCCTGGGCGCAGACGGCTCAGGTATTCTCGCCTACCTACACCAGGGCGGGGCAGGGCTCGGCCAAGGGTGATGGCTCCATCAATGCAGCACCGCAGCTTGTGCTGGACAATACGTTGGGTCGCAACGTGGGCTTTGGCAATCAGCTGAACAACTCTGTGTATCTGCGGTCGTTTCACGCGACCTCTCAAGTCGATATTTTCGCCACCCCTGGCATCTCCGAGGCACGGAATGTCGTTGCGGCCAAGCTCAGCCCGGGCGACTTTGGCGGCTATCGCAACTACTGGAACACGATTTGCGCGTTGACGGCATCCTCCGACGAGGCCTGCAAGCTGTACCACGACGCAGTCATGCCCGTGCGCAGCTACACCGGAACGCTCACGACCGTGACGGGTGACCGCAGCGAAATCATGACCAAGCCGACCGACAACTGCGGCATGGCAGCCATGGAAGACATGAACTGCTCGGGCGGGCAGCGTTGGTTGATTGATGAGACCGCAGGCCCGGTGTACCGCGGCACGGTGACCGCTCTGACCGTTCCGAGCGCTTCTGCGCTGGGGATCATGCACCTGAGTGGCTCGCCCAACCTAGCAGTGACGGTGCACGCCACCATACCGGCGGGCGTGCCAGATACGGCTGACGCACTGAACGGCGACACGGTCGCAGTCACCATTGCAGGGGCAACCGGACCTGTGCCGAAAGCTGGTTCCTGGTGCATCAACGGTCCATTCAGCGCGGAGATCGACTGCGGTACCTACACCGCCAACGGTGCGGTCCTGACGCTGCAAGGGCATCGCTGGCCCCACAGCAGCGCCTCCGGGGCGCCGCTGATCTTTTTCACCACGCCCCGAGAGGCCGTGCTTACGCTGGACAGGACGTATACAGGCAGCAACATCGGATATGCCATCCTGGGTAACGCCTCAGCAGACACGGTGTACTGGACGGCCATTGGTGGCGGGCAGCGCGGTGGCGCGAGCTTGGAGTGGTTTGCCAAGAATTACACTGCCGCGGGTACGAACGGCATTGCCATTTACGACGCCGCCTACGTCGCCAGCACGGAGGATCCTGCAAAAGCAGGCACCGGCGCCAGCCACGATGGCTACATGCGGCTTGGTTGGAACGTACTCGCCCTGCAACCGGGCCATACAGTGTCTGAACTGCTGCCACCCAGCACCAGCCTGTATGTGCGTGACGACTTCATCTTTCCCACACAGTTCAGCTACAACAGCAAGATTGATGGTGTGGTGGTCAATGACAATGTTCCATCCATCTTTGCCGTGCAATTGGCGAACCGGCACGACCGAACCGTGGCCGGGACAGGCATGCATCCGCTACCGGACATTCTGCCGGTGGGTGCGTACGGCGATCTCAAGGAGCTTGGCGCTTTCAACTCGCTGATGACATCTGCCTTCGCGCCAAAGCGGGGGCTGCTGATCACCTACAACTGCCAGGGCGGCCCCGCTGTGTTTGAGCCTGGCTGCCCCAAAGACGCGGAGTGGGCGGTGTGGGCCAACTGGAGCACAGGTGAAGGGTATTTCAACAACTTAAACGAACACGCGAAGGTGTACAGCCACACGGGCCGCTACGCACGGGAATCGTTCGTCTACAAATTCTGGAACTCGCCCAATGGAGCCGCAGGCCTTGTCTTTCCACAGGGCTTAACGGCCGGGTTCAGCGGGTGTCCACTTACACCCAATGCGATGGAGAATGCCACCACTGTGACTCTCGGTACATCGCAGGGCGCCGGCACACCATGCACGATGGTGAGCGGCGGCAATGGTGTCGTCGAGAGCACAGTTGTGGCAGCCGACACCATCACACCCGCCACGGGCCTCTTCCACATCACCGGGACCCAGCCCATTCACACCATGACGCCGCTACCTGGCATGGCGGCGCGAGCGGGTGCGGGTGCGGGCGGATGCGTGGACTTCATTACGGACGTGGCGGTGACATTCCTGGCGGGTACGGGCCTGGGTCAGTTCAAAAGTACGCTCGCTGCCGCCGCTGGCACACCATACCGCGCGTGCTACACGCCTTCGACAGGCCTTTGGTACGCCAAGTAAGCAAGTGGCTGTCAGGAGCAGAAGCCGTCTGTAGAAGCTATGTCTGATAATGCTTATTCTGTATAGTGGGATTCGCGGGCGAGCGGTTGTGTCCTAGCCGCGCAACCAAGATGTTGCCCAGTGTTCCTGCCGGTACCCCTGCGAGACGACGTCCGACCGCTGTGCCTCGACAAATAGCTCACGTTTCTTCGGCGCGCCCGGCTTAGCAAGCGGACCAGCACTCGTCAACTCGCTCGCCTGGGCGCATAAAACGCGTGTTTTAAGAAAGCCACATGGAACCCACGCTCGTGAGCTGCTGGGTGCCCGGCCCGCGACGATGGTATTGTCAGGAGCGGGGCTCCAGCATGTCTGCCTGCGTGAACGCGTATGCGTCGGCAGTTCTCACGCGCAGATGGTCGCCGAAACACATTCCTTCGCGTCAAGCGTGAACTGTCACGGGAGAGCTTCTGCAGACAAGATCGACCGACAGCCATAAAAGCAGTTCGGGTCCGGGCGCGGTGTATGGCCGCTGGGGGCTTGCGGCCACGATTCTTGCATCGAGCATGGCCTTTATCGACGGAAGCGCGATTACTGTTGCGCTACCGGCGATGCAAGGTGCATTCCACGCGACTGCCAATCAGATGCAGTGGATCGTGGAGTCCTACGCGCTTTTCCTGTGTTCGCTTCTTCTGGTGGGCGGATCGCTCGGCGATATACATGGCCGGCGCAAAATTTTCCTGATCGGCGTCGCCCTGTTTGCGCTCGGTTCCGCGTGCTGCGGCGTGAGCAACTCGATCACCGCATTGATCGCGGCGCGCGGATTTCAAGGCGCGGGCGGCGCACTCCTTCTGCCCGGCAGCCTGGCCATCATCAACGC
>CALMRM010000213.1 GCA_937871605.1 uncultured Terriglobus sp. | reverse complement strand
GGACTATAACGCAGCGACAACAGCATGCCGAGCAGCAGGTTGGCTGTCGCCGCACCCATAGCGCCGAGACCAAGGTACGAGCACAGATCCAGCAACGTCATACGCACCACTCTAACGAGGCGTCCAAGCGAGGCAGTCTCACCAGCTTCGCCACATTCTCAGGCGACAAACAAGCTCCTGCGAATCGGGCGTGCTCAGCTCTTGCCGATTTCGACTTTGCATGATTCGTCGGTCATGTGGGTGTTCACCGGCTTGAGTTCCTGCAGATGGTTTTTGACCAGCAGCGTGTTGAAGTCAGTGACTTCTTTTTGCGCGGTCCGCCACGCCTCATTGGCTCGGTTCAGGTTGTTACAGTCAAGCTGCCACGTGCTGATCTGCGTAGGTGTGGGTGCCATATCGAGGCCGACCTGCATCATGCTGACCATGGTGCTGAACTCGTTGTTCATGTCGAAATAGGATTGCAGCGCGCCCGGTTCGGCAGCGGCACGGCGGAAGCCGCCACCCGCTGGTAACGCGCCGCCAACCTTGAGCAGGGACGCGTCGAGTAGCTTGGCCTGCGCCGAAACGTCGTCTGGCAGAGCGCCCTTCCTTAGGGCGGCAAGCTGGTCCCTGACCGCATTGACTTCGTCATGGCCTTGAAAGCTCTGCTGCATGCCTCGATACGAAAGCATGGTGAGCTGGTTTTGAGCACCCAACGCCGCCATCAGCTCTCTGCTCTGGCCGACGCGCGGGTCATTCGTGATGGTGACATTGCGAGTGTAGACCTGACCGTCAACGGTCAACCTGAGTGTGTAAACACCTGGGATTACCTGTGGCCCGTGCGGCCCGGGAGTGGTGGATCCAGGCGTCATGTTCATCTCGTTTTCCAGATCGTGCCGCACCGCCGGGGGATCGTCGTAGTACATGTCCCAGTTGATCCGATTCTCGCCGGCCTTCGCGCCAAGGGCGCGGGACTCGGGCGTGGCCAGCCAGTAGCGGGGATATTCTTCGCCCGTGATGGGCGGCGGCAGTACGCTTGTCATGGTGCGGACGGCATTGCCTATGGCGTCAAAGATCTGCAGTTGTACCGGGACCTTTGGTTCACTGCTTAGAAAATAGTCCACGATGACGCCGTAGGGTACATTCACCGCATGCGGCACTTCGATCGAGAAGGGCTGATCCCAGTTGCTGTTGTTGCGGGCGCGAATGGCCTCCTCAGGTTCAAACAGGTACGCCTTCGACGAGGCGATGGTCTGCGCGTGCGCAGCGATGTCACGCAGCGGCGTAATGTCGTCGAGAACCCAGAAGCCGCGGCCGTACGTACCGATTACCAGGTCGTTCATGTGGTGGTCCGTGTGCACCGTCAGGTCGCGGATGGAGGTGCTAGGCAGGTTCTGCCGCAGCGTCTGCCAGTGGTCGCCATTGTTAAAGCTGACATAGACAGTCGTCTCAGTACCAGCGAACAGCAGGCCGGGCTGCACCGGATCGGCGCGAAGACTGTTCACCCAGCTTCCTGTGCGTTCATCCTTGGGCAGACCGTTGATGATGCTAGTCCAGCTCTTGCCGCCATCGATAGTGCGCCAGATCAGCGGCACGTCTACATCCACCGTGGTAGGGGGCGTGTTGGCGGAAGACGACGCGTTCACAGCAGCGGCAGGTCCAGCCGCGACACGGCCTACAAGGTACGCGGTATTCACATCGTCGCCGGCCACAATCGTGCTGAAGAGGGTGCGCGCCGGCACCTCAGGCAAGTTAGACACATTGTTCCAGGTCTTGCCCTGATCCATGGTGTTGAAGATTTGACCATTGCTGCTCACGGTCCAGATCACTCCACGCTTGACTTTCGAGATTGAGAAGTCAACCAGGGCGGCCTCGCCCAGGATGCCGCGCTGTCCCAGGTCCATTGCCACCTCTGGCGTGAAAGTGCCCGATGGGGCTGGCGGCGTTGGTGTTGGTGTTCCCACGCCCGGAGGTGGCGGCGTTGGCCCCGTGGCGGGACTGGGCGGCGGCACCAGCGGGGCCGTTCCGCAGGCCTGCTGAGGCGCACCTTTGGCGGTGGTCAGGTCGGGGCTGGCAGCCTTGAACGTATGGGCACCATCCCGCGTCACCATCAGGCACTGGTACGCAACGTAGAGCGCGGAAGGTTCAAACGCCAGGTCGAACTGCTTCTGGAAGTCACGGCCGGCGTGATACTTCAGGGCATCGGCACCGAAGTTTGGCGCAACGTTTTGCCATTGGCCGGTCGTCATGTCGATCTTGATCATGCCGCTGCCGCCACCGCCCGGCCCGTAACCGACACCGTAGATGATGTGGGGATTCTTGGGGTCGGGCGTAACAATGCCGAACTCGGAGGACGGCAGAGGGCTCCAGTCCGTGAAGTTCACCTGGCCGAAGGTGCCCCGGCTACTAATCATGACCGCGCCGGTGTCCTGCTGGGCCGCCATGATCCAGTACGGATACTGGTTGTCTGTCGCGACGTGGTAGACCTGCGAGATGGTCTGGTTGTACCAGAGGCTCCAGGTACGACCATCGTCGAGGGTGACGCTTGCGCCCTGGTCAGACCCCACCAGCATGCGGTGGCCGTTGGTCGGATCGACCCATAGCTTGTGGTAATCCTCACCGCCGGGCGCGCCCTTGAAAGGCTGGAAGGTGACACCGCCATCAGTGGAGCGGTACATGGCGGTGCTCATGGTGTACAGGATGTCTGGGTTCTGCGAGTCCACAAAGACGCCGCTCGAATAGGAGCCCTGGCCGTTGCTGATGCGCGTGTCCTTACCGGCCATGTGCTTCCAGGTCGATCCACCGTCATCGGAGCGGTAGAGTCCTGAGCCGTTTTCGATATTGTTCCCGACGATGTAGAGGCGCTGCCCCTTGGTCTGCATCGCAACTGCCAGCGCAACGCGGCCTTCGAACGGCGGAATCTTCAGCGGACTCCACGTGAGACCCTCGTCGGTTGATTTATAGGTAATCGGTGGTTTGATCTTGACCTGGGGGCCGCCTCGTCCGCCCCCGGTGCCCTGCGTCGCTGCCAGCATGACGTTTGGCGCGTCAAAGGCCGACTGCAGATCGCGCACACCATCGTAGTCTGCGGCTTTCAGAACGCCCGTCCAGGTCTCACCGCCGTCCGTGGAGCGGTAGACACCGCCGCCATGGTGCGAGGCATCACCCAGCGCGGAGACCACCACCAAGTTAGGATTGATCGGATCGACGACGATGCTGCTGATCTTTACAGTGTCTTCAAGTCCAATATGCTTCCAGTTTGCGCCGGCGTCGGTGGACTTCCACATGCCGTTGCCCAGGCTTCCGCTGATCGGGTCGCCGGTTCCGGCGTAAACGATCTCTGCAGTCGAGGGTGCGACCTGGATGGCGCCAACACTGTCGAAGCTGGTCTCCTGATCCGATAGCGGAAACCAGGTCACGCCGCCGCTCGTGGTCTTCCAAATGCCGCCCATGGGCGTACCAACATAGACGTGCCGCTCTGGCCGACGACACCCGTGACGGAGGAGATCCGGCCGCCATGAAACGGTCCGACGTTACGCCACCTAAGGCCGGCATAGAGGGTGGAATCAACCTGCCCTGGAGCGCTCCCCGCTAGCATCAACAAGCCGGCGCACGCCAGCACACAAGACCCAACGAAGCCCTTTTCGTCATGAACAATCATATCCTTCGGCAAGAAACAGTTCTTGGTTCGTGGTGTACGTCGAACTCTCATGGCTCTTTGCCCCAGTCAGTTAGCGACTGTTACTCACGTTACGTATCCAGTTTCGACAGACTGATTCACAGCTGGCTGCTAATCGGAAGCGCTTGATCCGGATGGCACGCTTTGTAGGAATCGTGTGCATCGCGATCGACGATTTACTTAATGCGTTGAGTCATCCGCGCACAAGCTGCTAACTCAAAGACTGTTGCGTATGCGACGCAGCAGTTCAATGCTATAAGCGATGGGTCGGCTCACCTTGACGTCCTGCTATCGTTCGCGCAGTTCGAGCGGGAGGTGACGGGCGAACGCATCCAGGACAAGATCGTCGCCTCCAAGCGCAAGGGCATGTGGATGGGCGGTACCGTGCCGTTGGGCTACGACCTTCAGACAGGCCACGTCTGCTTGCCAAGGAGATCGAAGGCATCGTTCTCCGCGAGTTGGAAGCGGTGCTGCGTACACCGGAGGGACTGTTCGAGCTTGTCTCTGATAATTTGGAGGATCCAGCGGAGATGCAGGCGATTGTCAGAGCCGCCGATGTTCTGGGCAGCCGGGACGAAACGCGCTGCTGATCAAAGCTGCCGCTAAGGTGACGAGCGGAAAGGACCAAATGCGGTGACAGTCTGCAGGGCGCATTCAACCTAAGCGAGGTGGACTTGAAGTCAGCATGCTTTTGCCTGTAAAGGCGGCGTCCGGTACAGAAAAACCGCGTATCCACTCGCGTTCCTTTCGCAGCCACCGCTTCGCACGTCTGATTTGATGTGATTTTTGAACTGGCTGCATGGGAGGGGACAGGTACCAGGCTCAGAGTTATTAGGATGGTTGCGCAATCATACTAGGTACGTTCGCTGTTTGTGAACAGCTAGAGCAGGCTTGAGCAGCGCTGGCTCACCTACCTTTGCCGCTTTCGGTTACGGTTTGCGGTTAGGCTAAAGCTGAAAATCTGCGCTGCGGATGACTGCGGGTCGCTGCCGATTGCGACGCATCGCTTTGAGGGCTAACGCAAACACAATAGGCCACTTAGGCGGCTAAGTGGCTCATTCGGCAAGACTCTACAGGGTGTATGGCGGAGAGTGGGGGATTCGAACCCCCGATAGAGCTTTTGACCCTATAACGGTTTAGCAAACCGCCGCCTTCAGCCACTCGGCCAACTCTCCACAGGTTTGGCACTGTCGCAGGCCGCGACGGTGCGGAAACACGATTGATTATAGCGTGGCTACGCTGCGCTCCGGTACTGCCTGTCCTTGAGCTCAGCTGCTCGGGTGTCGGTCACCCCTCCCCTCGCGCGCTTTGGCTTTGGCATAGCAGTCCCGCGTATGGGCGTGGGGGCAGTTCGCGTGGCGCTTGCGGCAGCCGAAATCTGGACGGCTGTTGGGACCGCCTCCAATGGTGCCGGTCCGCTGGGGTGGGCTGCTGTTGTTGTGTGCTCTGCATGCTCGATGACTGCTTTTGCCTGCGCCAGAAAGGCTCGCCGCTCAGCCAAGCCGTTTAGCCCACCGTTGATGCGCCGCGTGATGCGTTCGATGTCATCGCAGTCGGCCAGGGCGTTCAGCTTGTGTACCTGCCAAAACCAGCCGGCAACGTCCGCCGCCAGTGCCGGATCGGTGGAAAGCCGGAAGGGATTGTTGCCAGACAGCAAGTCATGCCCGCACGCATGAGAGTAGGCAAGGTAGTTGCTGCGGCCGGTAATCTGAAGGAGTCCCCGGCCCTTGAAACGCACGCCGTCGCCTGGCTCCACATTGCCCAGATCGGTGCGGCCCTCGTACGCGGCACCGCTTGCAAGCTCTTCTGTGAAGGACAGCTGGCCACTCTCTTGCGCCACCTGTGCCAGAAAATGAGCCCTGCGGAGCATGCCCGTGATGCTGTAGCGTGCCATCGTCTTCACCAGTTCCGGCTCAAAGCGCAGCACGTTAGGCTCGCTGGCTTGTGGCATGGCAGCCTTCAGCAGCGGCGGGGTAAGCAGATCTTGCACGTCGGACCCTCCCAAAAACAAACAGCGGACCGCCATGGCTGACGGCCCGCTGCAAAGATGTTCTGCTCTTTCAGTCTAGCGACTGGAGCAAAAGTCATCGGCATCGCTAAACCATTCATAGCGTGGCACATGCGCCGTAAGCCTCTTGACAGAGTTGAGAAGCCACACTGTCAGCCTCCAGCCGTATGCCGCTGCGGTGAGTAGGCTAAACAGCCTGTGTAGACTGTGCCTGCCGACCCCATGAGCATTGCACCCACCCAAAAACCCGCGCAGCGTGTCCGCAGGCTACGGCTGCTGCCGCTGCTGGCAGCCACGTACTTCATGGTGTCTGGCGGTCCATATGGGCTTGAAGACATCATTGGCTTTGCCGGGTATGGTCGCGCGCTCGCCCTCCTGTTTGTACTGCCCTTCCTCTGGAGCCTGCCGACCGCACTGATGATTGGTGAACTAGCTAGCAGCGTGCCGGAGGAGGGGGGCTTCTACGCCTGGGTGCGCCGTGCCATGGGGCCGTTCTGGGGCTTTCAGGAGGCGTGGCTTTCACTGGCTGCTTCGGTCTTCGACATGGCCATTTACCCGACGATCTTTGTGTCATACCTGGGCCGGATCGCCCCTGCGTTGACCGCCGGACATCGCGGACTGCTGCTTGAACTTGCAGTGGTGGTGCTCGCGGCGCTCTGGAACCTGCGCGGGGCTGCGTCGGTGGGTGAGGGTTCGGTGTGGATGTGGCTGGTGGCGCTATGCCCCTTTGTCGCGCTGACCGGCTTCGCCGTGTGGACGGGTGCCCACGTCGCACACGCCGCGCTGGGACCGCCCGCGCAGCTAAACTTGCCAGCGGCCATCCTTGTCGCCATGTGGAACTACATGGGCTGGGACAACGCCACCACCATCGCCAGCGAGGTAGACGACCCGCAGCGCACCTACCCACGCGTCATGCTGCTGGCTGCTGGCATGGTAATGCTTACGTACTTGATTCCAATCGCCGCCGTGGCCTGGGCAGGCATTCCGCCGGATCGTTTCACCACCGGCGCCTGGGTCGACGCGGCACACCTGCTGGGCGGCAGCGCGCTGGCGGTGTGTGTGGTGCTGGCTGGGTCGCTGGACAGTATGGGTACCTTCAACGCGCTCACCCTCAGCTACACGCGACTGCCCTACGCCATGGCGTGCGATGGCCTGCTGCCGAGCGTACTCACCCGCCGCAACGCAGCCCGCGTGCCTTGGGTTGCGCTGCTTCTGTGCGCCACCTGTTGGGCACTCGCACTGAACCTGACGTTCGAGCGACTCATCAGCATCGACGTGCTGCTGTGGGGCATGTCGCTCATCCTGGAGTTTGCCGCGTTGGTAGTACTGCGCCGCCGTGAGCCGGACCTCGTGCGCCCCTTTCGCGTGCCTGGCCCGGCGTGGGTTGCACTTTTGCTGGGCAGTGGACCGGTGGCGCTTACCGCTTTCGCGCTATGGGCCGCGCGCGACGAGCATGTGCGGCGTATACCCGCATCGCTATTTGCGCTGCTTATCGCACTGCTGGGCGTGCCGCTGTATGCGCTGGCTCGCCGGTACTTCCAGCCTGCTCCCACTGCAAAGACTTTCTGAATCCCTTTGAACGCTGCGCCAATCCGATGCTCAGTCTGCTTCGATGTCGAAGTATCGAGGCATTTCTCACCGGAGGTCCACTATGAAGTATGCTGTCCTGATTGCGCGCGTTCTGCTGGGGCTTATGTTTACCGTGTTTGGTTTGAACGGCTTCCTGCACTTCATTCATCAGCCGCCACCCGCCAACCCACTGGCCATCCAGTTCTTCACCGCGGTGGGTGCGTCCGGCTTTGCATATTTCTTCTTCGCCTTTCAGCTCCTCGCGGGCGTGCTGTTGCTGGCTGGCTTCTTTGTGCCATTGGCGCTCATCATTCTGGCGGCGGAAATCATCAACATCTTGGCGTACCACATCACCATGGATCCAGGTGCCATTGCACCCGGCCTGTTTGCACTTGTGCTGTGGCTCGTAGTGTTTGCCGGCTACCGTCAAAGCTTTGCGGGTCTGCTGGCTGCGAAGCCAATCACGACTGTCTAACGTCTCCGTGGAACAGGGCAGCCGTCCTATAGCGCCGACTTGCTACTGCGTGCTGCTGGCTTGCAGCTGTAACTCGCCGCCACGGCTTCGTCGCCCACGCCGTTATATCGGCTGACCTGCGGGTACGGGCACAGGTTGCGCGTGCGATCTGCCACCCCGTTCGCCTGGTGCGTAGCGGCAACAGTGTCCGGCGCATGGCCCTGTTCACGCCATTGCTCTAGTGCGTGCAACATGTCGAAGTGGCTGGGTCCATCGCCGCCGCCACAGTGGTTCATGCCCGGCACCAGGTAGAGCCGGTGGCCTGCATCGCTTGCCGCGGGGCCAACGGTTGTGCGCACTGCCTCGTAGTAGTTGGCGCTGTTGCGCGGCATCACCGGGCAGCCACGAGAGATCTGCAAGTTTCAGGTGCTGCGTGCGCCGCGGTAGAGGCAAGCACGCCTAAGACCAGCAGCGCAGCAGAGGTACGATGACGTTGAATAAAGCTCTCCAAACAGTGCACTCTAAACATGTGGTACTACCTACCATGCGTCATCCTGAGCGGAGCGCAGCGGAGTCGAAGGACCTGCTGTTTGCCCCGAGAAGTACTGCAGCCTGGAAAGAAAGCAGGTCCTTCAACTACGCACTGCGTGCTCCGCTCAGGATGAAGAATGGTAGCGGCGTAGTCCTACATTACGTCGTAATCCGCAGCACATACGCGTAAGGATTCGGCTTGTCCGGCGGCATGGTCACCACCAGTGCGTCCGCCGTTTGCGCGTAGCGCAGCGGCGTTGTGCCGCCGATTAACTCTATCCGCTGGATGCGTGCGGGCGCATGCTCCCCGCCGCGGCGCAGCGTCTTGATGCGGACCTTGCCCTCCGTCGGCCACGCCAACACAAAGGCGTAGATCAGGTTGCCCTTGGTGGTGAAGCGGATGTCCTCCGCCGTGTGCTGTCGCGTTTTCTCGCTGAAGTTCTGCTCGATAGGCTCGGGCGGCCCTTCCCCGAATACGGTGAAGGGGCGCGTGCCGTAGATGGCCTCGCCGTGCTTCGGCACCCACGATGCCATCTCCTGCAGAAACGCATGCTCATCCTCGTCGATGGCACCATTGCCGCGCACCGGAATGCTGAGCAGGAGATTGCCGTTCTTGCTGATCACGTCAATCAGCAGGGCGATGACAGTCGCAGGCGTTTTATACGTGTGCTCCTCAAACAGGGAGCGCCGGTAATGCCAGTCACCGATGCAGGTGTCTGTTTGCCACGGGTCTGCCAGAATCTCCGTTGAGCGGCTGCGTTCGATGTCGTAGGTAAAGGCACCACGATGTTCCGGCTTCGGCTTCTTCGCGAACATCACGGCCTGTTGCGATCCATGCTGCCGGATGCTGCTGTTGTACAGGTGCGCCGTGACACGCAAGCCCTTGTCGCCAAGCGGCAACTCCTCGTCATCAAAATAGACAAGGTCAGGGTTGTACTTATCGAACAAGTCCTTGCAGCGCAGGTACCAGAGCTCGGCGAAGCGCGGGTTTTCGGGCGGGTCTTCCTCATGCCATGTGCCGTCGTGCGCTTTGTGCCAGGCGTTCTGCGCCTCGATTGTGTTTGTGCCGTCAGGCATGGCCAGCGCGTTGCGGCCGGTGTAGAGCACCTGCGGATCCAGCCCCTCCCACCATTGCCCTTTACCATCGGCCTTGGTCAGCGTGGCGGCGTCATAGCGCACGTTTGCCATGGGGCCCACCGCGTCGTAGCCGTACGCCACCTGAAACCAGTGCCACGCGTGTGAACTGTGATTGCTCACACCGAACTTCATGCCGTGCGCGCGCGCAATCCTAGCCCACGTGCCGATGATGTCGCGCTTGGGACCGATCTTTGTCGAGTTCCATGGATGGTACGTCGAGTCATAGGTATCGAAGTTGTCGTGATGGTTCGCGAGCGCAAAAAAGTACTTGGCGCCTGCCGCCTGGTACAGGCCCATCAGCTGTTCCGGCTGCCACTGCTCGGCCTTCCATAAGTGGTCATACTGCATAAAGCCGTACCTGGATGGGTGGCCGTGGTTCTTCAGGTTCCAGTCATAATCCTTGTCCCCCTGCAAGTACATGCGGCGGGCGAACCAGTCGCCCTGCTCCGGCACGCATTGCGCGCTCCAGTGCGCCCAAATGCCGAACTTCGCATCGCGAAACCACTCCGGCGTGCGGTACTGCTTCAGCGACTCGTAGGTGGGCTGAAATGGCCCCGGCGCAATGAGCGACTGCTGCTGAAACGCTGCCGCAAGCTGTTGTGAAAGAGCGCCCGCACCAGGGGCCAGCGCAGCGGCAGCGGCAGATCCGCGAAGAAACGCACGGCGATTGAGCTCTCCAGGCATGCGCAACATAGTACGCCCGGCAAGCCGCCACCGGCAGGACCCGGACCGCAACGCCTGTGCGCTGTTCAAGACTTCTCCGGGCGCGGAAGTCTCACACAGCGAGCCGTCAAAAGTGTTTGCCTTCGTACTTTTGCGTAGCACCGTGTTGGTCAGTCGGTACACTGGGCGAGATCAGCGACTGACGGAGGTTGGCGATGCGTGGTTCGGGACGAGTGGTGTCGTTTGTGGTTGGCCTTCTACTGGCATCGCCTATGCTCGCGCAGAACATCGGTTCCCAAGAGACAGACGTCGAACTCACGCGGGTGCAGGTCACAGCTACTCGGGACGCCTTTGTTAAAGCGGCTGTTGCGGCGGGATTGAAGTGCGACATCGCTCCGCCAAAAATCATCGTGGTGGATGTGCCCTCATTTGGGAACTACAGGAGCGGAAGCAATGAGCTTTTGACTCCGGCTTGGTCCCAGATGAGCGAGGCAGGTAAGCAGTTCTTTGTTCGCCTTGCAGGCCCCGGGGCCACCGAAGACGCAGGGCGCAATGAGTTCGAGACAAGTGCACACCATTGGATCTTTGTGCATGAAATGGGGCACTGGGTTGAAGCGTGCAAGCATGCTTCTTTTGAAGGCAATCCGTATGGCTTGGAACTGGGAGCAAACCGGCTGGCGGGGGCGTACTGGCGAGAGAAAGATCCGGAGCTGCTGGTGCACATGCGGGCAATCTTTGGCGGCGTTCTCCAGCATGCGCCGAACCCCGTACCGGCAGGCCAGGACGTGGAAACCTATTTCAACGCAAATTACGAGAAGCTGGGGCCGAGCCCTGCCTACCCATGGTTCCAATCGCGGATGTGTGTAACGGCGCTAGACGAAAGGCCGGCCCCGACGTTTGCACAGGCCATCGCGGAGACAAAGCCGTAGGTGCGATGGAGGCATGCCAACCTCCCAGAACGTTTCCCCTTTTACTCCTAAAGTGATGCCGTAACTGCTGCTGCTCCCCTGAAGCGATTTCGTCGTGGTTGTGAGATGCGAGCTTCATCAGCGTCTTGCAAGCGCCTGTGCGAAGGGTGAGAAACAGCTCTATCGCGGAAGGGTGGGACAGATTTACCGTTCCACCCTTTGCATAACCCGGTCATTTCCACGGCTCACCTACGGTCCTGTAAAGCGGCATCGACGAGAGGAACATAGCTGCTTGTTCGCTATCCCATCT
>CALMRM010000212.1 GCA_937871605.1 uncultured Terriglobus sp. | reverse complement strand
CGAAGAGCGTATCTGAGGTTCCTGTTTAACCCTGGCCGTGAGGTCAAAGTGGCTCCCCCTTGCCGGAAGGAGATTCATGCAACAACAGAAACGCTCGCTTGCCTTGGGGTTCCTGGCCGGTGCGCTTGGCGGTGCTGTAGGCACCATCGTCCTGAACGTCTTCCAGACCTCGTCGTTGAAGGCCACCCAGGCAGCGGAAAGCAAATTCGATCTGAACAGCAGCTACGGCGAGCAGCAGGAGGCGCTCCTCGGAATGTTCGAGAAAGCTCATACCAGAACCGCCGACGTCGTCGCCGGAGCAGTCGGTCTGGACCTGACCCGGAAGCAGCGAAGAGCTGCAGCCCCGATTACAGAGTTTGCGTTCGGTATCCTCTGTGCGGGTGCGTATGGCGCAGTGGCAGAGTATCTGCCCGCTGTCACCGCCGGCGCCGGCACGTTATACGGCGCGGCGCTGTTCACCGGAGCCAGCGAGGTCGTGCTGCCGGCGATCCGCTATGTGCCTCCGCCTCAAGAGCGAACGCCTGTCCAGCATCTGGGTGGACTTTCAGGCAACGTGCTGTATGGCGCGGTAACGGAAGGCGTTCGCCGCTTGATTCGTTCTCTTTAGCATTGCCGCTCAGAAAAGAAGGCGCATGACTAACGAGGGGACAGTACGGTGGTTCAACTACGCCAAAGAGATTGGCACCCCTAAATAGCAGTCACGAACAGGAGAAGTAATGGAGCTTAAGAAGTTCAATGTTGTCGTCCGTCGCTTCGATCCGCACAGGGGTGTCGCCAGTGGCGAGGACTTTGTGTTGCCCGTCGACAGCCCGGACGAAGAGCATGCGGTCTCTGCGGCCATGTCCAACGCCATTGCCTTCACCACCAAGGTACAGGGCTCGTCGCCATTGCCGATCGCTTTCTGCTGCGTCGGAGTTGAGATCCGGGCCTGACATTTTGTGCAGTACCCCAACAAGCTCGCAGAGACTACAGGAGATTGAGATGGAACATCCAGGCATGCCTCCTTTGGCGCACGGAACGGCAGAGTTAGAGCCGGGCGTCCGCCTGCACTATGTCGATGCAGGTACTGGCACACGCACCATGGTCCTGCTGCACGGGTATCCGGAAACCTGGTATGAGTGGCGGCACGTGATCGGTCCCCTGGTTCGTGACGGCTGGCGGGTCGTCGCACCGGATTACCGCGGCGCAGGCGACTCGTCCAGGCCCACCGGGGGCTACGACAAGCGCACCATGGCCGCAGATATTTTCAAGCTGTTACGCAACCACCTGAAG
>CALMRM010000211.1:7460-10695 GCA_937871605.1 uncultured Terriglobus sp. | reverse complement strand
GGCCTATGACGTGGTGCTCAACGGCCTCGAACTCGGCTCCGGCTCCATCCGTATTCACCGCAAAGACGTGCAGGCAGAAATCTTCCGCTCGCTCGGCATGTCCGATGAAGAAGCCCGTGAACGCTTCGGCTTCTTTTTAGAAGCCCTCGAGTACGGCACGCCACCACACGGCGGCATCGCCCTCGGCCTGGACCGCATCGTCATGCTGCTGGCGGGTGCCACCAGCCTGCGCGAAGTCATCGCCTTCCCCAAAACCGCCAAGGCCGTAGACCTGATGGTCGACGCCCCCAGCCCACCCACAGAGCAACAGATGCGAGAGTTGCATCTGCGCACGGCGGTAAGGAGCTAAGATGCCTAGTCTTTGGAACCAGCTAAATGCGATCTTGCCTAAAGTTCTATCTTCCGATCCAACGAAGGCGACACTCGGCACAAAACTTGTATCGGAGGTTAAACCTCATCTTTCTGGCACTTACGCGGACAATTCTTTACGGCAGCACTTTTCTGACATGTCCAGGGATTCGTCAACAGTCATAGCGAAGGTCACTGGCGGGCATGGCTACTATTTGCGTAGGCCTTAGTTCATCACCTATCAAGGAGAACTCTCCTGTCCTACCGAAGGCATATTCGAGCAATCAGGAAGAGAGCAGCGGTCGGGAACAGCAACGCGAGGAGAAGTTTCGCTCAATCGTGAGCCGCTACGCGGAGATTGAGAACCATGAATACCCACTACATATCGAGCACACGAAAGCGGCTAGGAGAGAAGCCGGTGTGAACCAATGGAAATTCCCCGATCTCGTCCTGCTGCGATGGGAAGTTGGAAAAGCAACCGAAAGCGGCTCATATAGGCTTGACCCGGATCTTCTTGCTGTGCGAAGCAGCTTGGGAGAACCACCATTCAAACTGCACAGCCTCGAGTTAAAGGTGGAGCTGTCCGCTGCGACATTCCGAGAGAACTTTTTTCAATGTGTAAGTAACTCGAAATGGGCCCATCAAGCTGTACTGGCAGCTGCTTTTCCAATTACAGATAAGACAGTACGCGATGAATTAGCCCGCTTAGGCAGCTCATACGACGTGTTGATTGTTTCCTACGGATTGTCTGAGCAGGTTCTCGACACGCTGCCGGGCGCTTCAGCTATTAAGCTGATGCAAGATGTTGAGTTTGAGGAGCGTGTTTCGCAAGCCATCACCGTCACGAGCTTCGGCTCGGCTCGTGAGCGCTCCACGATTGATTGGGAGCATGTGAACGATCTTCGCAGTCAAAGCCCGGACATTGCAGAACTGTTTGCGTGGACAGCGTACTGCTTGAATAAGCGAACCGCTTACTCATTCAGTGAGTACTCGTCAATCCGCAAGATTGAACAGAAACATTAAAGCCTTCTACAAGCCATGTCCCGCAGAGACATGGGATTCTACTCAGCACCCATCCCACTTCTCAGAAGTGAGACGTGGGGCACTCAGCTATGCCTTTTGACGCAACGCCTCCAGCACAGCCGCAGGATTGTGCTGAATGACAATGAGATAAGCCCGCGCAGGCACCTCCGGCGTTCGCCGACCGCCTTCCCAGTGCTTCACGGCGTCCAGGCTGAAGCCGAAGCTGTCTGAGAAAGCAGCCTGCGTCATCTTCAACTGCTTGCGGATAGTCTTTACATTGACGGTGGGCGGAACGGTGACCTTGTAGCCTTCACGTTCGCCGTTCTCGTAGGCATGTGCCTCCTTGAGGCCCTGCATGATCTTGTTGAAGGCGCTCTTGCTCATAGCCGTTAGCTCGACAGCATTGTATTTACGCATCCATTTAGCACCAACGTCATCCTGAGCGGAGCACGTAGTGCGGAGTCGAAGGACCTGCTTTCCTTTCGGGCTGCGGTGCTGCTCCGGAAGAAAAGCAGGTCCCTCCACTCCGCTTCGCTTCGGTCGGGATGACAAGGGAGGAAGTAGCTCTCCGGTCGGGATGACAAACGGGAAAGGACGCTTTGATCGTGATCACGAATGGGATGGGACCGGCGGGTGCCCCATGTTTCGCAGAGACATGGGATTTCTACTCCGCATAACCCTCACGTCTCAGAAGCGAGACGTGGGCACCAACGCCTCTCTCTCTCTCTGATGTTTTCGGAAGGGCACAGCTTTAGCTGTGCCGTCTAGCCTGCTTACGAACTGGGTGCTTTAGCCCCTGAGGTCAGCTTAGAAGCGTGCCTCGGCGGCTAAAGCCATCTTTCGCCGTGGCTTTGTGGCATGGCTGAAGCCATGCCCTTCCGAAAGCCTGCCCCTCGCGCGCTAAACCACTTACCAGATCGTCATCCTGAGCGGAGCACGCAGTGCGGAGTCGAAAGCCTGCCCTGAGCTTGCCGAAGAGGACCTGCTTTTCTTTGGCTGCGGTGCTGCTCCGGGAAGAAAGCAGGTCCCTTCAACAGGCTCAGGGCAAGCTCCTCCACTCCGCTTCGCTCCGGTCGGGATGACAAAGGGGAGGGCTTCATGCGATAGCCATGCCTTGCAACTGCGCACGCACATGCCAGCTACAGTTGATACGCACCAACCAAGCTAGGCGTGCGACCAGCGTGGGTTCGCACGCGCCTTCTGGCTTCATCGCCTGCCAGCGCAGGCTCATACGCACCAACTGGCTCCAGCTTCCTGCTGCAACGATTGATACGCGCCACTCTCGCGACACCCTACTACTGGAGATTGCTTTGAACCCGTGCAAGTGTGAGACTTGACTGGATCATGACGGTGACTTCGACGCCTACATCAAACGGTACAGCTGCGCCCAATGGGGCTACGTCAGAGTCTCGGCGTGGGCCGGACCGGACCATAGCAACAGTGGTCAATGCCGTAACACTGCTGGTTGCGACGCTCTGTTCCGCCTGGATCTTCTCGCTGCCGTTGCGTTCGCACCGCTTGTTGCTGGGCTTTGCGCAGGACGACTTCTATTACTACCTGAAGGCGGCGCAAAACCTCGCGTCCGGTCACGGCTCCACCTTCGACGGTACGACCCTTACGAACGGCTACCATCCGCTGTACTTCCTGCTGTGGACCTGTGCGTCCTTCGGCATCCACACGCTGCAGGGTACCTTTCGGCTGCTTTGGCCGTTGGATGTCGTCAGTTCCGTCGCGATTTTTGCGTGTTCCAGAGCACTGTTTCGCAAGCTTTCGCAGGACGTCTTTCTCTCGAATGCGTTTGCCGTTGCAATGGTGATTGCCTGCGTGCCCTGCATCAGCTACCAGATGGAGGTGACGCTGGCGC
>CALMRM010000211.1:0-7360 GCA_937871605.1 uncultured Terriglobus sp. | reverse complement strand
ATGGTGATTGCCTGCGTGCCCTGCATCAGCTACCAGATGGAGGTGACGCTGGCGCTGCCGCTGGGCCTAGCGTTCCTGGTGGTGGGCTGCGTTGAACCAGAGCGGTACACCGCAGGACGCTGCACTCTGCTTGGGCTGCTTGGCGCGCTCGCCATGCTGGCGCGGTTGGACGCAGGCATCCTCGTGTTCCTTTTTCTCCTGAGTCTGTTCACCGTACGCGGCATGCGCCGGGTGCTGACCGGCCGCAACATCGCCGGTTTCTGCGCGGGTGCGTTGCCTCTGCTCCTCGTCTACTTCTCCATCAACCGCCACTACTTCCTCCAGTGGCTGCCCATTTCCGGCGCGGCCAAGCAGCTACGGCATGGCTGGCGACCCGAGTGGTTGCAGCTACGGCTTTCGTTCGCTGGTTTTACGTTGCCGCTGCTGGCTGTTACGTTCCTTGGCTGCCTGGGCGCGTTGCTGCTGCGTAAACGCATGCGACCGCAGGAAAAGCCGGTACTCATGGCCGCGCTGCTGATGCCGCTGCTGTTCTACACCGTGGAGACGGTGGTGAGTGCCTGGAAGCTTTGGGGCTGGTACCTCTATGCGCTCCGCTTCTCCTTTTTTGCGTCTCTCGCAGTGGTGTTGATTTGGCTGCGTTGGCGGGCGTCCGCCTCCCCACAAAGGGCCTGGTTGAAAGTAGGGTGGCTTGCGCCTGCAGTGTTGCTTGTCTCGCTGCTGGCACTGGCACGCACCCACTACCGCATCGACAAAGTGATGTTCGCCATCGCAGACGAGGACACTGCGCTGCAGCAGTTTGCGGCGAGCCACCCTGGCAGGTATGCCATGGGCGACCGGGCGGGCATGTTCGGCTACCTGTCTGCATCGCCCGTGCTGCAGGCTGAAGGCTTGATGATGGACGCCAACTACCTGCAGCACATTCGCCATGGTGACGACCTGCTGAACACACTTCAGAGCTACAAGGTTGACTACTACGTGCAGTACGTCGTCAACGCAGATGCACTGGAGCGGATACAGAACGGCTGCCTGCACGCACAGGAACCCTCGATTGCGGGTCGTGATGCGCTGCGCATGCACTCGCTACTCTGTAGCAAACCGGCTGCAATGCTGTCCGGGATTGACGGCGTGCTGTACGTCTACAGGCTTTCAATCGCTGGGTAGCAGGTCACAAGCACGCGTGCGAAGTAAAAGGGGGACCGGGTGAGACATCTGAGTAGACGTTTGCTAGCCTTTGCACTGTTTGTGAGCCCAGGTGTGCTGCCCGCGCAGAACGCGGCAAAGTTCGACGTTGCCACCATCAAGCCGAGCAGCGCCGCATCCGGGCCGGACTCTGGCATCACGACCCGCCACGGCAGGCTGAGCGCGAAAAACGTGACGCTGCGGCGCTGCATGGTGGGCGCGTACGAGATCAGTCCGCAGCAGATTGCAGGTGGGCCGGCCTGGCTGGACAGCGCGCGATTCGACATAGAGGCAAAGGCTGCGGAAGGACCGGAGAGCGACCGTGCCGACCTGGAAGCGATGCTCGCGCAGTTACTTGCCGAGCGCTTTCAGTTGAAGTTCCACATTGAGCAGAGGCCCACGCAGGTGTATGTGCTGGAGCCACTGCCGGGCGGTACTAAGCTCAAACCCGACGATACCGGCGAAGCGTCCACCAACACCTCCAGCAGCAACACCCGGATAACGGTGCAGGTAACGCACGCCACCATGGACGGCTTTGCCAAGCGGCTGTCGCGCAGCATGGACCACCCAGTCGTAAACCAGACAAACCTCTCCGGCACCTATCGCTTTACGCTGCAGTGGACGCCGGAGCGCGCCCAACTCTCCGAGGCAGCAGGCAGCGAGAACATCTCCATCTTTACGGCCATCCAGGAGCAACTGGGCTTGCGCCTGCGGTCCGCAAAGGTACCCGTGGAGACGTACGTCATCGACTCCGCCACGGGCCCGTCGGACAACTAACCAAACAGACACCGGCCAGCGCCTGTCTGCATGCAGCGGTTGCGCACCATCCGCTGCGGCACTTAGGACCCAACTGCGGGCACTTTGCCTGACAAACGCCCAAGAGCTAAGCCATCGCCGTAACCAGAACGTGCGCCCTCCCCGTCGCAGGATGTACCGCGGTATGCTGCTGACAAGCCGTTCCGCCCGTAGACCGGCGTTGCAAACATATTCTTCTCGAGTCGTGCCGCGTATGCCGCTGTTTCGCCGCCTGCTATCGTGCCGCCCTGCCGCTGCCGTCAGCGCCCTGCTGTTGTGTGCAACGGGACTGGCGCAGCAGTACACCAAGCCCACCAACTGCGCGGGCGGCAGAAACACCACCAGCATCAGCGGCGTGGTGTACTCGCCCAACGGGAAGGACCCCCTGCCCGACGTGCTGGTGTACGTGCCCGGCCCCAGCGGCGCGGTGAAGATTCCTGACGGCGTGACCACGGTAGACCTGCGCCCAACCGACCAGTTGACCGAGAGCACCACGGCCTATGACGGCAGCTTTACCCTCACCGACGCGCCTGCAGGCACGGCTGTGCCGCTGGTGCTGCAAAGCGGCAAGTGGCAGCGGCAGCTCGTCATCAGCAGCGTGACGGCGTGCCAGGACAACGTGCCGCCTGACCCCACCGGCGACAGGTTTGCGCGTTTCCCCAAGAACAAGAGCGAAGGCTACATTCCGCACATTGCCATCGTGACCGGCTCCGTCGAAACCACGGAGTGCGTCCTGCGCAAAGTGGGCATGGACGACGCGGAGTTCACCAATTTTACCGACGGTGGCCGCATCAACCTGTACGTGGGCGGCGGTGTACGTACCGCGAACAACGGCTCCTCCACCAGCCGGGGCGGGTCCAGCATCAACAGCAGCACGCCTGGCGAAGCCACGCTGATGACGGACACCACGCAGCTGAACAGCTTCGATCTCCTGCTGTTTGCCTGTCAAGGTGCGGACCAGGACAACGTGACCACGACCACCGCACTGGCCAACTTTGCGTCGTTCGTGGACGCTGGTGGGCGCGCCTTCATCAACCATCACAGCCATGCCTGGCTTAAGGGTGATGCCTCGGTCTTCACAAACACCTTCAACTGGGCTGCGGACAACGCCACGGCAGACGCCGGCCCCGCCACCATCGACCAGACCTTTACCATCGGCGCAACCCTGGCAGCGTGGCTGCAGAACCTGGGTGCCACCACCACACTGGGCCAGATCAGCGTCACCAACGTCTTTGCCTCGCTGGGCAGCCTTGGCAGCAATGCGCAGCTATGGATCGACCTGAACAGCAACAAGCTGCCCATCCAGGCGTCCTTTGACACACCGGTGGGCGCAGGTGCGGGTAAGACATACGGGCGTGTGCTGTACAACGAGTACCATGTCAGCCCGGTCAACAACAGCACCGGCTCTACCTTCCCGAATGAGTGCACGAGCGGCACACTGTCAACCCAGGAAAAGGTGCTTGAGTTCAGCCTGTTCGACCTCTCCACCTTTGCCGCCATCGTCAAGGTGGATCCGCAGATGACGCTCACCGGCACGCCGAATCCAGCCAAGCTCAATGCCCCCGTAACGGTGACGGCGACGCTGGCCACGCCCGTCGGCTCCACGTATCCCACGCCCACGGGCGCGGTCACGTTCAGCGAGGGCGGCACCACGTACGGAACAGTCGTGGTGAAGGCCGGAATCGCAAACACCACGCTGACCGGCCTGGCAGCGGGCACACACACCATTACTGCCAGCTACGCGGGCGACCCCTATTACAACTCCTACACCGCAACCACCACGGTCACGGTGTACCCTGCGGCAACGGTCGCCGTGGCCGCGCAGCCCAACCCGGTGTACACAGGCCACACCTCCGCCATCGTGTTCGCGGCTAGCGCAGGCACGGGCGCACCCACGCCCACGGGTACGGTCGCCATCACAGTAGATGGCATCACTGCCAGCTACCCGCTGACAAACGGCACAGCTACCGCACCCGCAAAGGTGTACACCAACGGTCCGCACGCGATTACCGCCGTGTACAGTGGCGACACGAACTTCGACTCTCAAACCGCCACCACGACACTGTACGTGCAGGTCCAGTCCAGCTCCATACTCAGCGAAGCCGCCCCGTCCGTCTTTCTGCTGAATCCCGCCGTGTTCACGGCAACGGCCAACGGCGCATCGGACGCAGTGCCCTCCGGCACGTACACCTTCAGCGAGGGCACAACGGTGCTGGGCACGGCGGCACTGGTCAATGGCTCTGCCACACTCCCTATCTCGACCCTGTCCTTCGGCCAGCACACGATCACCGCGGCCTACAGCGGCGATAACTACTACGGCCCGTCCACATCCTCCAGCGTGGTGGAGAACGTGATGGACTACACGCTCACGCTGGCCTCCGGGTCCACCACCATCCCGCACTCCGGCAAGGCGACCTTCACCTTTACGCTCACACCGCTCGGCGGCACGGCCATGCCCGCTGCCATCGCCATGAACATCATCAATCTGCGGCCCGGCTCCACGCTCACCTTCTCACCCGCCTCGGTGGCCGCCGGCAGTGGAACAGTCACCGTGACAGCCACGATCCAAACAGCAGCAGGACCCAGCGTGCCACCGGACCTCACCAACATCTCTCGGCTCAGGACGGGCGGCAAGCTGCTGCTCGCCCTGCTGGTGGTGCCGGTCACGCTGCGGTCACGCCGCCGCATGCGTCAGGCATTGCTGCTGCTGCTGGCGGCTGCCACACTGATAGGTGGTATTTCCGGCTGCGGCACCGGCTGGAAGACGCTCACCTACGGCATGACGCTGACCACCAGTTCTGGCGCACTGACCCACAACAGCGACCTGACGCTAACGGAGACTGGCGGGAACTAAAGTCGTTGCTCAGAAGGGTGATCGTTGGCAGCGTCTCGCTGTTCTTCCGGCTACCACTGCGGACTGGCAAGCTCCATGCGCAGCAACGGGCCGCCTAGATAGAGAAAGATGCGCAGGCGCAGCAGCGTGGGCGCGTCGCCAGCAGAGAGCCACGCCGTCATGTCCGGCGGCTGCTTGCCCACCAGCGGCGCCAGCATGCCCTCAACCCCGCCAATGTCCACGTGCAGCCGCAGTTGTGCAGCCTGCCGCGCCGTGCCGCCCACATGGTAGTCCGCGGCCCCGTCCGGCTGAATGGCGATCGCCACCAGCCGCGGCTTGGGCGCATTCACCAGGTAGTGCACCTTCAGCTCGTCCGCGCCGCGTGGCAGGTTCTGCAACACCATGGGCATGATGCCGTTGCCCAGGTCAGCGGGCAGGTCCATGTGTTCGGTGGACACATCCGGTGTGCCGTGGGACAGATCGCGATAGATCACCGTGCCTGAAGCTATGTCCAGTGACACATCGTTCGGGTTGGGAAAGTACGGCCCCCGCTGCACGTGGCGATCCGTCAAAAGGCGCAGCGTGGGTGCCTGCGTGTAGGTCGCCGTCTCGTCGTCAACAGAGCCATCCAGAAAGCGGATGGTCAGGCGCGACCGCCACACGCGGCCCACGCCAACGTTCACCTCATCCGCCGTGCCCAGCAGCTTGCCGGTATCGTCGTGCACCAGCAGAAAGGCGTGCAGCTCGCCCTGCGGGTGGTGCACCCGCACCGGCTCAGCCGCGGTTGCCAGGGCGAGCAAGAGAAACAGGCCAGCATAGCGCAGGGTCTTGTACATGTGGGAGGGTCTCCGAAGTGGCACTGTTGTTGCTGTACAAGCCGGTGCGGGATGCAGAGCGCCGTACTGAATAGAACCCAGCAGCCTGTTTCAGTGTTGCGCGCTGCAGACGTTTCCCGCAGGATTTATCATGGGGTTCGTACTATGCCCTTCCCGATTAAGACCTGCGCTGTGTGTGGTGAAGAGTTTGAACTGAAGCCCGGCAAGCCCGGTTTCGCTAACCGCTGCCTGGACTGCACGCTGGAAGAGCAGGACGCCGCGGACAAAGCCGCGAAGACATCCGGCATGGGTGCCGACCAGCGCAAAGAGAAGAGCGAGATGGACGCAGCCCGCCGCGACGCCATCCGCAACATGCTCTACCGCAAGGACAGCTGAGCGGCTGCTCTGTCTCTGCCGTGCCTCGTCATCCTGTTCCCTTTGTTTGTCATCCCGCAGCGAAGCTTCGTCATCCCGCAGCGCAGCTTTGTCATCCCGTAGCGCAGCTTGTCATCCCGTACTCTTATGATTTGTCATCCCGTAGCGAAAGCGGAGGGATCTGCATGTGTGCGGGACCTTCAACGCCTGCACGCTGTGCCATTGCTGCTCGCCCGTTCGCGCATCGCGCGAATGCCGTTGCCGCATTGGCCCGTTATGCCTCCTGCAGTGCACCGGCAGACATGCAGATCCCTCCGCTACGCTGCGGGATGACAAGCGCAACGTGGGGTGTGGGGTCAGCAGATGTGGCTGTTATAAGCAGGCGGGCGACCAGCGCCGTTACACCGTGGCGCATCGTGGTCTACGCAAGCTGCTTACTTGTACGCCGTGTACGGATGGATTCGCATAGAATCGCAATATGCCGTTTAAGTCCTCGCAGCCCTTCCCGCGCGTTTACGCGCTTGCACTAGCCGCCTGCACGCTTTCGCCAGCCTTCGCCCACGCCCAGATCGCCGGTGAACTCAAAGGTCGCGTCGTCGATGCCTCGGGTGCAAGCGTGCCCGGCGCACAGGTCACACTCACGCAGACCGCCACGGGCATCCAGCAATCCACCGCCAGCACGGGCGACGGCGTGTACGACTTCACACAGCTCGTCTCCGGCCAGTACAGCGTGGCCGTGCAGGGCAGCGGCTTCGCTGGATACCAGCGCAACGGCATCACCATCGCCACCGGCCAGACCGTCGGGCTTGACCTGCCGCTGGCCGCCGCAGGTACGGATACCGTCACGGTGAAAGCGGACGCGCTCTTCCTGCAGTCGCAGACCAGCAACATCCAGACAACCATCCCCGGTCCGACCATTGAAGCTTTGCCGCTGAACACGCGCAATTTCATCCAGCTGGCGCAGCTGGCTCCCGGCGTGTCCTTGCCGCCAGGCACGCTGCTGCCGCGCATCAACGGCGGCCGCCCACGCACCAACGAGTATCTCTTCGACGGCATCAGCGCCTTACAGCCTGAGCCGGGACAGGTTGCGTTCTTCCCCATCCTTGACAGCATCGCGGAGTTCACCATCGAATCGAACAACGTGCCCGCCGAGTTTGGCCGCTTCAACGGCGGCGTGGTCAACGTGGCCACGCGCAGCGGCAGCAACACGATCCATGGCAGCCTGTTTGAGTACTTTCGCAACGAGGCGCTGAACGCGCGCAATTATTTTGCGAGCACCACGGCGCGCAAGCCAGAGTACCGCCGCAACCTGTTCGGTGCCACGCTCGGCGCGCCTATTCTGCATGAGCGGCTATTCTTCTTC
>CALMRM010000210.1 GCA_937871605.1 uncultured Terriglobus sp. | reverse complement strand
GAGCCAGTTCAGCTGCTTGTTGGTTGGGTCGAAGCTGTTGGCGTAGGCGCTAATGAAAACCGCTCCGTTTGCTGCCTCGTCGGTAAAGGAGATCTCGACGAAATTATTGGGAACGAAGTTCGCATAATTCAATGTGTACGTGTTGTAGTAATACGTCGTTGACGGGTTCACAACTCCGGGGTACCGCTCCTGCACCGTCCAGCTTTGCGGCACGTTATTGCGCGACAGCCGGCCTAACTCTGTCTTGCTGGACGTGGTGACGACCTGGCCGTTGAAGGCGGCGATCGGCGTTGCCGAAGCGGTAAGCACACCCGCGCTGGCAAACAGCAGCGCCGAGGTAAGGATGGAACGAAGCATGAGAAATCTCCTGGAGCTCGAGCAAAATAAGGGGTGAGCGGCCGCCGGTGGCGGACCGCTACAAGCCATTTAGTTGGTCGGGGTGAGCGTCGCCTTGGCAGCATTCACCGCGTTGAGTGCCGACACGATGCCATAGCCGCTGTCACGGTCCACACCCGGCTCCATGTTGTCCAGCGCGGTACCGGTCATGAAGTTCCGAATCTGCGTGTTGGTCAGCGACGGATTAACCGACTTCACGAGGGCCGCAATTCCGGCCAGATGCGGTGCCGCGGCAGACGTGCCAAAGAACGGCGCAAAACCCGGTGTGGCCGTATTCACACCGTCCGCACCTGCCGCGTCCGGCTTGATCAGCGTTCGGCCACCGCTGGTGCTGAACAGCAGATTGCCCGGTGTGATGGGGGTGCCATCGGGGTTGTAGAAGATCTTGCGTGGACCATCCGAGCTAAAGAATTCATCTGGATTTGTGCTGCCGCCGGTAAAGGGCGTCGCGCCACGCTTGGCCGCGTTCCAGTACACCGCTGCCGCTGAGAAGGTGCTGGCACCGGCATTGTGGCCAAAGGTCGCGCCGCTGGTCGCCACGCTCAGTTGCCCACGCTCCGTGTCGATATGCAACGCGCGCGTGCTGCCGCTGTACAGCACGACGTAAATGCGGCTGCCAGCTGGAAAGGTACTACCGGTGTACACCTGCTCGTACGGATCCTCGGTGCCGTCCTGCGTATCTGCACCGAGCCCGATCACCTGGGTACCCGTGGAGTTCGTCACAAAGATGTCATAGTCGTTATTCGATTTGCCCAGCGGGTCTGACCAGAACAGGCCGATGTCGGTCGTCGCGGCCGTGAGCGTGTCATAGGGTAGCGTGCCAAAGCTGTTCAGCACACCAGTTTCGCCCTCAGCCACGATGGCGGCAGGAAGGGCCGCCGTCGAAGGAGAGAAATCACCCTCCCACGTACCGGAAGAGCCGGAGGTCAGGTTGCCGGAATTGGCAGCGGATGAGAAGTACAGCGCGCCGCTCGCGGTCACATCGTTCACCGCCTGCGCGACAGGGCCATCCTGGAAGACGGCCTCGTCGAAGTAGCTCACATCGTCCACGATGATGTCGCAGCCATAGGTATTGCGCAGGGTGCGGATGTTGGCGGCAAAGCTGTCCTCCCCGTTGAACGCCGACGCGAAGAAGAGCTTGGCATTGGGCGCAATGTCGTGCACGATCTCCATCATGGCCGTGCCCTCGTTTTCGCCGCTATTGTCAGACGGGCCTGCCTGGCCGGGCACTACAACCGTGTCTGCCGGCAGGTCGCCGGAAGCGATGAGCGCAGCCACGCGGTCAGGATACGCACTGTCGGCCAGCACACCCACCTTGATGCCTGTACCAGTAATGCCACCGGAGATCACCGTGTTCGCACGGTGTGCCACGTAGCCCTGCGACGTTACGGAACCGACATTGGTGTGCGCCCGTGCGGCCTCTGACACGGTCTGCACATCGCTCTGCGACGCGAGCTTTAACAACTCTGTCAGGCCAACTTGGGCACGCACATGGTTGCGCTCGCCAAACGCCGGGGTGGCTTCGGTCTCAACGACGTCTGACAAGGCTGCGGCCAGCGCAACGCCCGGCCGGGCATGCACGTCCACGGCAAACTTGCCCTGGGCATTGCGCACAGGCAAGCTCACCATCTGCACCAGGTCGGCGGGCAGTTTGCCCTGCACCAGTCGCGACAGCAGCACAAGATTGGTCGACATCTTCCGCTCAGCAGGTGTCAATGAGGCTTTCAGCGCGTAAATCTCATGCAGCTGCTTCACGGCAGAGGGCGCAAGGCCGGCGGTGCCGGTACCGCCTTGCGCATGAACAGCAGCCGTAGCAAGACCGGAGACAAGCAAGGCTGTGGCAACGACGAACTTCATAGAACGCATACATCTCCTCGTAGAACTCGTGAGTCTCTGTTGCAGGCATCTTCCCTGCGGAATGACACTGGTATGCACAACAGGCGGAAGCGTTCGTTCCCGGCTGGTCTTGATGAAAGAGTTCCCTCAGTGTGCGCGAGCGCCCGGGGGTTGTCAACCAAAAGTTACCTTGCAGCCGAGTGCCGGTTTCTCTGCTAAGCCACTGGGGATGACTTTAGTTCTCAGCGATCGAGAACTGTTGCGCAGGCGAGCGCGCAGTGACCCAGGCCGTCGCGCAGGACAGGCAGCACAGCCGCCCGCTAGAATGACACGGGACCACGCACGAGCCTTCTGCACGAGGAGAGGTGTTCAAGAGATGAAGACCATGCAGGGACCAGGCATTTTCCTGGCCCAGTTTGCGGGCGATGCCGCACCCTTCAATACCCTGGGCGACATTGCCCGCTGGGCTGCGAACCTGGGTTACAAGGGTGTGCAGATTCCCTCGTGGGATAAGCGCTTTATCGACCTGCGGCAAGCGGCGGAAAGCCAGGCGTACTGCGACGATCTGCGTGGCACGCTGGACGACGCAGGTGTGGCACTGACAGAGCTTTCCACGCATCTGCAGGGCCAGCTGGTTGCGGTGCATCCGGCCTACGATTCCCTGTTCGACAGCTTTGCCCCGGCAGAGGTGCATGGCAACCCGAAAGCGCGGCAGGCCTGGGCCACGGAGCAGTTGCACTTTGCCGCCCGGGCTTCGCGCAACCTGGGCCTGCAGCAGCATGCGACCTTCTCGGGCGCGCTGGCATGGCCGTACCTGTATCCGTGGCCGCAGCGCCCTGCGGGATTAGTGGAGACGGCCTTTCAGGAGCTCGCCGATCGCTGGAAGCCGATTCTTGACGTCTTTGACGAGAACGATGTAAATGCCTGCTTTGAAGTCCACCCTGGTGAGGACATCCACGACGGCGCTTCCTTCGAGATGTTCCTCGACCTGCTCGACGGTCACCCGCGCTGCAACCTGCTCTTCGATCCCAGCCACTTCGTGCTGCAGCAGTTGAACTACCTCGAGTACATCGACCTGTACCACGACCGCATCAAGATGTTCCACGTCAAGGACGCGGAGTTCAACCCGACCGGGCGGCAGGGTGTCTACGGTGGCTTCCAGTCGTGGGTCAACCGCGCGGGTCGCTTCCGTTCGCTGGGAGACGGACAGGTTGATTTTGGCGCTATCTTCTCAAAGCTGACGCAGTACGGCCATGACGGCTGGGCTGTGCTGGAGTGGGAGTGCTGCATCAAGGACTCTGCCCAGGGCGCGCGCGAGGGTGCGCCGTTTATCCAGAAGCACATCATCCAGGCCGTAGATCGGTCCTTTGACGACTTCGCCGGTGCCAGCACGGACCAGACTGCAATCGACACACTGTTGGGCATCAGCCGGGAGAACGCATGAGCAGCACCCTTGATAGAAGACTTCGTTTGGGCATGGTAGGCGGCGGTCCGGGAGCCTTCATTGGCGCGGTGCACCGCATCGCCTCGCGCATTGACGACCGGTATGAGCTGGTTGCGGCATCGCTCTCCTCCAACCCGGAAAAGACCCGCACAGCTGCGGCAGATCTGCACATCGCGCGGCCGTACAGCAGTTTTCAGGAGATGGCGGATGCCGAGTCGGAGCGCGAGGACGGCATCGACGTGGTTGCTATCGTGACGCCAAACTCAACCCACCACGCCATCGCAAGAGCATTCCTGAACGCAGGCATCCACGTGATCTGCGACAAGCCCATGACCACCACGCTGGCCGACGCGGAAGACCTCCAGCGCGAGGTGGAGCGCACCGGCCTCCTGTTCGCGCTGACGCACACCTACACGGGCTACCCCATGGTCCGGCAGATGCGCGAGATGTGCGCGGCGGGTGAGCTGGGCAAGATCCGCATGATTCAGGTGGAGTACGCGCAGGACTGGCTGACCGCGCCGGTGGACAACAAGCAGGCGGAATGGCGCACCGACCCCGCCATCAGTGGCCCTGGCGGCTGCCTGGGCGACATCGCCACGCACGCCTTTCAGTTGGCCTGCTACACCAGCGGCCTGCGGCCCACGGAGATCGCCGCGGAGCTTTCGACCTTTGTGCCGGGCCGCCGTGTCGACGACAACGTGCAAGCCATGCTGCGCTTCGAGGGTGGTGCCAAGGCCAGCCTGTGGACCTCGCAGGTGGCGGTGGGCAACGAGAACTACCTGCGGCTGCGCATCTATGGCGAAACGGCAGGCCTCTCCTGGGAGCAGGAGTCGCCCAACTACCTGTACTTCTCACCACTCGGCGAGCCGACGCGTCGCCTGACGCGCGGTGGACCTGGCGCGGGCAAGGCGGCGGCGTATGCCGCGCGCATCCCGTCCGGTCATCCTGAGGGCTACCTGGAAGCGTTTGCGCAGTTGTACAAAGACATGGCGGAGAAGATCACTGCACGGCTGGAAGGTCGTGAACCGAATACGCAAACCGATGCCCTGCCCGGCGTGCACGATGGCGTCAAGGGACTGCGCTTTATCGACGCTGTGCTTCGTTCCTCCAAGAGCAACTCCGCTTGGATGTCGCTCTGATGTTCGCCCTGATTCTGCTGCCTTGTTGTCTGACGTAGTGTTGGCTGCAGAAAGCGGTAGTTGAAGCTACAAAACGAAGCGTTTGAGCGTGCGAAGCGCTCTGTTTAAGCGACAATTTGTGGCGAAGTTATGCGGTCACAGTGTGCTTTTGCATGCTCAAGACGTCGTTTGGTGGCGTTGCAGCACCGCTTTTACACGCTCGCGGTAGCCTTTACGTGAAAACCGGCTTAAGCGGCATTTTCCAACAGCGATTTTTGCTGCAAGAGATTCATCAGCGCCTGCTCCTCCCGGTGCAGGGCGACGGCATGCTCCTGTGCCTTGGTCCTGTGCTCCTCCACCTTGGATCGCTCGTGCGCAATGGTTTCTTTCTCCTGCGCGATCTCGGCCTCCAGTTCTTCCTTGGCCGTCTGCTTGGAGATGCTGCCCATGTACGTTTCCAGCACCGCCGGGTGCACGTAGCACTTGCGGCATACCGAGGGCGTATTGCCCAGCTGCGCGGCTACCCGTGCGATGGCCTGCACCACATTCTTCTTGGCCTCCTTGAGCGTGCCCGCGGGTTCAAACGCGGCCAGCAAATCGCAGCACAGCACGGAGCCTGCCCAGGTGCGAAAGTCCTTCGCAGTGAAGTGTTCGCCCGTGATCTCCCGCAGGTATTCGTTCACATCGTGTGAGTCGATGTGGTGCCTGTGGCCTTCATGATCCACGAACTGAAAGAGTTCCTGCCCGGGCAGGTCTGAAATCTGTTTCAGAATCCTGGCCAGCCGCCGGTCCTGCAGGTCGATGGTGTGGTGTACGCGGCTCTTGCCTTGGAAGTCGAACGTGATCGTTTCGCCATGAATATCTACGTGCTTGTTCCGCATCGTGGTCAGGCCGTAGCTCTTGTTTTCGCGGGCGTACTCCTCATTTCCCACGCGAATGTGGGTCTCTTCCATCAACCGGATCAGCGTGGCCAGCACCTTTTGCCGGGGTAAGCCGTGCATCTGCAAATCGTGCGCCACGCGCTCGCGAATCTTTGGCAGGGCGCTGGCAAAGTGGGCCATGCGCTCGTACTTGGTCTCGTCGCGCACCTCGCGCCAGTGCGGGTGGTAGCGGCTCTGTTTGCGCCCGCGTGCATCCCGGCCTGTGCACTGCAAGTGGCCCTGCCTGTGCGGCGTGATCCAAACATCGCTCCACGCCGGCGGAATGACCAGCGACTTGATGCGGCCGAGCGTCTCCGCGTCGCGTATTGGCTTGCCGTCGGCGGCAACATAGCGCACCGTCTCGCCGCGCTTTTCGCGCCGGATGCCGGGCTGCCGGTCGTGCGTGTAGCGCAGGCCTGCCGCGCGTGCCGCGGCTGCCGGATCGTGCACGGGATCAGGCAACGGCTCTGCCGCAGGCTTTGCGAGTCGGGCGCGAACGGGTTTAGCGGCGACGATACGAGCGGTGCTGGTGCGGGCTTTCACTCAGCATGGGATGCACAGCGTCGCGCCCGCGCCTAGCCTGCACTCCATCACGGTGAACGCAGTGGGCCCATGTTTTCGTGGGATGCAGCAGTGTTGGACGAAGTGCAGCGGAAGGATGACAAACAAGAGACCGCACGATGGTTCGAACGTAACGGTTACTTCGCTGTCCCCTTCGCGTCCCAGGCCACGATCTGCTTCAGCGTCTCGTACGGTACGCCGCCGAGGGGCATCAAGTGGCCATTTACCGCGAGCATGGGCGTCTGGTCCACGCCTACCTGTTCACCCAGCTTGAGCTCCGTGTCAATCTTGGCCTTTGTTGCCGGGCTGCTGGCGCAGGTGGCTACCGACGCAGGCGAAGCACCCGCCTTGCTCGCAGCGTTGTCCAGCGTCTGCTGCACGAGCTCTTGCGTCAGCGACTCCTGATGATCGAAGACGTCGTGCATGTAGGTAAGAAAGTCAGCGTCGCCCTTTGCCGCAGCAACACAGTCGCCGTAGGCTGCGGCCTTGAAGGCAAACGGGTGGATCTCGGTGAGGGGAAAATTTTGGTAGACGATGTGTGCGTCTGGGAAGTCGCGCTTCAGGTCTTCCATGACGGGCGCGGCCTCTTTGCAGTGCGGGCACTGCAGGTCAGAGAACTCCACCAGCAGCAATTGCTTGGAAGCGCTGCCCTCCGCCGGTCCCTTGGCCTGTTCTGCTAGCAATTTTGCCGTCGCGTCAAAGGGGTGCGGGCCGAAGGCGAAGACCGTGTCGGCGATGGCGAACTTGCCATCGGGCGTTACGAAAAAACGAACCGGGTCGACCTTGTTGCCCTCCCTCTTGTCCGCGACGAAGACCGTGACCTTGCTGACGCCTGGCGCCTGCGTCTTCTGGATAGCTTCCACACGCCACGAGCGGTTCGCGTCCCACCCCCAGATGACGTTGAGAAATGCGTTCACGTCCGCGGTGGAGGGAGATGCCGCGTCAAAGAACTTCAGGTTCGCGGGCGGAAACGGGTCCACTGGTACGGCCTGCGGCGCGGCTGCCGTCGTCGCCTGCTGCGCTGTTGCCTGAGAGGGTGGGAGCAGCAGCAGGGCTGCCGCGAAGACGAGTGCCGGTCGCATCATGGTGCCTTTATTCTCGCACTCGGTACTACGCCGGTCTTAACGTTTGTCATCCCGTAGCGTAGCGGAGGGATCTGCTTGTCTGCTGGTGCGCCCGTGTCCGCCGGCGCATGGCAAACCAGCATGGCCGTGCGCGCAACGCGCTAACACGTCAGCCTCGGTGGCGCACACAGCTATCGTGCATGGATGAACACACATGCAGATCCCTCCGCTTCGCTGCGGGATGACAAACCAGGGAAGCTGCGGGGCGACAACGGAGAACTTAGTTGCGCTAGGCCAGGTGACGCTGACGCACGCGTGCGGCCAGCGGAAAGCGGCGGCCAGTGCCGAAGCTTTTTGCTGTGACCTTGAGCACGGGCGCGGCCTGCTGGCGCTTGTACTCGCTGCGCTCCACCAGCTTCAGCACCTGCTCCACACGTTCCACCGGCAGGGCAAGCTCTTCCGCAATCTGCTCCTCGGACCGGTAGTGCTCGACATAGGCCTGCAGGATAGGGTCGAGGATCTCGTACGGCGGCAGGCTGTCGGTGTCCATCTGCCCGGGCCGCAGCTCGGCGCTGGGCGGCTTGGTGATGGTGTTCTGCGGGATGACCTCGCGCTCGCGATTGGCGAAGCGCGCCAGCTCGTACACGCGCGTCTTCCACACGTCGCCAATGACGGCGAGCGCGCCCACCATGTCGCCATACAGCGTGCAGTAGCCGGTAGCCATCTCGCTCTTGTTGCCGGTGGTCAGGACCAGCGCGCCGAATTTGTTGGAGATGGCCATCAGGAGCGCGCCCCGCGTGCGTGACTGCAGGTTCTCCTCGGCAAGGCCGAACGCGGTGCCGGCAAACAGCGGTGCCAGTGTGCCCAACTGTGCGCTGACACTGTCATGAATCGCAAGCAGGTCGAAGCGGATGCCGAGCCGCTCCGCCAGATCGCGCGCGTCGTCGATGGAGCCCGTGGAGGAGTACTCGCTGGGCATGCCGATGCCGCGCACGCGCCCCGCGCCCAGCGCCTCCACGGCGATCGCGGCGACCACGGCAGAATCGATGCCGCCACTCAGGCCGATGAGCGCGTCTTTGAAGCCGCACTTGCGCACGTAGTCGCGCACGCCCAGCACCAGGGCGTGCCACGCTGCTTCCACGCCGTCCTGCGTGGGTAGGACGGCCGGTGCTGGCGCAAGCGCGGCTGTGTCCAACACGAAGAAATCTTCGCGAAAGCTGGCGGCCGTGGCAATGGGTTCACCCGCGGCGTTTACGGCAAAGGAGGCACCGTCGAAGATGAGGCTGTCGTTGCCGCCCACCTGCGCGGCCATCAGCGCGGGCACGCCGTAGCGTTGGGCCAGCGCGCCCACCATGCCGCGGCGCACGGCCTGCTTGCCCTCCCAATAGGGCGACGCGGATAGGTTGAGCAGCAGCGTGGGCGCGCGGCCATGGAGCCGCTGCGCCATCAGGCGTTCCACCGGGTCGTTGCTGTAGTTGCGGTCGGGCCAGTAGCCCTTGTCGTTCCAGGCATCTTCGCAGATGGTGATGGCAAGCACCTCATCCTGGAAAGCGACCAGCGACTGCGATGCGGCAGGCTCGAAGTAACGCTGCTCGTCGAACACGTCGTAGAACGGCAGCAGCATCTTGGTCTGCATAAACTGCACTGCGCCCTCGGAGCACAGCGCGGCCACGTTGCGGGCGCGCTTGCCGGGGCGCGTGTCCGAGGGCAACACCGTTCCACACAGGATGGCAGGCATGCCGGCTTCGGCAGTGGCCTCTGCAACGCGCTCCAGCGCTGCCTTCGCGCTCCCAAGGAAGTTCTCGTCCTCGATCAGGTCCTGCGGCGGATAGCCGGGGATGGCCAGCTCCGGGAAAATGGCGAGGTCTGCACCGTGCGTGCCCGCCCTGCGTGCAGCGGCAAGGATGGCTGCTGTGTTGCCCCCGAAATCTCCCACGATGGGATTGAGCTGAAAGGCCGCGAGCTTCACAGCACCCATTTTACCGGCGTGGCCGCTGAGTTAGGAGCCGGTACCGCCCACAACCACACTGACAGTACGCAGCAGGATCTTGATGTCGAGCCACACCGTCCAGTTCTCCACGTAGGCGGTGTCGAGCGAGATGTAGCTGTCGAACGAGGGATCGTGCCGTGCCTCGACCTGCCACAGGCCGGTGACGCCGGGCAGCACGTCCAGGCGGCGCAGGTGCTGCAGGTCGTAGCGCTCCACCTCAGAGGCGATGGGTGGGCGCGGGCCGACCAAGCTCATCTCACCCAAAAGCACGTTCAGGAACTGCGGTAGCTCGTCCAGCGAATACTTGCGCAGGAAGCGGCCGACGCGTGTAATGCGCGGGTCGTTGGTCATCTTGAACAGGATGCCGTCCCGCTCATTTTGGCTCTGCAGCGAGGCTTTCAGTGCGTCCGCGTTGACCACCATGGTGCGGAACTTCATGCAGTGGAAGGTACGCCCCTTGCGGCCCACGCGCCGCGCCTTGTAGATGATGGGGCCGGGTGAATCGAGCCGCACAGCAATGGCGATGGCGACGAGGATGGGGGACAGCAGCAGCAGGGCGATAGCGGAGAGCACGATGTCAAGGATGCGCTTGATCATGAAGGCACCCGCCGGGAACTTGCGCTGGTGCAGCGGAATGGTAGGAAATTGGCCCACATACTCCACCGGTGCGTTCCAGGCGAGGCCGTCGTAAAGGTCGGGCACGACGCGCACGTCGACGCCCATGGTGCGGGCACGCTGCACCAGGTCGATGACGACCTCCTGCTCTGCCGGTACCGAGAAGAAGATTTCATCGATAAACAGGGCGCGCGCCAGGGCCAGGCAGTTGCCCACGTTGCCGATGGTGTCCGCATCGTCGGTGTCGGGATCGCCATCGCTCAGTGCGATGAACCCGCGAAAGCGGTAGCCCAGGTGCCCCAGCGACTCCAGGTGGTTGCGCAGCGCGTGTCCCACCCGGCCAGAGCCGACAATGAGCACGTTGCGCGTGTCCAGGCCCTCACGGTAGCGGTTGTACACCAGGCTGCGCCACAGGGCGCGGCGCGCACACAGCATGGCGCCGGTCAAGAGCACGGCCAGCACCACGGCCACGCGCGACACATCTCCCGCACGGGTCAGGTACAGGGTTCCGCACAGGATGAGGCCCGCGACCAGGGTGGCCTGCAGCGTCATGCGCTGTTCGTTCAGCCCGCTGCGCGCCTGGATGGCGCCGTAGAGCCCATAAGACTTGGTGAAAAACGTGAGGCACAGCGCGAACCACACCATGTATATGCCGAACGGACTGAACAGGATCTGCAGGACCTGCGACTCCTGCAGGGTACCCGTGGCGGCAAACACATCCAGGCGGGAGCGCAGCGCGATGGCAACCGCAACCAGCACGGTGAGCACGTCGAACAGGACCCAGGTGGCACCCACCACGTTGGTGCGCTCCAAGACGCTGCCGGGGCCGTTCGCAGTCACTCGCCCGCGGGACGCGCGTGAACTCACTTGTGCCGAAGTGCCCGCCACCTGTCGCGTGTACCCTCTACCTTGCATACGCTGCCTGTACACCGTGCCCGGCCAGCCGAACGGCAGATTTTGGCGTGCGCCTCACCTGAGTCGTTCCACAAAGACAGCGTGCATCTATGATAACCCGGCACCGACGCAAACGTTCCGCGTGCACACCCCGTGGTGAGGTGCCTTTTGTGCCTCCTTGGGAATGCGCAGAGCGCACCCGCTGACGCGGTATTCTGCGAGGATGTCTCTCTCCGGCAAGCCCGTCCGGCTCATCGTCAATGCAGACGACTTCGGCCTGACGCCCGGCGTGAACCGCGCTGTCGCGGAGCTGGCGCGGGCGGGCGCGCTCCGATCGGCCACGCTGATGGCGGGTGGCAGCGCCTTCCACGACGCCGTCGAGCAGGCCCGCTCGGTGCCGGGGCTGCGTGTTGGCTGCCACATTGTCCTGGTGGATGGCACCAGCTGCGCGCCCGCCGAGCAGGTGCCCACCCTGGCCGATGGGACGGGGCGGTTGCGCGACTCCCTGCCACGCTTCCTCCTCCACCTGCAGTCGGGGAAGATTGCCGAGCGGGAGATCGAGATCGAGGCCATCGCACAGATCCAGCGGCTACAGGCGGCCGGGCTCACCGTCAGCCACATCGATACTCACAAACACACCCACCTGTTCCCGCGCGTGGCGCGTCCACTGCTGCGGGCTGCCATGGCCTGCGGCGTCGGCGCAATCCGCAATCCGTTCGAGCAGGAGTGGTCGGCACGCCTCACGCGCGGCGCGCTCCTGCGCAAGCTGGAGGTGCGTACCCTGCGAAGCTTTCAGAAGCGCTTCCACAGCCTTCTGCGTGCCTCCGGTCTGCGCAGCGCGGATGGGTCCATCGGCGTCTCTGCCACGGGTTCGCTCGACGAAGCGACGCTGCGGCGCCTGCTGCAGCACGCCGAACCCGGCACCTGGGAACTGGTGTGCCACCCCGGCTACCACGATGCCGCGCTGGACGCGGTGACCACGCGGCTGCGGGCCACCCGCGATGTGGAACGGCTCGCACTGGCAGCGCTGCTGCCCGACGCGGTGCGCAGCGATGCCATCGAATTGATTAGTTTTGCCGAGCTGTAGCCAGAGGCGTCTTTTACACGTTTAATGCGTCTACATTCGCAATGTTAGACTTGCGTTACTCCCCCGATAACGCCAGTCCGTTTCGGCCCATGAGCACTGCTGCGTTCCTATGATCCTGTACATGGCACAACCCGCTGACCGGCCACTGCCCGCCCTTTGGACCAGGGTGGCGGCATGGTTTGCGCTAATCGTGCTGCTGTGCGGGTCCGTCGCGGAGGCCGGTCACCTGCACCGCCTCACCATCCGGCCGGGCGCAATAGCCGGGCACGCGGCCATGGCAGCCGCGGCGGATGGTGACAGCGGTGCCAACTGCCTCCTGTGCTTGCTGGATGGTTCTGCTGTGCCCGTGCACGCGTCGGGCAGTGTACCCGTGTTGTACCTAGCTCATGCTGTGCTGCGGACGTACAGCAGCCGCAGTGTGCCACTGTCTGTACCGTTTGCACTCAGCAACAGGCCCCCGCCAGCTGCCTGATTCCTGCGCTCGTCACCGCGCCAGATGCACACCTGTGCAGCTTCTGCATGGCGCTTGTTCAAGTCAAAGGTTTTTTGCAGCACTGGCCCGTTGGGCCGGCCTGCTGCATGGGTTTTCCCAGGCACTGGAGTTTATACATGCAACGATCCAAAGTTCTCGCCGCGGCACTGCTGGGCCTTGGCGCACAGGCCGTCCTCCTGGCGGGCGCGCAAAGCAATTCCGGTGTGGTCACCGGTACGGTTAAGGATGCATCCGGCGCGGCTGTCGAGGGTGCAACCGTGACACTGGCGTACTCGGTCAGCGGCTACAGCCGTACCGTGACCGCTGATGCAGGTGGTCAGTTCCGCTTCTTCAACGTCCCCTTCAATCCGTACCGCCTCACGATTCAGCAGGCGGGCTTCCAGACGGCTGCGCGTGACCTGGATGTCTCGTCATCTCTGCCCATCGTCTTGCCGCTCACGCTGGCCTTGCAGGGTTCGTCGACTACGGTCGATGTGGAGGCTCCGCTGGACCTGAATGAGAATGACCCGCACTTCCACACGGACATCGACCGGTCCACCATCGACCGGCTGCCCCTTGAATCCCCCTCGTCCGCTCTGAGTTCCATTGTGACGGAGCTTTCCCCCGGCGTTGCGGCAGATTCCAATGGCCTGTTGCACGGCCTTGGCGACCACAACGAGGTGTCCTTCTCCGTCGATGGACAGCCCGTCACAGACCAGCAGAACAAGGTGTTCTCAAACCAGGTGCCCGCCAGCGCGATCCAGTCACTGGAGGTGATCGAAGGCGCGCCACCGGCAGAGTACGGCGACAAGACCAGCCTTGTGATCGTTGCCACCACACGCTCCGGACAGGGCGTTGTCCACCCCACCGGCGACATCACGGCGAGCTACGGCAGCTTCGGCAGCACCTTCGTGGGCGTCGACCTGGCCACGGGTACGGAGCGTTTCGGCAACTTCTTCGCCGGCAACATCCTGCAGTCAGGCCGCTTTCTGGATGCGCCGGAGTTCTCGGTGTACCACGACAAAGGCAACGAAGAAAACCTGTTTGACCGCATCGACCAGCAGTTCAGCGACGTATCGTCCATGCACCTGAACCTGCAGTACACGCGCTCGTGGTTCCAAACGCCAAACAGCTACGACACGCAGTACGGCTTTGTGCAGAATGGCCAAACACCGGGCCTCACCGATCAAAAATCAAAGATCGAAACCTTCAACATTTCGCCCACCTACACCCGCACCCTGGGCAGCAATGGTGTGCTGAACTTTGCACCCTACATCCGCCGCGATAGCTACAACTACTACCCCAGCAACAACCCGCTGGCCGACCTGGGTCCCATCCAGCAGGAGACGGTTGCGCAGCAGCGTTCGTTGACCAACGCGGGTGTCCACGCGGACGTAACGTACAACACGGGCCGAAACAACTTTAAGTTTGGCGGCATGTACCAGCAGACGTTTCTGCGCGAGAACAACCAGATCGGCATCGTCGATCCCACGCTGAATCCCACTTGCTTCGACCTGAACGGCAATCCATCCGGCAACACGACGACCTGTGGCAATGCGTCCTCCACCGCGAACGCAAACTTCAATCCACTGCTTGCACCGTACGACCTGACCGCCGGCGGCACACTGTACCGGTACCACGGCCAGACCGACGTGAAGCAACTGGCGCTGTACGCGCAGGACACCTACACCGCCGGCAACCTGCAGTTGAACCTGGGCATGCGTGGCGACTTCTACAACGGTCTGTCCACCGACCGCCAGCCGGAGCCTCGTGCGGGTGTTTCCTACCGCATCAAGGCGACGGGTACCGTGCTGCGCGCCTCGTACGCCCGGACGCAGGAGACACCCTTCAACGAGAACCTGGTGCTCTCAAGTCAGGGCTGCACGGACCCTGTCATCCAGGCCATCTTCCTGACGCTGGGCAACTGCACGCCAGCGCCCTTCCGCCCAGGGTTCCGCAATGAGATTCACGCGGGCCTGTCGCAGAGCGTCGGCAGGCACTTTGTGCTGAGCGGCGACTACATCAGCAAGTGGACGCACAACGGGTACGACTTCAGCGTGCTGGGTGCCACACCGATCACCTTTCCAATCGAGTGGAAGAACTCAAAGATTCCGGGCTTTACGCTGAGCGGCACGCTGACGGAGGTCAAGGGCCTCTCCGGCCGCGTGACCATGTCGTCGGTGGCGGCGCGCTTCTTTAACCCGCAGATTGGCGGCGTGGGTGCCACGGTGGGTGCGCCCGCAGGCTACCCCTTCCGCATCGACCACGACGAGCGCTTCAACCAAACCACGCATCTTGAGTACAAAATGCCCTTCCGCAAGAGCCTGTACTACGCCTTCAACTGGAAGCTGGACAGCGGCCTGGTGGCAGGCTCAACGCCGTGCTACAACGTGACCGACCCGAACAGCGCCTGCGGCGGCTTCTCCTTTGACGCGAATGGCAATCCGCTCACCACGGCGGGCGGCAAGCCGCTCATCGACCTGAGCAGCTTGACCGCGGACGAGCAGTTTCAGGCGGGGCTGACCTGCGACGGCGTGCGTGCCACGCAGACGCAGGGCTTCACCAACTGCGATGCGGCAGGCCTCACCTCGAAGCTCGTCAAGATTCCCGGTGCCAACCTGGAGGATGACGATCACAACCCGCAGCGCATTGCTTCGCGCAACCTGTTCGACATGGCCATGGGCGACGACCGCATCCTTCACAGCCGCGACGAACGCTACAGCCTGGGCGCACGCGTTACGGCCATCAACGTCTTGAACAAGTACGCCCTGTACAATTTCCTGTCCACCTTCTCCGGCACGCACTACGTTTCGCCGCGCGCCATCACCGGCGAGGTCTCTTTCCACTTCTAACCATTAGTTTGTGACCCTTAGATCTGCCATTTCGACCGGAGCAGGACAGTTCCATCGTCCTGCGGAGTGGAGAACCTGCTTTCTCTGTGGCGCCCGCTGAACAGCAGGTCCCTCCACTCCGCTTCGCTCCGGTCGGGATGACAAATCGTAAGTGTCTAACCGACCGAGTGACGAAGAAGGGATGGGTGCACCATGTCTCACAGAGACGTGGGATCGGAAGTTCGATGGAGCGCGAAGCCCACGTCTCAGAAGCGAGACGTGGGGCACCCACTGCTCCCATTCACGCCCAACGCGTCACATCAGGTATCCTGTACGGGTTGAGAGCGTAGCTCAGTTGGTAGAGCATCGCCCTTTTAAGGCGCTGGTCCTGGGTTCGAGCCCCAGCGCTCTCACCACTTCCCCATTCAGCCAGCGGCACCCGCCACCATCTTTTTGACGATGTTGCTGGTGGAGAAGCCAGGCACCGTGGGAACGATCTCCACGCTACCGCCCGCCGCGAGTACGACTTCGTGCCCCACTACCGTGTCGACGGTGTAGTCGCCTCCCTTCACCAGCACGTCTGGCCGCAGTGCGCGAATCAGTTCCAGTGGGGTCTCCGTGTCGAAGAGCACCACCAGGTCCACGGCGCCCAGCGCTGCCATGACGCGCGTGCGCTCGTTTTCGCCCACGATGGGGCGCGTCGGTCCCTTGAGCTCACTCACTGAGCGATCGGTGTTCATGGCGACGACCAGCTTGGAGCCAAAGCGGCGGCAATCCTCCAGGAGCGTGATGTGGCCGATGTGCAGGAGGTCGAAGCAGCCGTTGGTAAACACGATGGTTTCGCCGGAGGCGCGCCATTCACGCACACGTTCCGCTGCACGGCTTTGGTCCAGGACCTTGTCCGCAGAGGTGACGCCGCTGCTGACCGTCAGCTCTGACACAATTTCATGCGCGGCCACAGGCACGGTGCCCAGCTTGGCCACCACAATGCCTGCGGCTACATTGGCGAGTTCCACGGCCGAGTCCACACGGAGGCCACCGGCCAGGCTGGCCGCCAGGGTTGCAATAACGGTGTCACCCGCGCCGGAAACGTCGAAGACCTCCCGTGCGCGCGCTGGCGAGTGGTGCTCCTCTGCCGACCCGGGGCGCAACACGCGAATCCCCTTCTCGCTCATAGTGACGGTCAAGAAGTCGATGCCGAGCCCGGCCAACAAACCGCGGCCTGCCTCCAGCAACGGCTCGGTCGCGTGCACGTCCACACCCGTGGCGGCACTCAGTTCCTGCAGGTTTGGGCAGATGGTGGTGGCACCGGCGTATTTCGAAAAGTCACGCGTCTTTGGATCGACCAGAACGGGTATGCCTCGAGCCCGTGCCGCGGCGATGACTGCGCGGCAAAGGTCCGCCGTCAAGGCGCCTTTGGCGTAATCGGAGAGGATGACGGCGTCAGCGTCTGCAACGGACGCCACGGCAGCATGGAGCAGGGCTGCCGTGTCCTGCGCGGCGTGCGGGTCGCGCGCCTCCACATCGATGCGCATGAGCTGCTGGGTCCGGCTTACGACACGCGTCTTGGTGATGGTGGGCGGCGCGGCCGCTACCAGCCCCGCCGTGGACACACCCGCTGCTCCCAGCAGCTGCCGCAGCTCGTCCGC
>CALMRM010000209.1:8931-27021 GCA_937871605.1 uncultured Terriglobus sp. | reverse complement strand
CAGCTGTACTCCGACTTCTCTACGGAGGCGTATCGCACGCTGCGCGACAACCTGCCAGAGTTCGAGCAACTGGCGGCCACACAGGCCGGTGGTGGCAACGGTACATCGTTTGCCAAGCGCGCTGGCACTAACGATGCGGTGAAAAACCTTCGCGGAGACTTCGTTTCCGGTAACTACTTCGACACGCTGGGTGTACAGGCAAAGTTGGGCCGCTTACTGCGCCCGAGCGATGATCGCCAGGGCGCGGCACCGGTCACCGTCATCAGTTACGCTGCGTGGCAGGGTGAGTTTGGCGGCGATCCAGGCCTGGTCGGCTCTACGGTGCTGCTAGACACACACCCGATGACGGTCGTTGGCATCGCACAGGAGTCGTTTTACGGTGACCGGGTCCGCGAGAGTCCGCCCAGCTTCTATGTGCCCATCGCGCTGGAAAGTGCGACGTCAGCAATGGCAGTGTCGAACAACGCCCACCTGCGCTGGCTCTACCTGTTTGGCCGCGTGAAACCTGGCACCAACATAAAGGTGCTGCAGGCAAAAAGCGATCGTGTGCTGCGCAACTACATGGCCACACAGCCCGAGTACCAGAAGCCGGAAGCCGCACGGGAGCTGCCCAAAGTCCACGCGGAACTCGTGTCTGCAGCCACGGGCCTGCGGCAGGGCGAGCAGAACAAGATCAAAACTGGCGTAGGTATGCTTCAGGTCATCTCTGGCCTGGTGCTGCTGATCGCCTGCGCCAACATTGCCAATCTCTTGCTGGCGCGCGGCATCACACGCCGTGCTGACACCAGCATCCGCGTGGCCCTGGGCGCGGCGCGCAGCCGCATTGTGGGGCAGGCGCTCACGGAGAGTGTGGTGCTTGCCGTGCTGGGTGGCGCGCTGGGCGTGCTGCTGGCCTATGCCGGTGTGCGAGCCATGCTGTCGCTCGCCTTCCCTGAGGCACATCACTTGCCCATCAGCGCCACTCCCTCGTACCCCGTTCTGCTCTTCACGCTGGCCGTCGCGTGCGTCACCGGCGTGGTTTTCGGCGTGGCACCGGCATGGGCCACCCTGCGTAGCAATCCCGCGGACGCACTACGCGGGCTCAATCGCAGCGCCCAGGGCGGCGCGGGCCTGCCGCAGCGCGTGCTGCTGGTGTTGCAGGCAACCCTCTCCGTCGTGCTGATTACCGTGGCCGCCCTGCTCACGCGCAGCTTGGCAAACCTGCAGCACCAGAGCTTTGGCCTGTCCACAGCAAACGAAGTGGTCATCCACCTGGACCCGCAGGCCAGCGGCTACACCGCAGACCGGTTCGAAGGCCTGATGCGCAGCCTGAAGGAGCGCCTGCTGGCCGTACCCGGCACACAGAGCGTCAGCTTTATGAACTACAGCCCGCTGGAGGGCAACAACTGGGGCGAAGGCATCTATGTCGAGGGCAGGCCGGACCCCTCGTTGCACGACGACAACGGTGCCTCCTGGGATCGCGTCAGCCCTGGCTCGTTCCAGCAACTCCAGCAATCGCTGCTGCAGGGGCGCGACTTCGCCGAGACGGACCGCAGTAACACGCCGCTGGTCATCGTCGTGAACCAGAAGTTCGTCCACAAGTTCTTTCCGCATGAAGACCCCATCGGCAAGCACGTGGGTACGGAGGCGCACAAGTTCAAGTACACGGTCGTGGGCGTGGTCGCGGACGCCAAGTACCAGACGCCGGTGGAAGACGCGAACCCCATGTACTTCCGTTCCATGCTGCAGCGTGATCCAAACGCCGACCCCAAGGACTTTGGCGAACGCTACTCACTAGCCCCCAACGCCATCCTGCTGCAGACTGCCGGGGCGCAGCAGGGCTATGAGGCAGCGGTGCGCCACGCCTTTGGGGATGTGGACCCGAACCTCGCCCTCGGCGACTACCGCAGCATGGATTCGCAGGTCAATGGCCTGCTCAACGACGAGCGCATGGTGGCACGGCTGACCGCGGGATTCGGCGCGCTGGCGCTCGTGCTGGCGTCCATCGGTCTCTATGGCGTCACGGCCTACTCCGTCGCGCAGCGCGTGCCAGAGATCGGTGTGCGCATGGCCCTGGGTGCAGACCGTGCCGACGTGCTGCGCATGGTGGTGCGCGGTGCCATGCTGCAGACGGGCATGGGCCTTGCAATGGGCGTGCCTGCGGCGCTGCTCGCGGGCCACCTGATGCAATCGCAACTGTTCGGCGTCAAGGGGCACGACGCGACCACCCTGCTGGGTGCGTGCGCCGTGCTGGCCTTCGCTGCCGTGCTGGCCAGCCTCGTGCCCGCCCGGCGCGCCAGCAGCGTTGACCCCATGCGCGCCCTTCGCGCCCAGTAACCGGCCACACACAGGAGATCTTGCATGTTGATGGACAGCCTTCGCGACGCACTCCGTTCGCTTCGCCGCGCCCCCGGCTTCGCCCTGCTCACCGTGGCCATTCTCGCCGTGGGTGTGGGCCTGAACACCGCCATCTTTACCGTGGTGGACTGCGTGCTGCTGCGCCCGCTGGGGTACCACGACGCGGACCGCATCGTTGCCATCAACACGCGTTTTCTACTCGAGAACCGCAGCATTCCCCGGCTTGGCGGTGATGACTATGTCGACCTTTCAGAGCAGGTGCACGGCCTGGCAGCTGCGGCGTATTACAACAACTGGAACGGAGCGGTAGAGGTACTTGGCCACTCAGCCATGGTGCCACTTGCATACGTCAGCCCGCGCTTTGGGCAGGTGCTGGGCGTAGAACCGGTTGCCGGTCGCCTGTTTAACCCAACGGATACCAAAGGCACCGACGCCCTAGTCAGCGCAACGTTTGCACGCGAACACTTCGGCACAGTAGACGCTGCCGTGGGCCAGCCGGTACACGGCGAAGGTGGCCTGTACACGATTGTCGGTGTCTTACCGGATGGCTTTGCGTTTCCGGCGACAACCGCGGTCTGGTTTGAGTGGAACGCCATTCCGCTCGGCCGCAGCCGTACCTCCTACAGCAACAACGTCATCGCCAAGCGCCGTGCCGATGTGTCCGAGGCCCAGCTGAATGCGGAGCTCGCCACATTTTCAAAGCATCTGCAGCAAGCGTTTGTGGAGGATCGCTATAAGGCGCTAGAGGCAACCAGCCTGCAGACGCGTGTTGTGGGCAGGATTGCACCGACGTTGAAACTCCTGCTGGCAGCGGTGGCGGTCATCCTGCTGATCGTGTGCGCCAACGTGACCCACCTGCAACTGGTCCGCGCCACACGGCGGGCGCAGGAAGTGACCGTTCGCAGCGCGTTGGGCGCATCACGCGCACGCCTTGCCCTGCGTGCCCTGCTTGAGGCGGCACTGCTGAGCGTGGCTGGCGGCGCAGGAGCGGTGCTGCTGGCGTGGCCTGCACTGCGTCTGTTGGTACACCTGGCACCAGCGGGTCTGCCGCGCCTTGCGGAGATTTCGCTCAATGCGCACGTACTGCTGTGGTCGCTGCTGGTCAGCCTGCTTGTCATGGCTGCCACGGCGCTGCTGCCCCTGTGGCGGATGTGGCATGTGGAGGAGGCCGCTGTTCTGCGGCACGACAGCACGCGCGGCATGGAAAGCCGTGCAGCGGTCCGGCTTCGCGGCGCCTTCCTGGTGGCACAGGTGGCATTCACGCTGGTGCTTACCGCTGCCGCCGTTCTGCTGGCCCGTCAGCTGGTGGCGCAATCGCGTGAAGACCTCGGCTTCAACCTCCAGCACCTCTACACCATCGACGCCAACATCGTCGATCCGGCAGCGGCCGCATGGCAGGCCGGAACACCGGAGCAGAGACGTGCGGAGGAGCAAGCCGCGGGCAGGCGGTACGTGCAGCACCTCAATGCGGCGCTTGAAACGTTGCGGACGGCACCCGGTGTCGCCAGGGCAGAAGCAATGCATGGCGCGCCACTCGGATTCGATGGGCCCAGCATTAGCTATGCCATTCAGGGCAAGGGTGTTTTTGCGCCTCCTTACAAGGGTCTGCCGAGTGCAGAGCTTCGCCTGGTCACGCCTGGGGCGCTCTCGCTCCTGCAGGTGCCGCTGCTGCGTGGGCGCGCCCCCAGCGAGAGCGACATCGTGCAGTCACCGCATATCGTGCTCATCAATCGCAGCCTGGCAGAACAGCAATTCCACGGCGAGGACCCTGTCGGCAAACGCATTGCCTGCGGCTACGACGACGATGCAGTCACGTGGTGGACCATCGTCGGTGTCATCGGCGATGTGAAAGAAACGCCCGGCAGCCCCGCATCGGCCACCTTCTACGTGCCCATCGCACAACATCCGACGGTCGCCAGCAGCATGCAGCTGCTGGTACGCACCGCACCCGGCGCACAGCTGAGTGAGGAGGCCCTGCGCCGGCAACTGCAGCGGGCGCAGCCGGACATGGCCGTCACCGCCACCAGCATGGAGCACAATCTATCCGAGGTAGAGCGCGACCTCCGCTTCAAAACAGTGCTCTTCGAGAGCTTTGCCGGCGTCAGCATCCTGCTGGCCATGCTGGGTATGTACGGTGCCACGGCGTACTCCGTCTCGCAGCGCACGTTTGAGTTCGGTCTGCGCATGGCACTTGGCTCCACGCGCGAACAGGTGGTGCTCAACGTCATGCGGCGTGCGCTTTCGCTGGCACTCGCAGGCACGGCCGCCGGGCTGCTGCTGTACGTGCTGCTGCTGCGTCTCTCCGCCTCGCTGGTGGGCACACTGCCCTCTGACCCGCTCTCCCTGCTGATTGCAAGCCTGGGCATCACCGTGCTCACGTTGGCTGCCTCTGCCATTCCGGCGCGGCATGCCAGCACGGTCGACCCGGCGCGCGCGCTTCGCACCAGTTAACACAGCACACGAAAGAACACATGATCGAACTCAAACACATCGAGCGTTCGTACAAGGCCGGGCATGAGCAGCTGTTCGTGCTGCGGCGCATCAACCTCACCATCCAGCCGGGCGAGTTCATCACTGTCATGGGTCCCAGCGGCGCGGGCAAAAGCAGCCTCTTAAACCTGCTGGCCATGCTCGACGATGGCTGGACCGGCGAGTACTTCCTCGACGGCGAACCCATCCACACGCTCAACCGCAAGGGTCGCGCAGACGTGGCGCGCCGCAAAATCGGTATGGTCTTCCAGAGCTACCATCTGCTCGACGACCTCACCGTCGCCGAAAACATCGACCTGCCACTCTCGTACAAAAACCTCCCGCGCAGCGAACGCGAAGCCATGGTGGCCGACACGCTGGACCGCTTTGGCATCGTCGGCAAGAAGGACCTGTACCCCTCGCAGCTGAGCGGCGGGCAACAGCAAGTGGTCGGCATCGCGCGCGCCGTTATCCACTCACCCGCTCTGCTGCTGGCAGACGAGCCCACGGGCAACCTGCATTCCGCGCAGGCGGCAGAGGTCATGCGCCTGTTCCAGTCACTTAATAACGGAGGCACCACCATCCTGCAGGTGTCGCACTCCGAGGCGAACGCCGCGTACGGCACGCGCGTCATCGACATGCGCGACGGCTGGATTCAGCAGGATCGCCGCACCGCAGCATCACCCAAAGTGGTGCCACACACACCAGCCGCGCAGCCAGGAGCACCCGCAGCATGAACCTCACGTACACCCCTCGCATCGTCGCGGGTATGGCCCTGCTTGCAACGGCACTGCCGTCAGTTGCAGCCTCCGCGCAGGCCGCCGCGCCCACGCAGATCGCCGCCGAAACACCCACACCGCAGCCCGCCGTGCGCCTCGATATCCCGCACTCACACAACCCGTTCCACGCCTACACGCCTACCGCGGTTCCGCCCGCAAACCTGGCCAACAGCAACCGGCTGGACACGCTGGTGCAGAACGGCGTGCTGGAGTTGACGCTGCAGAACGCCATCGCGCTCGCACTCGAAAACAACCTGGACCTCGCGATCGCGCGCTACAACATCCCCATTGCAGCGGCAGACATCCTGCGCACGGAGGCGGGCGGCAGCACGCGCGGCGTCAACACCGGCGTGGTGCAGAACACGCCCGGCGGCAACGGCGTGGGCGGCTTCGGTTCCGGCGCAACCGGCGCAGGAGCGGGCGGCACCAGTGGTGGAGCGGGTGGTGCAGGCACCGGCGCATCCGGCCTGGTGCAGTCCACGTTGGGCAGCGGCACGGCCATCGGCTCCTTTGACCCCATCCTCACCGGCGACGTGGGCTTGCAGCACAGCACGGAGCCACTCTCAAATCTCGCCACCTACGGCATCCCAACCTTGCGCTACAACAGCTGGGCTGGCGACTTCGGCTACCAGCAATCCTTCTCCACCGGCACCAGCGTGCAGTTCACGTTCAACGCCAACCGGCAGACCAGCAACAGCCCCTTCACCTTTCTCAATCCCACGCTGAACTCGCAATACAACGTCCAGGTGCGCCAACCCCTGTTGGCCGGCTTCGGCTTCGGCCCAAACCTGCGCTTCCTGCGCATTGCACGCAACAACAAGCGCATTTCTGACCAGGCCTTTGAGCTGCAGGTCATCAGCACCGTCACGCAGACCGCCAACCTGTACTGGGACCTGGTCGCCGCCTTTGAAGACGAGCAGGTCAAGCAGCGCTCGTTGGACTTTGCGAACGGGACACTCACCTCCGCCCGCGCCCAGTTGCAGCTGCAGGCCATTCCCGCGCTCGACGTGACCCGCGACGAGGGTGAGGTGGCCCGCGCGGAAGGTGACCTCTCCATCGCCAAGTCGGAGCGGCAGTTTCAGGAACTGCTCATCAAGAACGCGATTACCAAGAACCTGGACGACCCTACTCTGGAAGCCATGCCGGTGCGCCCCACCGACCTGAGCAGCGTGAACAGCGATGCCGCCCTGCCGGAGCAGGTAGATGCCGCCATCAATGACGCGCTGGACCGGCGGCTGGAACTGCAGATCAGCAACACCAATCTTCGCAATCGCGACATCAGCCGCGACGCCGTCAACAACGCCCTGCTGCCCTCACTCAACCTCGTGGGCACCTATGGCGGCCTTGGCCTGGCGGGCCTGTCGAGCCCAGGGTCTACAGTCGTGTCCACCGTGCCGGACGGCTTTGGCGGCTCGCTCGCCAACGCGTTTAACAACAGCGCGCCTAACTACTTTGTCGGCATCAACGTGACGGTTCCCATTCGCAACCGCCTCGCGAAGAGCGATCAGTACCGCTCCGAACTGGAAACACGTCAGGCAGAGATTCTCGTGCAGCAGCAGCGCAAGCAAATCCGCATTGAGGTGCGCAACGCGCAGTACGCCCTGGCGCAGGCCGCGGCCCGCGTGCGTGCGGCAGCCAAGGCGCGCGACATTGCCGCGCAGACCTTCGACGTGATGGGTAAGGAGCAGCAGCTAGGCGCTGGGTCTGCCGCGGACACGCTGCTGGCCAGCCAGGCGCTGGCCACGGCAGACAGCCTCCTGGTGGCGGCACGCACGGCCTACCAAAAGTCGCGCGTGGAGCTGCACCGCGCCATCGGCACCACGCTCCAGGAAAACCATGTGTCGATCGAGGCGGCACGCAATGGCGCGCAGCCTGCGGGTGCTGCTAGGCAGTGAGGAGGTCACGCGCTGCGGCAAGGCATTGACACTGTCTTGCAAACTCGCAGATTGCCTTGTGGGACTCGCACTCCTCTCTTCCAAACACCTGTCATCCCGTAGCGAAGCGGAGGGATCTGCTTGTAAGTGTGCACATCGAGGCAGCCCCGGTTAGACCACAGGAGTATCAATGTTCGCGCCCTGCGCGAACGGCTCAGCGGCGTAGTCTCGGCCAGCGTCCATCAGCGTTCGGGCACACATGCAGATCCCTCCGCTACGCTGCGGGATGACAAGGCGTGCAGGAGCGAGGATTGGCAGCCAACAACACACGTCAACACATGCGCACCGAAAGAGATAGCAGCACAACTACCCTTCGTATGATGGACACACCGTGACAGAACGCGCACAACCCGGGCAAACACCGCGCCCGCGCCTCTTGCTGGCGGATGACCAGCCGTTCATTCTCGAGGCGCTGGCGCTGCTGCTGCGGCCGGAGGGCTTCCAGACCGAGTCGGTGCGCTCGCCCGCGGCGGTGCTCGAATGCCTGCGGCACGGCGACTACGACGCGGTGCTGATCGATCTGAACTACACGCGCGACACCACCAGCGGCGCAGAGGGTCTCCACCTGCTCGAGAGCATTCGGCAGGTGCAGGAGCGTCTGCCGGTCATCGTCATGACCGCGTATGCCAGCGTGGACCTGGCGGTGGATGCCATGCGGCGCGGCGCGAATGATTTTGTGCAGAAGCCATGGGAAAACGCGCGCCTGCTGACCGTGGTGAGGGCACAGGTGGAGCTGTACCGCGCGTGGCGGCACACCCAGCTGCTGGAGGCGGAAAACAGCATGCTGCGCCGCGACGGCGCGCCGGACTTTATTGCCACCGCGCCCAGCATGAAGCCCGTGCTCGAACTGGTGCGGCGCATCGCGCCCTCTGACGCCAACGTGCTCATCACCGGTGAACACGGCACCGGCAAAGAGGTCGTAGCGCAAACGCTGCACCGGCTATCGCATCGCGCAGGCCGAACGCTGGTTGCGGTCAACACCGGTGCCCTGCCGGAAGGTACGTTTGAAAGCGAGCTGTTCGGCCACGTGCGTGGCGCATTTACCGACGCCAAAGCGGACCGCATTGGCCGCTTTGAACTGGCCAGCGGGGGCACGCTGTTTCTGGATGAGATCGCCAACATCCCGCTACGCCAGCAGGCCAAACTGCTGCGCGTGCTGGAGACGGGCGAGTTGGAGCGCGTCGGCTCTTCCACCACCCGCAGCGTGGATGTGCGCATGCTCTCCGCCACCAACGCCAACCTGCACGCGGAGGCCGCAGCGGGGACCTTTCGCCCTGACCTGTTCTTTCGACTGAACACCGTTGAAATACGGCTGCCGCCGCTGCGGGACCGGCGCGAGGATATCCCGTTGCTGGCGGCGCACTTTCTGTCGCGGTATGCCGCGCGGTACCGGCGTCCGCTGCACGGCATCAGCTCTGCGGCGCTGCAGCAGTTGCTCGGGTACAGCTGGCCCGGCAACGTGCGCGAACTGGACCACACCATGGAGCGTGCCGCATTGATGGCGACCGGCGAGCAGATTGCGCCGGGCGACATGGGGTTGCAGGCGGCAGGGGCAGGCAGGGGCGTTTCGCTGGATGACTTGAGCCTGGAAGGCGTGGAGGCCGTGCGGGTGCGCAAGGCACTGGCGCGCGCTGGCGGCAACGTGAGCCAGGCCGCGGAAGCGCTGGGCCTGAGCCGTGGCGCACTGTACCGCCGCATGGAAAAGCATGGCCTCTAAGGCGGAGGGAACCGCCTCCGGCGGTCGCAAACGCGTGCCGCTGGGCCGCACCGCCCGGCGGCTTGGGTTCGAGCGTGGCATGCGCGTGTGGGCCTGGGCGTTCGCGTTGCCGGGCCTGGCTGCGCTCACCTGGGGCTGCCGCGGCGCGGAGGTGTCCTGGCCTGCCGTGGCCGCAGTGCTTGCGTGTGTGCTGCTGTGCTGGGCGGCGTTGGTGTCGTTCTTCATGGAGCGGGTCACGCGCCCGCTGCAGACCCTTTCGAACATTGTGGCTGCACTGCGCGTGGACGACTTCAGCTTTCGTGCGCGGGGTGCCATGCGCGGCGATGCGCTGGGTGACCTGGCACTCGAAATCAATACCCTGGCCCGCGAGATGCAGGCGGAGCGCACCGCGACCATGGACGCCCTCTCGCTGGCGGACCGCGTCATTACCTCCATGCCGTCGCCGGTGCTTGCCTTTGATGGGGCGGGGACGCTGCGCCTGCTGAACGCCGCGGCAGAACAGGCGGTACACCTCTCGGCCTGGCAGGCGACGGGGCACACCGCAGCGGAGCTTGGCATCGCCGACCTGTTGCACGCGGCAGATGGCAGCGTCCTTGCGCCGGAGCGTGGCACAGGCCTGCCTGGGGGCTTTGCGGCGCGCTGGTCGGTGCGGCGCAGCACGTTTCGCCTGCGCGGTGTGCCGCACACGCTGCTGGTGATGAGCGATGTGTCCGCGGCGCTGCGCACGGAGGAGCGCTCTGCCTGGCAGCGCCTGATCCGCGTCTTGTCGCACGAAATCAACAACTCGCTGACGCCCATCAAGTCCGTCGCGGGCACGCTTCGGCACCGGCCCTATCGCCTACAACGGGAGGCGCACACCTCACAAGACCTGCTGGACCTGCAGCGTGGCTTGGCCCTGATTGAGGAGCGGGCAGACTCGCTGCACCGCTTTCTGGACGCCTACGGCCGGCTCTCCCGGCTGCCCGCGCCGGAGATGCGCCGCGTGCGCCTGCACGACATGGTGGAGCGCAGCGCCCTGCTGGAACGGCGGGTTCCCATCTCGATGCGGCCCTCGCCCGAGGTGGAGCTACTGGCGGACCCCGACCAGCTGCAGCAACTGCTCATCAATCTGCTAAAGAATGCGGCAGAGGCGGCCGCCGACCCGGACCTGCAAAACGCAATGCCACATGTGAGCATAGTCTGGCAGACCGGGGGTGCCGGAGTCATCCTGCACATCACAGACAACGGCCCGGGCCTGGCCAACCCCGCCAATGTATTTGTGCCGTTCTACACAACCAAGCCAGACGGCAGCGGCATTGGCCTGACGCTCAGCCCGCAAATCGCCACCCAACATGGCGGCTCGCTGCAACTGCGCAACCGGACGGACGCGAGCGGCTGCCTGGTCGAACTGGTGCTGCCGCTGCCCGTGGCTGGCGGGTAGGTACGGCTCGCCCTTCCGGCCACGGGCGACGCTTACCTGGACAGAAACTCACCCTTCGCCCTCGAAGGTCCATATTCTTCGCTGGAAGTTGCTTTTAGGCCTCGATAAGGGCCTGAATACGCGTTTGGAGGATGCACTTTCCCGTGTGTCTGCCGCAACTGTGCTGCTTGCAGGCGGGCTTTTGCGCTTCCTGGAGCCTGTTTTGTGCACGAAAACAAGCCCGTTGCAGCAGAAGAGCGTCGGGAGTCGCCCCTGCCACGTGGCTAGTGCAAACGCATACGCGATTACACTAGGTGGGTGCCGCTGCTCCTGCTGCTTTTGCCCATCGCGTCCACCATTGCCGGCGGCCTGCTCGCAATCCGCTTTCGGCGATACGTGGCGCTGCTTACGGCGGTGGGCGTCGGCCTCCTGCTGGGTGCGGCCTTTCTTGACCTGATGCCCGAGGCCATCTGGCTGGGCGTGCGTTCCGGCCTCACCATTGCCAGCGTTCTGGGCTGGGCCCTGCTCTCGTTTCTGCTCTTCTACGCCATAGAAAGCGGCCTGCGCGCTCTGGCCGCCCGGTGGCGGCACCGGCAAGGCGATGACCTTCTGTTTCGCAAGGTGGGTGCGCTCATGCTCATCTTCCACAGCTTTCGCGACGGCATGGCCATTGGGGCGGCTTTCTCGGCGTCACACGCTGCGGGTTACGCCGTGGCCTGCGGCATTGCGGCGCACGACCTGGGCGACGGCATGAACACCATCCTGCTGACGACCCGTGGCGGCAAGCCCACGTGGCACGCCTACGTTTTTCTGCTGGCGGACGCCGTGGCTCCCCTGCTGGGTGGCTTTGCCACCATGTGGTGGGCCCTGTCGCAGCGCGGCTCGGTGCTGGTGCTGGTGCTGGCCGCGGGCTTTTTTCTGGCCATGGCGACCGGTGACTTCCTGCCAGAGCTGCGGCGTTGCAAAAGCCCCGGCAGGCACCTGGTTCCCGCCGTGCTGGCCGGCATTGCGATCATCTACCTTGCAAACGTAACGCTGACCGGCCTGCACTAGCGCGGAGGTAACTCGGCTACAGCCCGTACAACAGCTTAGGCTCCCGCACACGCGGTGAGACGCCCGCGGAACTCTGCCGCGGTGGGACGCGTATGGTACTGGTAGCTGCGCCAGGGCAGCGGAGGGGACATCATCATGCAGTCACGCATCCATGGCACCACCATGCCAGCCATCGAGTTTCTGCTGCAGCCGGGTGAAACCGTCATCTCCGAAGCGGGCGAGCTGAGCTGGATGACCGCCACCATCGGCATGCACACCCATACGCAGGCGGCGGGCGGCGGCGGCTTTCTGGGTGCCATCAAGCGCATGGCGGGCGGCGGCACCCTCTTCATGACGGAATACACCGCGCAGGGGTACCCGGGTGAGATCGCCTTTGCCACCAAGGTGCCGGGCCACATTGTGCCGCTGGAACTGCACGGCGACGGGCAGGAGTACATGGTGCACCGGCGCGGGTTTCTATGCGGCACCGCCGGCATCGCCCTGGGCTTTGCGTTTCAGCAGTCGCTGGGTGCCGGTATCTTTGGCGGCGATGGCTTCATCCTGCAGCGCATCTCTGGCGCAGGCACGGCCTGGCTCGAATTGTCTGGCGAGGTGGTGGTGCGCGACCTGCAGCCGGGCGAAACCCTGCGGGTGCATCCAGGCCACGTGGGCGCGTTTGCGAGTTCTGTTAACTTTCAGATCACCCGCATCCCCGGCCTGCGAAACCTCTTCTTTGGCGGGGACGGCATCTTTCTGGCAGCCCTGACCGGCCCGGGGCGCGTCTGGCTGCAAACCCTGCCGCTGAGCAAGCTGGCCCACGCACTGCAGGACTACCTGCCCGGCCCTGACCGTGAGACACGCGCCGGGCTGGGCGCAGGCGTAATTGGCGGGGTGCTTGGGTCCATGTTTGAAGATCGCAGCTAACCCGGACGTGGCGGGCGGCGGCACTCGCGCCCGGGAGAGCGTTGCCAAGGGCCGGCTACTCAGGGTACTGTGACCCATGCGTATCGGCTACTTTGGCGGAACCTTCGATCCGCCTCACAGTGCCCACCTGCGCCTGGCTACACTTGCCGCGGATACGTTTGCACTGGACCGGGTCTATTTAGCACCCACCGGCGTGCAACCCCTGAAGCAGGAGCCGCCGGAGGCAACATTTGAAGACCGGCTGGCGATGACCCGCCTGCTGTGCGGGGCTGACGGTAGGCTGGAAGCCACCGACCTGGATGCGCCCCGGGGCGATGGGACGCCGAATTACACCGTGGATGCCCTGGAGACCGTGCAGGAACGCCACCCCGGTGCAGCACTGTTTGCCCTGGCGGGCGCGGACAGCTTTGGTACGCTGCGGCAGTGGCGCAGCCCAGACCGGCTGCTGCAGATGGCGGAATGGATTGTGGTTTCGCGGCCCGGTGTCTCGGTGGAATCCCTGTCTAGCCTGGTGCTCACACGGGAGCAACAGGGGCGGGTACACGTGCTGCAGGCGATGGACGATCCGCTTTCGGCGAGCGAACTGCGTGGCCGTTTGCGCGCCGGTGTGTCTTGCGGTGCGGCCCTCACGCCAGCCGTCATGCTCTACATCTCGCGCATGCACCTGTACCACGCGACGCCGCGTAAGCACGAGGGCCGGCAAGCTTAGGTGGCAGAGCTCCATCACTGGCTAAGCCAGTTAGAAGACCGCGTAGTCGTAGTTAGAGGGCCTTGTAAGGTGCGAATGTGCTGTGTACGGGTGCGGATCTGCAGCTACGCCCCTGCCCTTCTGACAAATACATTGCGGTGCGTCACAGCTAAGTCGTCTTAGCTGTACACATCCTTTGAATTCTGACTTACTCTTAGTGCATGGCACGTGATTTTGTCCAAACATCTGAACAGTACCTTTCGCAGATCGATGCGGAGATTAAGCAGCTCCAGCAGCTCCGTCAACTGGTAACTGAAGCCATCCAGGGCGATGCCGCAGTTGCTACGTCCTCGCCCAAGGCAGCCCGCAAAGGCATGAGCGCCGAGGGTCGGCGACGAGTTGCCGAAGCCCAGAAGGCACGTTGGGCTGCCCTAAAGAAGGCGGGCGGTAAAGCGGCCAAGAAGACAGCAAAAGCAGCGCCAAGCGCAGAGTAAGTACACTGCAAACATGCATTGAGCTGAACGGTGCTTCCTGCGGCGGCGGCTGGCTCGTGTCGCGCGCGTACCACGAAGGAACGCCGACGGTGTACGGTCGACGCGGCATGTTGCATGCCCTGGTTACTGCAGCCTATGGCAGCACAGGGATGTGTCGGCTGCCGACTGCTGCGACGGTGCCGCTGCACGCCGGCATGGATGCCAATCCGTTGCGCCCGCGGTATCACTCGATGCCCTGCGCGTCGGGATGAACGATCCATGTGCACCGGCTTTTGCCTCGGAGACTCAGCTGGATGCCGCGGGTGGATCGCATCCTGCGGGCTGGACCGAAGAGACACGCCCGCAGGCCGACTGAAGCCTACCGCGCGTCGGCTCTGATGTCGCACCAACGACGGCCCAGGTAAAGACGCACGCCGCCATCTGCAGATTGCATCATCTGCAAAGGTCGTGGCCTTGCCATCTGCCCGTCCGCCTGCGTGGCGGTTTCGGCGATCTTGTGGCCGCCCAGGTCCATGACGACAGCTTTGTCGCCTACAAAACCTGCGCCGTACGCGCCCGGCTGTAGGATTGCGGTGCCGAAGTGGGTTGGCTGCTCCAGCAGAAGGTACATCTGGTACGTCTCCTGCACGCCGCTGGCATACCCACTGGTATCCACCAGGCCGGCAAAGAAGATGCCATGCTCGCCAAGGTGCACAGCGGCAGCATTGCGCAACTGGACCGGAGCCGTTTTACCCAGGTAATACACCTTGGCCGGGAAGGTCGTCTCGAGTTCCTGCGCGGAGAACAGGCGCACCGCGCCCTGTGCCATGGCGGTAGCCGCCGTTATGGCAAGCACAAGGAGGCAGGCTGCAATGGCGGCCCAACGTGAAACAAGGCGCTGAAACGCGCGCGGGCGTCCCTGGGGTACGGCGGATGTCTGTAGTGTCATGCCGAACAGTGTAGCGCCTCTAACGGAGGCTGTCGCTCTGCACGTTGCTGCTCACGCGCCGCGACTACCTGCGGTCGAACAGACGCAGTATGGTGCCAGCGGACTACTTATGCCCTATCCTTATGGGTGGAGGCGTGGCCTCCGCAAGGAGCTGGATGCCGTCACTGGAAGTCAATCAACTGCTGCGCACCGCATTCGATGCCTGCGACAGCCGCAAGGCAGAAGACATACGCATTCTCGCGCTTGACCCGTCGGAAAGCTCACTGACCGACTACTTTCTTATTTGTAGCGGCACCAATGAGCGCCAGAACGTCGCCATCTCCGACGAGATCGAGTTCCGGCTGAAGCAGGAGTACGGCACGCTTCCAAACTCGGTGGAAGGCAGGCGACAGGGCGAGTGGGTCCTGATGGACTATGTCGATTTTGTTGTCCACATCTTTATGCCGGAAAGACGTGCGTACTATGGCCTGGAACAGCTGCGTAAATCGGCCACAAGTGTCAGCCTGAGCGAGCTAGACGACCACATCAAAGCCGCTCTGCAAGTAGTCCGTCAAAGAAATCCGGTCACACGTAAGAAGGCCCGTCAAGAGCCGCGTAAAGGAGACTCGGCAGAAGAAACAACCGTTGAAGTCGCAACCCCTGCAACAAAGGTTGCGCTAAAGAATTCGACAGAAGTGACGGGGAATTTGACGATAAGCGGGAAAGTGCCTGCTGCAACAAAATTAACCGAAGGAGCTAGCAAACGTAGGGCGAAGACTTCGACGAAGTAAGCCATTTATCTTCGTAGAACAACTAGGTAGCAACAGAAAGGGACGGAAGCGAATTGCTCCTGTCCCTTTCTGTTGTGGTGAGTTAAAAGTTGAGCTTCAACTGAAACTCTGTTGTGCGCGGCGCACCTTGTGAGAAGGTACCCGATTGCCGCAGTGTACGGTTGGCGTTCTGCACCGCAAAGGAGTTTGGGCCAGTACGCGTTCCAGTTGCCGTATTGATTCCGCCAACGGAGCCTGCCTCGTCAACGTTATTGAGCACGCCTCCCAGGCTGCCATAGTTCGCGAAGTTGCCTACATTGTAGAAAGCGATAGCCGGTTCCAGGCTAATGCCTTCGTGTAGACGGGCAAGCGGAATTGGATACGATGCGTTGACATCAAGTGCGCGAAAGGTAGGATTGTTAATCGCACTACTGCTCGCCAAATTTGCAATTGGCCGGATGTTTCCACCAAGTGCGTTGAGCTGCGGACCGGTGAATAAACCATTGTTGACCAAAATCTGCCCTGCTGGCGTCAGCTTTCCTGCATAAGCTCCATTGAAGTTCGTGATGTAGTTCTGCAGAGTGTTAGATTTCACACGGTGCATATAATCACCCGGCACAGTATTCGGTAGCAGGTCTCCGGTGGTACCGTCACCATCGAGATCTGACTGAAAGATGTTGCCGGAGGTCAGGACAGTATTATCCAACGTAAGCGACGTCGGAGGTGCCGAGTAGAAGTGACCGATCAAGCCAAGCTGCAATCCATACTTTACGTGCATGGATCCACCGAAGTTTACCTCGTGCTTGTGGTCCAATCCGGAACGGCCAATGATCAGCGCGGGGTTGTCATTGTTCCAAGGCTGATTATGGAAGAAGGCATCCCCAGCGTTGCCGTTTTTAGATGTATTCACAGCACGTGAGTACGAATAAGACACCTGGATGTTGGCTGACTGAATTCCTGGCGCTGGATGGCTAGCCACCTGGTGAAACACCATCTGCAGAGCATCATAGCCAGACTTACCGACGGGCAAGATGAACTGCCCTTGACCTAACAGGTTGTTTTGCCCAGGAAATGCAGCTCCGGTGGTTGGCGTTAAACCCAATGCTGAGGCGGCATACCCGTTGAGATAGGTCGCGCCTGAGTCGAGGCCATTGTTGGCGTAGTCCTGGATCGTCAGACCCTGGCCGATGCCGCAGGCCACATCCGTCGGTCCGCAGCCGACACTGTTGTTGGCCGCTGCAATAGCCGCCCGCGCTGACGCTGCGTTGAAGTAGCGCGCTGCACCCACATGGTTCGGATCGACGTACTGGCCGATTTTCAGGGTAGCGTTGTGCACATAATCCGCACTGATGACGCCGCCTTTAAAGAGTTCGCGCTGAATGCCAAAGTTGAATTGCTCTGCATACGGTGTGCGATAGGGTGCGCCGTACACAATCGGATTCAATGTATTGCCAACAAAGCCGGTGTTGCTCACCAGTGGATTGGCAGCAGACGCCATTTTGAAAGCATTCTCGAGAGCAAGTGCGGACGGCGCTGCAGACGCCACGGACGAGCTGCAGATATCCGTCAGGGTACGGCCATTCACCGATGTGTGGACGGTTCCGTCGGGGAAGCGAAGACTCTTGGAAGTACAGACATTGACGTAATAATTGAAGGGGCCCTGAGCCAACAGTCCATTACGAGCATTCGTTGTGTTGTTGAACACATCGTTCTCATAAAAGATACCTGCTGCACCACGAAACACCGTTTTGTGATCACCGGGAGAGTATGCGAATCCTAGCTGGGGTCCAAAGTTGCCATACGGCTGGTGCACAGCACCCCCTAGGTTGGGTGCCCACTGAGAGAACAGCGATGTGGAGCCCGAGCATGGAGCAAAACCACTCTGCTGCACCGTTGTGGACAATGCACTGCAGGGTGTGGGTGCCAGGTCCTGGTTGGCGCGGTCAGTGTCAACACTCCAGCGGACACCAGCCACTAACGTGAATGAAGGAGTGATCTTCCACGTATCGGCAAAGTACGCGCCCTGGCGCCAATCGGAAGTACCGCCGCCGGGTAGGCCAAAGGCTGGGCGCTCGGTAAAAGAACCGAGACCGTTACCGATATAGAGGGAGCTCACGGTGTACCCATTCGTCGGGTCACTCGCGTCCGCACCGGCGATGGCGCGACCAGTCGACGTAGTGATGTACGGCCCCAAACCGAAGAACGATGCGAAGCCACCCCCTTGCAGTCGGTTAAGGCTGTAACCGAAGCGGATGTTATGCACTCCTTTGGTCCAGGTGCCATCGTACCGGAACTGCTTATCGGACTGAAAGGTCCCCTGTGGGGCGTTGTCGTTAGGACCGAAATATAGATTCTGCGAGGCAAACTGATACGCTACGCCGCCGAGTGGGTTGTACCCAGAGGCTGCCGAGTCGTCGCCAATAAGGTTGTGGAATTTGATATACGAACCACGAAACGAATGCGTGAACCGACCGGTAGCAAAGTCAGCACCGCCAGCTATGCCTGGAGCGTTGTCGCGGTTGGCATAAAGTTGGTAACCCTGACCAAAGTTAGAGGTTACAGAATTCGCCTCGTAATTTAGCCGCACGAAATAATGGCCGCTTAGCGGGCCGTTGTAGTCGAGTCGAGCGGTGGAGTAGG
>CALMRM010000209.1:0-8921 GCA_937871605.1 uncultured Terriglobus sp. | reverse complement strand
TAGGTATCGCGAAACGGGGTCGGCAAGGTTGGGTGGGCTGCCTGCAATGCGGCAAACTGTGTACCTAGTGAGGACTGTGTGGCCGAATCCTGCTTAATGCGCTCGGAATTGCCAAATAAAAACAGCTTGTCCTTGATGATCGGACCGCCGATGCTGCCGCCAAATTGGTTGCGCTGAAAGGGCGGGTTGGAGGCTGCGCCCGTAGCAAACAGGGCACGATAGTCCTGGAAGTTGTAAAACAGCTGACCGTGGACCTTGTTGGTGCCTGAATTGGTAGACACCAGCACCTGCCCCGTCGAGGTCACCTCTCCGGTTACGTCCTGCGTGGAGCGGTTCAACTGGAACTCGTTGATGGCACCCTGGGAGACATTAAAGATGGTTGTGCCCACCGTTTCATCGGTGATGTCTTGCCCGTCAAGAAGGATACGGGTGGTGCGGCCCGAGACGCCGGACACCGAAATGGCCGAGTAGCCTGCCTTGGTGGGGTCAAAGGATTCGCCCGACTGAAGGATTACACCGGGCTCGATTTGCGCCACATCCAGGAAGTTACGACCATTGATGGGCAAGGAGTTGATCTGCTCCTTGGTAATGACATCAGAAACGCCGCCCTGCTCTGTATTGACCTGCACTGCTCCCGCCTGGACGCTGACCTCGGTGGACGAGGAACCGACACTAAGCTTGAAGCTGCCCGGGGTCGCGGTGCCGGTGCGGATAACCGTTTGTACGGAGAGCACCTGGAACCCGGGCGAAGTAATGGTAACCGTATAGCTGCCGGGATTCAGCGGGCCTACTGCATAGAAGCCGCTCTTGTCGGCAGTCAGGTCACGCTTGTACCCTGTTTCGGGACTGGTGATGCTGATCGCGGCGCCGCTGACATCTGCGCCCGATGGGTCTGTGATCGTACCCTGGATGGAGCCGCCGTTGACCGAGATAGCCTGCGCAAAGACAGCCGGGGAAAGTAGTGCGGACGGTGCGGCCACTGTAACCGCAGCTAGCGCAAGACGTACCAGGTTCTTTTTCATCTATTTGTTTCCTCAAAGCGGTACGGGGATAAACGGCAAAGCTGCCCGGGCGCGTGCTGCGCGGACAAGCGTGGTACAGCGGTAGATGCACGACAGTGGCCAAACCCATGCGGACGTTGGAATTGCCGCTCCACGCGCCCAAAGTGCCTGCGGCGGCGCAAAGTGGGTCCGGGATTCTCGTTTTTCATAGGCCTATGCCCATTTCTCTCCCGAAATTTGTTATTCCTTCTTTCACGCAACATTCGTTGAATCGTAACCATGTCTCTTGAGCTTTCACTGTTGACCGTGCGCGCCACCGGGGCCATGACACCTTTCATGCAGGGGCTGGTAGAGAGCTATCTCGCGCGCTGTCGTCAGGGATTCACTGCTGGACACCGGACGTTTCGCACAGAGTCCGCGCTGCTGACAGCAGCAGCCGCCGAGCGAAAAGGAGGCGCAATTACCTTCTGGATTGCCGATCTGGGGGGCCGCGATTTCTCTTCCAGAGCGTTTGCCGAACAGGTGCGAACGGTACGTGATGGCGGTGTACGCAGCCTGCTGCTGGCGGTGGGGTCGGCAGATGGCTGGTCACAGGCCGCACGGGCTGCGGCGGACCTGCGCTTCTCGCTTGGACCCATGACCCTGCCGCATGAGCTTGCCACGCTGGTGCTGGCGGAGCAGATCTACCGGGCCAGCACCATTCTCCAGGGACACCCGTACCATTTGGGGCACTGAGGCCGCTGCTGTGCCTGGGGGGTGCAATGCTGGTGGTATGAGTTCAACGACGAATACAGCCGATACTGGGAGTGCGCAGAATCGGGGGCTGGTGCTGATCAACACTGGTGCCGGTAAGGGTAAGACTACCGCCGCTCTTGGGACCGCGATGCGTGCCGCTGGCAATGGCATGCGCGTGCTGGTGCTGCAATTTCTCAAGGGATCGTGGGACTATGGCGAACTGCATGCGGCGGAGCTGTTTGGGGGTGACCTTCGCATCCGGCAAATGGGTCGCGGCTTTGTGAAGGTGGGCGGCGCTGAGACCGACCCGGAGGATCAGCGCTTGGTAGATGAGGCATGGGCCGAGGCTGTCCGCGCCATGCAGTCCGGCGAATGGGACATGCTGGTGCTGGACGAGATCAACTACACCGTTGGCTATGGCATGCTGGACCCGGCTGCGGTGGCCGACGCGCTGCGCAGCCGGCCCCCGTTGCTGCACGTGATCCTGACCGGCCGCAATGCGCACCCCTTGCTGGTAGAACTGGCAGATACCGTGACCGAGATGCGTGAGGTGAAGCATGCCTACACGCGTGGCATTCTGGCGCAACGCGGAATCGAGTTCTAACGCGCAGCACCTGCTGCTGCTAGGGTCACAGGACTGATGGTTTGCGTCAGAGCGGCGTTTCGGCTTCTGCATCTTAGCCCGATGGCAGCTGGGGCAACGAAACTTACGCTTGCCATGGTAGATGTGGCCCTTCAGCTCGACCATGGCGACACGGCAGTGCTTACAGGTCATGGACGGTCAGACCGGGTGCCGCGAGGGTTCGCAGGCGACGGCAGGCCTCCTGGAGGTCCGCTTCCTGTTTGCCGAAGCAGAAGCGCAGCAGGTTTTCACCGCCGCCTTTGCGGAAAAAGGCCGAACCTGCAACGGCGGCCACGCCGGTCTGCCGCAGCAGGTTACGGGCCTTTTCTGCGGCGGTGACACCGGGTAGCAAGGTGCTGTCAGCCAGGATGTAGTATGCGCCGTTGGGCATGTGCGGTGTCAGGCCTGCATCGGTCAGAGCGGCCAGCGTCGTGTCGCGTTTGCGCAGATGGCTGCTGACCAGGGTGTCATAAAAGCTTTGCGGCAGCTGCTCCAGCCCCGCTGCGCAGCCGTGCTGGAAGGGCGCGGGTGCGCAGATGTAGACGAGATCGTGAAAGTACCCGATGCTGGGTGTCCAACGCGCGTCCGCGACCAAATAGCCCACGCGCCAGCCTGTAACGCTGTAGGTCTTGGAAAAGCCGGAAAAGGTGACCGTGCGTTCGCGCATGCCGGGCAGCGACGCCATGCTGAGGTGCCGGTGGCCGGGGTAGACAAAGTGCTCGTAGATTTCGTCGCAAAGGACGAACAGGTCGTGCGCCTGTGCGAGTTCTGCGAGGGCTTCCAGTTCTGCCTGCGTAAAGACTTTGCCGCTGGGATTGCCCGGCGTGTTGATGACGATGGCGCGCGTTTTGTTTGTCACCGCGGCTTGTACCGCATCGATATCCAGCGACCAGCTGCCGTAGTGGAGCGGCACAATGACAGGCACCACGCCCATGCTCCGCAGCGTGCCTGCGTGGTAACCGTACAACGGCTCAAAAAGGATGACTTCGTCGCCTGGGTCGAGCAGCGCCTTGCCTGCCGCGTAGAACGCACCGGTGGCACCGCTGGTGACGAGCACCTCGCGATTCGGGTCCACCGGAAACCCGCGCCGCCGCTCCCAGTCTGCCGCAAGGGCGTTGCGCAGCCGCGCGATGCCGTCCAGGCGTGTGTAGATGTTTTCGCCTGCGGCGATGGCGTCCTGTGCAGCCAGCAGGACCGCAGGGGGCACCGGTGTGTCGCAGATACCCTGCGCCATATTGATGGCACCAGCCTCTTCGGCCAGCACACTCATGGCGCGGATCTCACTCTGCACGGCACCGGGTGCCAGCGCGCTGACGTGCAGCTTAGTCATGTGCACCATCTTACCGGCGCTGCGCGGGTCGAGTCATGACGCTCTCTGCAGCGACTCGTGTGTGCATTTACTACGCACTGCTACCCGTGCATGTGCGAAGTAGTTGCCCTGCCGGCCAGTGCCGCAACGCTTGGTGCAGGCGTTGCGTTGCGGTATGCACACCGGTTCCGTCCACCTGGACCTACAACTTATTCATTGCCATGCAACAGAGGGTGCCTTACCCTGCCTAGACCTAAGCGGAGCGCAGACCTTGCGCGGGAAGAAGTGGCATGAAGCGGATCATCGTATGTGCAGATGGCACCTGGGACTCACCACCCGATGCCGACAGCAAGGGCAGCGGCACCAACGTGTGGAAGTTCTACTGTGCGGTGCCGGATGCACCGGATCAGTTAAAGTTCTACGACAGCGGCATTGGTACAAACGGCACCCTGCTGCAGCACCTGACCGGCGGTGCACTGGGCGAAGGACTCTTCGGCAAAGTGCAGGATTGCTACTCCTTCCTGGCGGAGGTGTACGACCCGGGTGACAGTGTCTACCTGTTCGGCTTCAGCCGCGGCGCCTATACAGCGCGCAGCCTGGCGGGCATGGTCGCTGCATTTGGCGTACCGACAAAAAACCTTTCCAACAGCACCACTACCGAGATCTTTGCCGCGTACCGCGAACGGGACAAAACGAAGCGCGCCGCCGACAAGGCCCACCTGCAGCAGGCATACGGGCTTGTGGATGTACACGTCACCATGGTGGGCGTTTGGGATACGGTTGGTTCTCTCGGAGTGCCAGGCGTGCTGTTTGAGGCCCTTATGGAGCAGAAGTACGGCTTCTTGGACACCCAGCTGAGCGACTGTATTCAGCACGGCTACCATGCCGTCAGCATCGACGAGCGCCGCATGTCGTTTCAGCCGACGCTTTGGACGAATCCGGATGGCAGCTATCGGAACAACGATGCACAGGTAGAGCAAGTGTGGTTCGCTGGAGAACACGGTGACCTGGGCGGTGGACAGCCTGACAGTCAGCTCTCCAACATTCCGCTGAGCTGGATGATGCACAAAGCCAAGGCGCTTGGCGTGACATTTCTGCCGGAAGCGGAAGCGAGCTATCTCTCGCTGTCCTCCAGCGATGCTTCCGGGCCAACCCACGATGACTGGAAGCTGACCTGGGGCATCCCCAAACATCGCACCGTACCAGCAGCTGCGTACCTAGCCAGCAGTGTTTATGATCGATCTCTGCTGTCTGCCGTGCCCCTATACCGGCCCGGCAATCTGACTTGGACGGACGACAGGCTGCGCGGCTACAACCGATGCGAAGTGCTGCCGTACGCCGCTCCGGTGTGGACCTAAAAAGCAGAACGCAAGTACGCGAAGGAAAGTGCACCGGAGAGCGCAATGTAAGCACTTCGTCGCGTGCTTTTCTTGGCGCACTTCGCGTCTCACTCTTAGTTCCGTAGTTCCACCAAGGTTGCGCCCTGGCCACCCTCGTTATACGGCGGCTCCGTCACGTTGACCACGTGCGGGTGTTTCTTCAGGTAATCGCGCAGGCTGCGGCGCAGCACGCCCATGCCAGTGCCGTGCACCACGCGCACGCTGGGACGGCCTGCAAGAAAGGCCTGGTCCAGGAAGCGCTCCACCTCGTCGCGCGCTTCGTCTGCCGTGCGACCGATGACGTTGATTTCGCCAGGCACCATGTCCGGCTCGCGGGCAACTACGTTGATGCCGCGCTTGCTGGCTGCCTGGATGGCCGACTGCTGCGGTGCAGGCACGGTGACGCGGGCGATGTCGTCCTTGGGCACGCGCATCTTCATCAGGCCAATCGATACTTCGTAACCGCCGTTGTTGTCGAGGATGCGGCCCACCTTGGCCTCACGCCCCATGCTCTTGAGCATGACCGTGTCGCCAACCAAGACCGAACGCACCACGTGCGGCTGCGCGGCAGGGTCCTTCTTGTCGGCGCCGGAGACATGTGCGACGACCGTCTGGTTGAAGCTCTCGGAGAACTCGCGCTTTAGGCGTGCGATGCGTCGGTCCGCCTCGGCGCTGGCTTTGCGCTTGGCGCTCACGTCCTCAATGCCCTTGACGCTCTCGCGCATCTGGAACTCGAACTCCTTCATCAACGAAGCGAGTTTGCCTTCCAGTTCGCGGGCGCGCTGCCGCTGCTCCTGCCTGCCCTCGGTTCCGAGGCGCTGCTTTTCGCGCTCCACGGCAAGCTCGCGCAGGCGAATGTCAGCACGCTCCTTGCCCACGGCGGTCAGCTGCGTGTGCAGCTCATCGAGAAAGCGAGCAATATCGGCGGACTGCGTGGTGACGCTGGCGCGTGCCGAGCGAATCATCGCCGGGTCCAGCCCCAGCCGCTCCGCGATGTTGATGCCGCTGGACGCACCTGGCACGCCCATGCGCAGTTCGTACGTGGGTGCCAGCGTGCGCTCGTCGAAGCCGACGGCGGCGTTCACCACGCCCGCGCCGTGCTTGGCCGCATAGATTTTCAGCGACGTCAGGTGGGTGGTAATCAGGCTCCACGCACCCATGCTCAGGAAGCGTTCGGAGATGGCCACGGCCAGCGCCGCACCTTCTTCCGGGTCGGTCGCGGAACCAAGTTCGTCTAACAAGACCAGCGACTTCGCGTCAGCCTCGCGGCTGATCTGGTTGACGTGCGAGATGTGTGCGGAAAACGTCGACAGGTTGCGCTCGATGCTCTGCGCGTCGCCAATATCTGCGTAGACGGCAGAAAAGATGGGCATTCGCGCCGCAGCCGCGGGCACCGGCAGACCGGCCTGCGCCATCAGCGCCAGCAGGCCCACCGTCTTGAGCGACACCGTTTTTCCGCCAGTGTTGGGACCGCTGATGATGAGTTGCTTTGCGGTACCGGGCAAGCCCAGCGTGAGCGGCACGATCTTTGCTTTTTCCGAACGCATGCGCAGGTCCAGCAGCGGATGCCGCGCGGCCTCCAGCAACAGCGGAGCGTCGTCGCCGTGCGGCTTGCCATCGGTAAACACGGGGCGCACGCAGTCCAGCGCCTGCGCAAACTTGGCGTAGGCAAAGTGCGACTCTATCTCCGCCAGCACCTCTGTCCCACGCGCGATGGAACCCGCCTGCTCCGCGACCGCTGCGGTCATGGCGACCAGGATGCGGTGCGTCTCCGCCTGCTCCTCGTCCAACAGGCGCTGTAGTTCGTTGTTCTGCTCGACGGTCTCCATGGGCTCGACAAAGATCGTCTGCCCAGACGACGACGAGCCGTGCACGACGCCCGGCACCTTGCGCCGGAACTCCGCCTTGACCGGGATAACGAAGCGCTCGCCACGAATCGTGATGAGGTCTTCCTGCGCGCCGCCCGCATCACTCACCGCGCGCAACTGGCGGCGCAGACCATCCTGGATGGCTTTGTGCTGCCGGCCCATCGCCTTGCGAATGCGCGACAACTCCGGTGAGGCATCGTCCGTTAGGGTGCCATCCGGATCGATCTTGCCGCTGACAAGCTCCAGCAGCCGGTAAAAGTTCGTCGCAAGCACGGGTGCGGACAGCGTCGTGACGGCGGGCCAGCGGCCCTCCATGTAGTCCGGTGGCTCTGCCACCAGCAATCGCCAGTCGGCGATGTGCTCGGCCAGCTCGGCAATGCGGCGCAGCTCCAGTGCCTCCAGCGCCGCACCGGGAATACGCGCGCGGTCCAGCAGTGCGTTGGCGTCGAACAGACCGCCAAATCCGAACGTGCCGCCCGCGGTTAAAAACGGCCGCAACTCCGCCGTCAGCGTCTGCGCATGCTCAATGCGCTGCAGGTCGCGCGAGGGCTCCAGCGCCAGCACGTGAGCCTTGCCCAGCGCCGACTGCGTACGCCCAGACAGGTGGTCGCGCAGGGTAAGCCACTCCAGGGCGGCGGCGCTGGTTTCACGCAGGGGTGATGAAACTTCTACCATGTTCTCCATTAGACTCCGTGGCATGCCACCCGTTGCACGCACACTGCTGAGCAGTGCCTACAGAACACTCCTCGAAGGAGCTACGCTGGCGAATCCAGGTACCACGTTCGATTCACGCGGGTACGTCTCCCATTGGCGGCAGAATCTCTACTCGGACGCACCCTTTAGCCAGATCGAAGACGACCTGTCCGCAGGAGCCGGTCAAGAGCTTCTGTCCAAATTTCTCGCGGCGCATTCCTCCAGCGCATTAGCAGTCAATACATTTGCGGTCACTCGGCTCCAACCGGAACTCTTGTTTGAGTTAGAAGCATCGACATTCGACACTGTTCGGTTCGAGGCTGCTTGTCCTACAGGTCTCAACGGAACACCGCCGCATCTCGACGTGCTTGCCTTGGGTGAGTCGGTACTTGGAATCGAGTCGAAATGTACCGAGTGGCTTACTTCGAAGATGGCGAAGTTCTCAGACTCCTACCTCACACTACGCCAGCTGACACATACTTCCTGGTTCGCCCACATGCTTGAGTTGCGACGCCAACCCACACGCTATCGCTTTCTCGATGCAGCACAGCTCATCAAGCACGCCTTCGGTCTACGTACAACGTATCCGGATAGACCAGTAAAACTTCTGTACCTTTACTGGGAACCAGCGAACGCGACGCAATGGCCTGAATGTGAGTTGCACCGTGCGGAGATTGCCGCGTTTGCAGACGCTATTTCAAGCGACCGAGTGGTTTTTCAGAGCCTCAGCTATTCGGAACTATGGCAGCGGTGGGGCAGCAATCAACCCCAGTGGAGCTACCTGCAGACGCGTTACGCAAGAGAAGCGTAAGCGCGCACTAAGATAGACCTATGCCGTTCCCCATCACACGCATGCGCCGTTTGCGCCGCACCGAGGCCATGCGGTCGCTGGTCCGCGAGACGTACCTGCAGCCCTCACAACTGATCTACCCGCTGTTCATCTGTCCCGGCGAGGGTGTACGCAAGGCCATCGGCTCCATGCCCGGCGTGTTCAACCTCTCCATCGATGAGGCGGTCAAGGAGGCCGTGGAGTGCGCCTCGCTGGGCATCGGCGGCCTCCTGCTGTTCGGCCTGCCGGAGAGCAAGGACGAAGTGGGTACCGGTGCTTGGGCCAACGACGGCATCGTGCAGCAGGCCCTACGCGCGCTCAAGGCGGACTCGCGCCTTAAATCGCTGGTGATGATTGCCGACGCCTGCCTGTGCGAGTACACCAGCCACGGCCACTGCGGCGTGCTCTACGGCGAAGGCCACGACTGCACCGTAGACAACGACGCTTCCCTGCCCCTGCTGGCGAAAACCGCCGCCTCGTTGGCG
>CALMRM010000208.1 GCA_937871605.1 uncultured Terriglobus sp. | reverse complement strand
GCGTAGGCACAGCAAACATCGTCGTCGTATTCGCACACAAGCAGATCCCTCCGCTACGCTGCGGGATGACAACTTAGAGGGGCTGCGGGACGACAAGGTAGAGAAGAGCGAGCGCTACCGGAACTGCTTCAGATCGAACCCAAGCTCGTACCGCTCTTGGTCCGAACTGATCTCGTCCCACGTCACCGTCCGCCCAAGCTCCGCCGACTTCCGCCCCATCATGCAGCTGAGCGCCGTTTCCACGCCTGCCGGAATCTGGTTCTGGAAGCTGCCGCCCGCGATGCTGGCGATGAAGTTGCGATCCTTCATGGCGTCAGCCTCGGCCAGGTTGTTCTGTGGCGTGGCGGCAGGGTTGCCGGCCCACTGCCACGGGTGCTTGCCCGTGATGCCGAACGGGCCGTTGTACGGGCTTTCCGCGTAGCCCTCGCTGCCGTGGAAGGTCTCGCTGACGCCCGCGCCCTTCACGTTGAATTGCGTGCTGGTGAAGGTAAACGAGACATTGCCGGGGTAGGTGAAGATGACCTCGTAGTTGTCGGAGATGTCGCCAAAGGTGATGACCTGCCGGCTCTTCTTCGCGAAGGCGCTCACCGGGTGCGTGCCCATGACCCAGTTGCACACGTCGATGACGTGGATGTTCTGCTCGAGCAGGATGTCGCCGGAGATGGTCTTGTCCCACAGCCAGTTGCGCAGCCGCTTTTCGTCACGGCCCATGTTGCCGCGGTCCGGGTAGGTCTTCGGGATGGAGTCGTAGTGGCCGGAGAGCGCGGCCATTTTGCCGATCTGGCCCTGGTGGATGCGGTTGACCAGTTCCACAAACGGCGGTGCGGAGCGAATCTGGAAACCGACCGCCATGCTCAGCTTGCCGTCGTGCTTCTTGGCGATATCGAGCGCTCGTCGCGTCTGCGGCACGTCCACGCCGACGGGCTTCTCGCAGTAGACGTGCTTGCCGCCTGCGGTCAGGCCTTCCAGGTGCTCGATGTGGAAGATGGGCGGCGTAGAAATCTGCACGGCGTCGATGTCCTTCGACGCGGCCATCTGCTGGTACGCATCCCAGCCGTGGAAGGTGAGCTTGAGATCGACGGCGGGCTGGCCCAGCGAGGCGTTCACCTGGTCGAAGTGCTCCTTGCCCTTCGCGAGTTGGTCCGGGAAGATGTCGCCCAGCGCCACGATGCGCGCGCCCGCGTTCTTCGCGAACGACGTAGCCACACCCGTGCCGCGGTTGCCGCAGCCCAGCAGACCGTAGCGCACGGCGGAATTTGCTGCATAGCCAAACGCCGTTTTCGACGACACCAGCAGCAGGCCGCTTGCACCCGCGCTCTTTACAAAGTTCCTGCGATCCATCCCACTCTCCTCTTCACCCTTGTCAGCCGCAGCCACTTACCTTGTCATCCCGCAGCGAAGCGGAGGGATCTACATTTCAGCTGGTATGGCCATGTATCTCGACGTTGCGGCATTGCGCTCACAGATAGGCACAGCTTCAGCTGTGCCTATGGCTACGGATAGGTAACCGGCTCAAGCCGCCGAGGTCTGCTTCCGCAAATCCGACCTCAGGGGCTAAAGCCACTTACGGCAAGCCTACGTTATGGCACAGCTGAAGCTGTGCCCTTCTAGCGCCTTCGCACATCCCGTTCAAGTTCGCACATTCGTCGTTTTAGAGCCATCAAGCGTGCTACTTACCTTACAAATTCGCGCTAGCCGCAATCATGCGTTCGAGGTAGACCTTCTCCTCGCGCACATCGGCAATCTGCTGCGGCCCGCTGGTCTCTCGCTCAATGGTGACCGCTCCGGTGTACCCCGCCGCGCGCAGACCCCGAAACACCTTGAGGAAGTCCACATCACCCTTGCCGATTAGCACCTCCTCGCCGAGTTTCGCGGGATCGGTGGGCCACTTGCCGTCTTTGGCGTGCATCGCCTTGATGTGCAGGCCGAGAATCTTGACCGCATCCACCGGGTTAGCCTTCCCGTAGAGGATGAGGTTTGCCGTGTCGAGCCCCACGCCCAGGTTGGGTCGCGCTACATCGTGGATCATGCGCGAGACGGTGGTGGGTGTCTCCTGCCCAGTCTCCATCAGAAAGGCTTGGCCGTTGCCCGCGCAGTGGTCGGCAAGCCCACGAATGGCTAGTACGGTGCCCTCGTAGAGTGGATCCTTGGGATCTTCGGGTATGAAGCCGCAATGTGTCTGAATTTGCTTGATGCCCAGCAGCTTTGCAAAGTCGGAGGTCTGTTTGAGCGCATCCACCCGCGCCTGCCGGTAGGCAGGCGGCACCACGCCGATGGTGGATGGGCCCTCGACGAAGTTCCACTTCAGCGGCTGCGGGTACACCACCTCGGCGGTTGTAGCGGTCACCTGGTTCTTGTCCAGCAGGTCTGCAAACTGCTTTGCCAGGGCAGGCGTGTACTTACCCAGGTAGCCATCCAGCGAAAGGAAGCACGTGGGCAGGCCAAGCTCGTGCACCAGCGCGATCTTCTTTGCTGGGTCAGGAAACGGCCGGATGAGCAGGCCCAGAGCCATGGGAGCGACAGCGGACGGCTCCTCTGCCGCACCGCTGGCTGCACCCAGCGCAACGGCTGCCGCTGCTGACTTCAGAAACACGCGGCGGCTGACCTCTATAGAATGATGTCCTTGCTCTCTTTGCACGGCATCTCCGGGCGGAACAATGTACTTTCACTTTACCGCTTTCTGGAGTGCTTGAAGTTCGCGCCGTCATCCTGAGCGTAGCGAAGGATCCCGACGATGCTGGAGGTGCGTGTGCACTTCCATCATTCTTCGCAAGAAGCCCAAGGAGATAGCGCCACCTGAGAACACCTCGGGATCCTTCGCTGTGCTCAGGATGACGGTCTCCGAGAGTCGAATAAAGATCCGGCATAGAGTGAATCTCCAGCCGCATATGATGAAGGTGGCTGCCAGCCGACGACAGGAACGAGCTTTGACGCAGGAACGACCCACCGCCTTTGACCACTGGATGCTGCAAGAGATGCACGAGCAGCCGCAAAGTCTTGCTGCAACGCTTGAGCAGTATGTAGATACAAATGGCTTTCGCGAGAGCGCGGTTGAGCCCATTCACGCGTGGCTGCGGGGCGACACGGAACTGCTGATCGCGGCCAGCGGCAGCAGCCGTCATGCGGGTCTGGTGGCACAGGCGACGATCGAGGCGGAGAGCCCGTTGCGCGTCTCCGTGGAGTTCGCCAGTGAGTACGGCTTTCGCGAGGTACGTGCGAAGTCAGAGGCGGGTGCGGTCGTCATCTCACAAAGTGGCGAAACGGCAGACACCCTTGCCGCACTGCGGCTGGCAGCCGAGCGCGGTCTGCGCACGCTGGCCATCACCAACGTGCCCACGTCCACCATGGCGCGCGAAGCCGACGTCTCCATGCCCGTGGCCGCCGGCCGCGAGCGTGCTGTGCCCGCGACCAAGAGCTTTAC
>CALMRM010000207.1 GCA_937871605.1 uncultured Terriglobus sp. | reverse complement strand
ATGCAGAAGGCCAACGATCCAGCAAAAGGCTTTCTCGATTGGAACCGCTCTCGATATTCTTCGATTGTGAGAACGGTCAAGTGACTCTACAGGAGAAGAGTTCATCAGTAAGCACTCCAGCCGAGTGCCTACCGATCTCTGGCCTAAGCAGATACCGCGTTCCGGTCGTAATTGCGCGCATACGCATTCTCGACACCGGCCAATATTTCCACGATGGAGAACAAGCGATCCCAGAGCGGCGACTCCCGCAGCGCTTCGATCACCATCTCGTAAGCGTAACGAGTTTTCGCTTCCCACACCCAGACGTCGGTGACCCATGCCGAGTAGAACTCCGTGTCGAAGAACCGGAACTTAATCTCGTCTCCATGCTTCTTGAGCAGTGGCCCAAGCACTCCGTTGAATACCTCAAAGCGCTTGTCGATGCTCATCTCCAGCCACTCCGGCATCGTCTTTACCAACATGAAGACGGTGATGTCGTCTTGGCCACTTTGCTGCTTCTGTTCATCTGCGCTCATCTGTGTTCTCCTTAGCTATAAGGCTACGAGCAAAAGCTCACCTTTGGTACTCGCATACCCATGAGCCCAACGCATAAGAAGACCAACGCCGTTAACGCAAGGAAAGCGCCACGACAGAAGCGAGCTGAAGATACCGTGGCCGTCATTGTGGAAGCGGCTGCTCGCATTCTGGAGTTGAAGGGCTTTGAGGGTTTCAACACAAACGCGGTCGCGGACAAAGCCGGTGTCAGCATCGGCTCGCTGTATCAATATTTTCCAAGCAAACACGCTCTACTCAGCTGCCTCATCGAACGTGAGACATCGGATCTCCTGAAGCTCGAAGAGCAGCTTTCCGGCATAGCAAGTTGTAAAGCCGCGATTAAGTGCTACATCGGTGCGGCCGTCCGGCATCAGATGCGCCGGCCTCAGCTTGCCCGGTTAATCGATATAGCAGAGAAGCGCGAGATGTTCGGCAGCCAGGTGGTGGGAACGGCGGACCGCCTGCAACTGGCAATCGAACGCATCCTCACACTTCCAGATGCTCCAGCCCTCCCTGACAAAGCCATCGCAAGTGCCGACCTGCTTGCTCTCACTCGAAGCCTTGTGGACGCGGCAGGAGAACGGGGAGAAGGTGAAACGATCCAGCTCACGAACAGGGTAGAAGGTGCTGTGTGGGGGTATCTTGGCAATTGAGTAGGCGGACAGGGCCTTCCGCATTGTGCTCGTCATCACAAACGTGGGTTTGTGAGACCATCGAGGATAGTCGGAGAACCAACGGTTCTCCAAGAAAAAGCGCTATGTTACGTCCCATTAGCGTATACCTTGGCCGCTACGCCCCCTTAGATGTGGTGGAGCAGCGTGTGCTTGATGAGTTCACTGACCTGTTGTCACCCGTCGAGACGGGATTGCTGACGAGAAGCCGACTTAGAGCGAAGGCAAGTATTTCCATTAGCTCGTGTCGGCTTGCACCCGTCTAGCCGTTTACAAGGCGCTCGCCGGCTCAGCGAAAAACAACAAAATCGGGAGAGAAGCGACTGAGTTGTCGCAGATACCGAACGAGATTTCAAACAGAACTGCTCTTGCAGAATCGCAGGAGCAGTTCTTCGTAGCGTCAAGCAGACTGTTAGATCAGGTTCTCCAGAGTGATTGGGAGGTCGCGGACACGTTTGCCCGTTGCGTTATAGATTGCGTTTCCAATGGCGGCCGCAACACCGACAAGACCGATCTCACCCAAGCCCTTGGCCCCGATGGGGTTCACGATGTTGTCCTCTTCCTTCACAAAGATCACCTCGACGTCGTGAACGTCTGCATTCACCGGGACGTGGTATTCAGCAAAGTTGTGGTTCATCACGCGCCCGAACTGGTGATCGATCTCGGCCTGTTCTTGGAGCGCCATTCCGATGCCCCACACCATGCCTCCCATAATCTGATTCCGTGCCGCTTCATGATTGATGATCCGCCCGCCTGCGATGGCACTCACGATGCGGCGCACAGAAACAGTGCCAAAGTCCTCATCCACTTCCACCTCGACGAAGATTGCCGAATGCGTGTAGCTCTTGTAGCCATGCTGCTTCAGCATGTTGGGGCCGGTCTTCGTCTTTTCGGCAATCGGCTCGCCGTCGCCGGCATCCAGTGCAGCTTGCAACGTGACGAACTTCGATACGTCGCTTCGCAGCACGATCCGCTCATTCACAAATTCGACTTCCTTGAACGAAGCGTGCTTGAGCGGGGATTCGTCCAGACCCTTAGCCAGCTTGAACACCTTTTCAGCCACGGCGCCGCAAGCCTCTGCAACGGCCGTGCCCACCGAGGCTACGGTCCAGGAACCGCCTTCGAGCGGAGCGACGGGCAGCTCGGAATCTCCAAGCTTCACGACGACGCGATTCAACGGCAGGCCGAGTGCCTCCCCAGCCAGAATCGCCATCATGGTATACGTTCCGGTGCCGATGTCAGATGTGCCGCTTGCTACAGTCAGCGTTCCATCAGGGGTAAGCGTCGCTTTTGCAGCTGCAGGCATTTGGGGTGATTCCCAAATGCCGCCGGCCATCCCTCTACCGACCAGCGCCGTTCCGCGACGTTCGCTGCGTGGCGTCGGTCTGCGTTCGTTCCAGCGGAACGCCGTGGCGGCCTGCTCGTAGCATGCTTTTAGTTCCTTGCTCGAATACTTCTTGTCGTGGTTCTGGTCTTTTTCCGCGTAGTTGTCGATACGCAGTTGCACGGGGTCGCGTCCGGTCGCGACGGCAAGCTCATCCATCGCGGTTTCTATGGCCCATACGCCCTGTGCCGCACCCGGTGCCCGCATATCGCCAGGAGTCGAGATGTCCATGGCGACTGTTTTCTCTTCCATCGTCACGTTGTCACAGGAATAGCTCAGGCCGCTCCAGTTAGCGATTACCTCAAAGTAGTTTTCGTACCGCGAGGTCGCCTGCATGGACTCATTGTGCAGCGCCTCCAGTTTGCCTTCCGTGCTCGCACCTAAACGGATTTCCTGAAGCGTTTCCGGCCGATGGCTCAACGTGAACATCTGGTCACGCGTCAGGGTGAGCCGCACAGATTGCTTGAGCGTCTTGGCCGCCATCGTTGCCAGAATGAGCTGATACTGCGGCCGCAGCGCCGAACCGAACGCACCGCCGACAAAGGGTGACTCCACCCGCACGTCGTCCTTGGACAGGCCGAGAACGTTAGTGACAAGCAACTGACTGTTGGTGACGCTCTGGGTCTTGTCATAGATCGTGAAGGTGTCGTCCGAATTATAGATCACGGTGGTTGCGAACAACTCCATCGGGTTGTGGACCTCGGTAGGCGAGTGGTACTCCTTGGCCAGCTTGACCGCGGCGTTTGCAAACGCCTGGCAGAGTTGCCGCGCGGCTTGGGTGGCGGCTCGATCCCGGTACGGTTTGTCCCCTCAATCTTCTTCGCTTCCTGCACGGCAATCGCAAGATCCGTCTGGTGCGTCAGCGATTTGTAGGAAACTTCAATCAGGCGCGACATCGCTCGTGCCGCCTCAAAAGTTTCGGCTACGCACAACGCTATCGGCTGTCCGCTGTAGAGAATCTTCTCGTCATACAGAGGGCGCAAGGGCTTACCGTCTGTCGGGGCATCCTCGTCCAGATACGACTTGTCCCTCCATGCCATGTGCGGGCGGTTCTTGTGCGTAAACACCTCGACCGCGCCGGCGACCTCCATGGCCTTCTTAGTGTCCATGGAAGAGATCTCCCCGTGGGCAATTGTTCCGGAAACGACGACTGCGTAAAGCATCTCGGGTGCAAAAAACTCCGCCGCGTACTTCGCCGCGCCTGATACTTTGGCCGGCCCGTCAATACGGTTGACGTCCGTGCCAATCAGATGGGTATTCATGCCTGTGCTCCTTCGTGGGCTGCCTGCTCAAGAGCCCGCACGACCGTGACCGGGGCGAGCTTCAGTTTGAAATCGTTTTCGCCGAAGCCGTGGGCGCCGGCAAGCAGGGCTTGCTGGAAAATATGCCAAGTGTCACGGTTGGCCGGTTTCCCGATCAACAACTCCTGCTCCAACTGCGCGTTGCGCCAAGGCTTGTGGGCCACACCGCCTAGGGCAACCCCAGCTTGGGTGATCAGACCGTCCGTAAGCTCAAGGCCGGCGGCGACCGAAATCAGCGCAAAAGCATACGATTGCCGGTCACGTACCTTGACGTACGCGGAGTGCCCGGCGAACCCAATGGCCGGCAAATCGACCGAAGTTACGACTTCACCGTGCTGCAGAGTCGTATCGATTTCCGGTTGGTCACCCGGCAGCCTGTGGAACTCCGCAAACGGGATGCTGCGGTCGCCCTTCGACCCTGTCACCTGCACCGTGGCACCGAGTGCAGCCAATGCAACACACATATCGGACGGATGCGTCGCAATGCACGCGACACTCGTTCCCAGGATCGCAAGGCTACGGTTCACCCCTTCTTTTGCCGGACATCCGGTACCAGGTTCTCTCTTGTTGCAAGGCACAGCGGTGTCGTAGAAGTAAACGCAGCGTGTACGCTGCAGCAGGTTTCCGCCGGTGGTGGCCTTATTCCTCAACTGCGCACTGGCACCCGCCAGAATGGCGCGGGAAAGCAGCGGGTAACGCGCGGAGATCAGCGAGTGATACGCCACGTCGCTGTTCGTCACTAGCGCGCCGATGCGGACACCGCCATCCGGCATCTCTTCGACTTCGCGCAGGCTGAGCCGATTCAAATCGACGAGCGCAGTCGGCTTCTCGACGTTGTATTTCATCAGGTCGACGAGGTTCGTGCCCCCGCCGATGAACTTCGCCTCGGCGTGTCCGGCCATGAAGGTGGCCGCACTTTCGAGCCCGTCAGCATGCACATACTCAAAATTGTTCATCGCGTTCCCTCCTGGCCTGACGCCATCAAATGCTTTACCGCCGCAACGATATTCGGGTAAGCACCGCAGCGGCACACGTTGCCGCTCAGCTGCTCCCGTATGTCATCCTCAGTTTTCGCGTGGCCTTCGTGCAGCATACCCACCGCCGAGCAGATCTGGCCCGGCGTGCAGTAGCCGCACTGGTAGGCGTCATGGTCCACGAAGGACTGCTGCATGGGCGAAAGATTCGTCTCGCTGCCGAGACCTTCGATCGTCGTCACATCTGCGCCGTCGTGCATCACCGCGAGGCAAAGACAGCTATTCACGCGCACGCCGTCCACGAGCACCGTGCAGGCGCCGCATTGTCCGTGATCACAACCTTTTTTGCTTCCGGTTAGTTGAAGGCGCTCGCGCAACAGATCGAGTAGAGAGGTCCACGGCTCGATTTCAAGCTCGTGAAGACTCCCATTGACTGTTATCGCCGTCTTTACGGCGAACGATGATTTCTGGGCTGTCGTTGTCAGTAGGTCCATTTGGATATCCTTGGCGACGCTAGTTTAGACGCACGGGTTTTGCACCGATCTTGACGCGAAAAAGCGAGTAAGGCTTTTGCCGCAGATCCTTGCCGTTGTGCATGGAGGGCTGGTTGAAGAGCTGGTTTGCAGTTACATAGAGATACCCATCCTCCGAAAGCGACATGGTATCGGGCCATAGCAGCCGCGGATCGTGAACTAAGGTCGTGACCTCTACGCCGTTTGCGAAACTCGGGTTCGGACTGATCTTCAG
>CALMRM010000206.1:6750-19340 GCA_937871605.1 uncultured Terriglobus sp. | reverse complement strand
CAGCAACTTGAACACCACCTTTCGCTCGAACGATCCGCAGGTCTTTGTCACCATTGATCGCGACAAGGCCAAGGCCATCGGTGTGTCGCTGTCGCAGGTGACCTCCGCGCTGAACACCTACATGGGGTCCAGCTACGTCAACGACTTCGACTTCAACAACCGCTCGTACCGCGCCTATGTGCAGGCCGACCTGCAGTACCGGCGCAACACGCAGGACCTGCGCGAGTTCTACGTGAAGTCTGACGCGGGTGGCATGGTTCCGCTGGGCAATCTCGTCTCCATTGTCGAGACCAGCGGTCCGCAGGTCATCACGCACTACAACATCTTCCGCGCGGCGGAAATCGACGGCTCGCAGGCACCCGGGCTGTCCTCGGGCCAGGGTCTCGCGGCCATGCAGAACGCGTTTAGCAAATACAAATTGCAGGGCATGAGCTACAGCTGGACCGGACTCGCCTTGGAGGAAGTCGAGGCGGGCGGCAAGGCCATCGTCATCTTTGCGCTGGGCCTGCTGGTGGTTTACCTGACCCTCTCCGCCCAGTATGAGAGCTTTGCCCTGCCGTTCATCATCCTGCTGGCGGTGCCCACGGCGGTGCTGGGTGCGCTGTCGCTGATCTCTCTGCGGTCTTTATTTGGAGGTGCAGGTGTAGACGACGTTTACGTACAGATCGGTCTCGTCATGTTGATCGGTCTGTCCGCGAAGAATTCCATTCTCATCGTGGAATTTGCAGAGGAGATCCGGCACAAGGGCGCGAACATCGTGGATGCGGCCATCCAGGCGTCGGAGCTGCGACTGCGGCCCATCCTCATGACGAGCTTTGCGTTCATCCTCGGAGTCTTGCCGCTGTACTTCGCCACCGGCGCGGGTTCCTTTGGCCGTCGCTCCATCGGCACGGCCATTGTGGGTGGCATGTTGCTCTCCACCGTGCTCAACCTGTTCTTTATCCCGGTGCTGTACGTGGTCTTGCAGACGCTGCTGGGCAAGTTCGGCAGCAAAGCGCCTGTCGCAACGGACCACGCGCCTGTGCCGCCGGATCACCGGCTGCCGCCACCGGGGCATCACCTGCCGCCGCAGACGGTATAACCATGCCTGTCGCCACGCTGCTGCTGGAACTGGAGATTGAGGGCGCACACTCGCTTAAGGACCGGCGGCAGGCGGTGCGCTCGCTCAAGGACAAGCTCCGCCACGGCTTCAACGTATCCGTGGCAGAACTGGACGACGCCTCCCTGTGGAATCGCGCGACGCTGGGCGTGGCCGCCATCAACGCCTCGCGCGACTACCTCGACGGCCAGCTGCGCGAAGTGGAAGAGGCTGTGCAGCGGCTGGGTGTGGGCCTTGGCGTCACGGTGGTAGACAGCCACACCGACCTGCTCGACTAGACCGACGTAGCCAGCTACATTCAGCTACTGGACCAGACCGTAGTAGCCAGCCACATCGAAGAGCTGGACTAGACGTCGCAGACAGCCACATCGAAGCACTAGACGAGTGCTGTCAGCGCCAAAGGCGCGGTACATACCAGCCTAGGCCGCAGGCCTAGGTCGTTGGCTAGAGGGCTGAAGGCCCGACACATAGCTGCGACTGCATGCGCCGGGCCTTTGGCCCTCAGGCAACCTGCAACGTTGTACCTAGGCCTGCGGCCTAGGCTGGTATGTCACGCGCCCTTGGCGCTTTGCCGCGTCCAAGCCTTGCCGCGCCAGGCCTTTGCCGCGCCAGGCCTCTGCCGCGTTCGGGAGTATTAGCTTCCCGGTGTGCCCCTATGCGGGCTCTGCCTAGCATTCTTGGCGTTTGCCACGCCACATGGAACCCTACCGCTTCTTCAACTCCGGTGGGTCCGGCGGGGCAGGGGGCTGGTGCTGCGCTGCGGCCACGTGGCCCATGGCGCTGCCCATGGCACCCATACCGGCACCCATCGCACCCATGGCGCTGCCCAGGGCACCCTGCACGTCATCCATGCGGAAGTGGCCGCGCAAGTGCACGATGTTCACCTCTTTCGGTTCCACGTTGAGAACAACCATGTCGCTGATCAAGCCCTCACGATCCGCTTTGATGACGATGTCGTTGGTTTCATCGCCACTCTCGTTGCGCACAATGTGTGACCAGCCGTTGCCCTCCAGCCGATGGCGCAACGCGTCCAGATCACTTTTCTGGTACTGGCCCTTTTGCGCGAACTCATAGTTGCGCACCGTGATGGTATCCATCTTCTGCGCCAGGTCACCATAGCGACCGCCCCGCTTGCCCCCGGCCAGCGCCAGCGTGTTCTTGTCCAGGTTGACCTCGTTGCGTTCCTTGGCGTTGGTGCCCAAGCGATCCAGGCCTTCCAGGAGGTCATCCTTCGCTTGCGGGTCGTACGCTGCCGCAGCCACGCCCGGCTGTGGCGCGTCCTGTGTCTGTGCCACCGGCATCATCTGGCCGTGTGCTGCCACGACCCCCATGCACAGGGCCAGCGACGCTGCGTGGCCCGTCCCTCTCCATGTCCTACTGCTCATTGCTGCCTCCTATTGCGTCGTTTCGTTCCACAGGCGTGTGAACCGTCCGGCGTGGCTGCGGTCCAGGTTGACGGTCACTTCGTTCAGGGCATGATTCGTCAGTCGAAGGGCCCGGTCCACCTCTGCCTGGGCCGCCTGTTCCTGCTGCGCCCGGTGCTGGTTGTGCAGGTGCAGGGCATCGCCGCCGCCCACTGCCAGCAGCAGTGCCGCCGCCACGGCACACCACCACGCCGCTGCCGGATGCATGCGCAGCAGCGTGCCCGTGCCGCCGCGCCTGCTGGACCGCCCACCCGACGCCGCTGCCCGAGCCACCGTCCGGTCGGCAAAGCCCTCCGGCGCAGGCACGTGCCGCAGCGCCTGCCGCAACCCCTCTTCGATCTCCGTCACGTCATCCACGCACAAACTCCTTCAGTACCACCGCACCCTTGCGCCGCAGCATCTGCAGGCCGCGCTGCAGGTTGCTCTTGACTGTGGCCAGCGGCTGCCCGGTGGTCCGGGCAATCTCCTCCGGCGACAAGTCCTCACCATAGCGCAGCACCAGCGCGGTGCGTTGCTGTAGCGGCAGTGTCAGCAGCATGCGTTCCATGGCCGTTTCCATCGGCACCTCCCGCCGGCTCGCGGGAGCCCGGTCGAAGATGTCGTCCCACACCTCCGATTGCCCCTCTGGACGCACGCTGCGTCGGCGGAATGCGTCTGTCGCCCGGTGGGTAGCGGTTCGCCGCAGCCAGTGCCGCACGTGATCGTCGCTTTCCAGCCGCGACAGGGAGCGGTAGAGCTCCAGAAACACATCCTGCGCCACTTCCTCCGCCAGTCCCGGGTCGCCAAGCAGCCGCAGCGCCACGGAATACACCAGGGAGCTGTGCTCGCCCACCAGTCTGCGGAACTCATCGTCGGAAGGGGTCACATCTGGCCTGTCATGGTCTAATACGCAACGCTCGCCGTTTCGGAACGCACAAAATGCGCGTCCTCCCGAAGGTCGCAGGACCGGCTGTCACGACTCACTCTGTTACCCTGTTAGGTCGAAGAGGGTAGCAGACGTATGCCGGAGCATCGCGCACGAGAACACCATCGTAATCGCGTCCAGGAGACCCTGCGCGAAGAGATCGGCGTCATCATTGACGGCGAGTTGTCAGACCCCCGAATTGCCTCGGCCAGCGTCACAGAGGTCGTCCTGGAGCCTGGCGGCAAGAGTGGGCACGTGTATATCGCCGTCTCGGGCGACGAGGCAGCAGAGCAGAGCACGCTGGAGGGACTGATGGCAGCACGGGGCTACATACGGTCAGAGCTGCTGGAGCGCATGGGCGTACGCCATCTGCCAGAGCTGGCATTCCACATCGACCGGTCGGAAAAGCTGGGTGCGCGCATGGACACGCTGCTGACCCGCATAGAGAAGCGGAAAGCCCGTGCAGCCAGAGCAAGCGAGGCAGTCGAAGGCCGATGATGCCGCCCCGTGCTGTGTCACTCATGCCTGACGATGGCGATCTTTCGTGCGGCGCGAGCAGGCCAAGCCCCTGCGATGCCATCCTTCGCGATTTGCAGCGCCATATGCGCTTCCTGGGCGTCTCGCACGCCCGGCCAGACGGCGACGCCGTGGGGTCCGTACTGGCCATGGGCGAGATGCTGCGAGCGATGGGCAAGTCGGCAGATCTGCTGCTGGCGGACCCCGTTCCCCAGGTCTACCGCACGCTGCCAGAGGTGGAGCGCATCCGCGAAGCACGTACGGTCGAACCGTCCCGGTACGACGCCGTCGTGATCCTGGAGTGTGACGGCGCAGAGCGCACCGGCATTGCCGGGCTGGAGCGCATGTTTATCCTCAACATCGACCACCACCGCACCGGCTGCGACTATGGCACCGTCAACTGGATCGATCCAGATGCCTCGTGCGTAGCGGCCATGGTGTACGAGCTGGCGCAGCTGGCAGGCGTACCTGTCAGCGCGGGCATGGCCACCTGCATGTACACCGCACTCATGACAGACACCGGGTCCTTTACCTATCCCGGCACGTCAGCGGAAAGCTTTACCCTGGCGCACGCGCTGATCGACCAGGGCGCACAGGCAGACACGGTGGCGCGGGACGTGTTGTACTCCGTGCCCGCGGCCCGCATCCACCTGCTTGGCATTGCGCTGTCACGGGTCAGCATCACCGGTCCGCTCGCCTGGACCTACATCCGGCAATCGGACCTGCAGCACTACTCCGCCACCGATGAAGATACAGAGGGCACAGTCAACTACCTCATCTCCATCGCGGGTGTGGAGGCTGCAGCCTTTCTGCGGGAGATTGCAGGGGAACCGGAGCGCTACCGCACCTCGCTGCGGTCCAAGTCGAGCGTGGATGTCTCGCGCGCGGCGGCTGCTTGCGGCGGTGGCGGCCACCGTAACGCGGCAGGATGCACGCTCGACGGGCCGTTCAGTGTCGCCGTGGAGCGCGTGCTGGGCGAGTTGGCCATTGAGCTGCAGCGCGTGGCAGACCTGCCCACACCGCCCATGATCTCGCCCACAGAGTACGAGTACGGCCTCGAAGTCTGATAGCCTCAGGTTCGGCCAATCGTCGTGAGCAGCCTTTCACAGCCCGAAGCAAGCGGTACCCAGGCCACACCCAGCGAACCGCGGCAGCGGCTGTCGCTGCGGCAGTGGATGGGGACAGAAAGCGTCTGCAGTGCCCGTGAGCTGGTGGTGCTGTGTGTCCTGACCGCGCTGCTGCTGTTCTGGGGCCTGGTGCCGTTCCACGTGGGCCGTGCCATCATTTCCCACCCCGACATTGGCCTGGTGGGCGCGGATGAACCCCGCTATGCGCAGATCGCGGAAGAGATGCTGCGGCAGCACTCCGCCGTGTGCCACGTGCTGCACGCCCGCGTGTTGCCACGGTCGTTCCAGCCCGCAGACCTGCATGCCTCGCTGCGTTGCGCAGAAGCTGGCACCATCACGCCCATCCTGTACGGCCAGCCCTGGCTTGAAAAGCCGGCGCTGTACTACTGGCGCACCATGAGCTTCTACAAGGAGTTTGGGCAAAGTGACTGGGTGGCGCGCCTGCCCAGTGCCACGGGTGCGTTTGCCCTGGTGTTTCTGACGTTCCTGCACATGCGGCGCTTCCGGCCCGGTGGCCACCTGGATGCGGCGCTGATCACTGCGTCCGCCGCAGCGGTCATTGCGTTCGCACGCGGCGCTTCGACGGACATGCAGTTGGCCGCACCGTTCTGCATCGGCATGCTGGGCTGGTATGCCTGGTACGAGACCGGTAAAAAGTTCTGGCTGTTCGATCTCTATTTTTTTGGCGGCCTCGCCACGCTGGCAAAGGGGCCCATTGCCATTGTGTTGTCGCTCAGCATCATTGTGCTGTTTGTGGGGCTGCGGCGAGAGTGGCAGGTACTGCGGCGCATGGTGTGGCTGCCCGGCATCGCGCTGTTTCTGCTGCTTGTGCTGCCCTGGTACATCGCCGTGCAGCTGCATAATCCAACCTTTCTCCGATCTTTCCTGCTGCAGCAGAACTTGCAGCGGTTCGCCACGGACCGCTACCAGCACCACCAGAACCCGTTCTTCTACTTCCTTGTGCTGCTGGTAGCACTCATGCCGTGGACCGTGCTGGCCGTGCGTGCGCTGTGGGACTCTGTGAGCAACGCGGTTGCGGAGTGGCGCGTGCGCCGCCAACCCGTGCGCTACCTGGGCCACTCCCGCGCAGGCGACGCCTTTCCAGAGTTCCTGGTGCTGTGGGCCTTTTTTCCGGTGCTGTTCTTCTCGTTCTCCGGGAGCAAGCTGCCCGGCTACATCCTGCCCAGCATCCCGCCCATCACCATCCTGACCGGCGACTACCTTTCGCGCATCCGTCGCACCGGCCTGTCCACGGCCATGCTGTGGCTGCACGGTGCGGCCACGGGGCTGCTCACGTTTGTGCTGGTGCTCTGCCCGCAGTACATGGTCTACCAGCGCCTTGTGCCGCCTACGCGTGTCCTGCTGACCGCGCTGTGCCTGGGCCTGGTGACGGGCACGGCTGTCATCGGGGTGACGCGGCGGTATGGCCTGCAGTGGATTCGGCCCGTGACCCTGCTGCCGGTCATGGTGCTGCTGTTCTTTCTGCTGCACACCAACGGCTGGCTGCTGGACGCGAACTTTTCCGCGCGTCCCCTGGCCCAGCAGATTGCCGAGGAGGCGCCTGGCGTGCAGACGCTGGTGACCCAGCACATTCGGCGCGACACGGACTATGGCCTGAGCTTTTATCGCAGGGCACCGTTGCGGCACTATGTGCAGCAGCCGTCCGCCACAGAACAGCAGGCGGTCATCACCGGCGTGCCGCAGGAGGAGCATCTCCTGGTGGTGCGGGCAGAGGACAACGCGACCCTGCCCACACTGCTGCCGGGCAGGCAGTACACCCGGCTGCTGGTGGACGACTGGCAGGGCCTTGCCGTGTACCGGGTGGCGGCCGCCGCACCGGCCAGTCCGGGAGGCAAGTAAGATTCCCCCGCTGTTGCTTTTGTTCCGGAAGCACGGGTAAGCCGATAGGCTAGAGGAACTCCCTCCGCACAGGACTGTACCTTTGCTGCACCGCTACGATGTACGTGACCTCAGGCTGTTTACCGGTGCTGCCCTGCGGCCATTGCTGCTGGAGGAGGCCGCGCTGTGGCGCACGCGGCTGCGCTGGGACTACACCCAGTCCGTCGGCCTGCTGCTGAGCTACCTGGACTCGCGCATCTTGCCTGGCTTTGTGGCGCTGAGCCGCGAAACGGGGGCTGTGGAGGGCTACTGTTTTTCCGTGTACGAGACGCAAAAGGCCGTGGTAGGCGATGTGTTTGCGCGTGGCGAAGAAAAGCAGCCCTTGGAAGTGCTGCTGCTGAACCACCTGCTGCCCATGCTGCAGCACACCCCCGGTGTGGAGCGGGTGGAGTCGCAGCTGATGCTGGAGAGCGAAACCATGCAGGAGCCCTTTCGGGAGCATGGGTTTCTGGCTGACCGGCGGCTCTTTCTGGAAGCAGAGCTGCCAGACGTGCGTGAGTTGCTGCCGGAAAACGGCCTGGTGCGCCGGCCGGACGAGCCGGTGCCGCCGCTGCCCGGCAGCCTGCACCTGCAGCGCTGGCTGGCACCGCACTACCAGCCCGCGGGCGACCTCATCCACCGCTGCTACGAGGGCCACGGCGACTCGCACATCAACGACCAGTACCGCACCGTGCAGGGCTCACTGCGCTTCCTGCATAACATCGTGCGATTCCCGGGCTGCGGCGTCTTTGACGCGGAGCACTCCTTTGTCATTACCAACGAGCGCTCCGGCCAACTGGAGGCGCTGCTGCTGGTGTCGCGTGTGGAGCCGGATGTGGCCCATGTGACCCAACTGTGCGTGGCACCGCGGCGGCGTGGCTACGGCTTGGGCCGGCTGCTGCTGCGCCATGCGGCCACGCAGCTGGCCGCGCGTGGCTTCCGTGCGATGACCCTGACGGTGACGGAAGCGAACACACCCGCGCTCAAACTGTACCGCAGCCTCGGATTTCACGAGCGGCTCGGCTTTTACGCCAATGTGTGGACGAAAGCGCGCAGTTAGCGTGCAAAAGTGCGTCGTGAGCGTGTATTTTTGCTGCCTGGGCGGCCTTGATTACGTACTTTCGACACGCTAAGTACGCACAGAGACACGCTTCAACGTCAGTGTTTAATCGCCCACATGCCCCAACTGACAACAAACGTGGCCACAACAAACAGGGCAAAGCAGTACGCGCCGAATCGGATCATCATCTTTGGCTCGGCCCGCTGCGTGATCCCGAATACGACCGAGGCGAACAGCGCGTAGAGCAGCACGGCAGAGAAGTGCGACATCAGAGGCCCGCCTTTCGTCCGTTGGCTAGCGACTGTGCATCCACCGCGGCCATCACGTTCAGCAGCCCAGCCACAACAGCGAACTTGCTGCCGTAGTCCGACAGCGTGTCGCTCAGTTGAGCCGCGCCCGCACCCAGGAGATGCGCCCCGGCCCACAGCAGCGGCGACCCCATTTGGCCCACAAACCCCAGCAAATCCAGCATGTCGCCGTTGACCACGTAGAGCTTGCCGTGCAGCCCCATGCCGATCAGAAACATGGCCACGATCGACACAAACAGCAGCGCCGCACGAATCGGCTTCTTGAGCAGGAGGTGCCCCAGCCCGGGCAGGAGCCAGCCGGCCAGCAGCACCAGCGTGGGCGAAAGCGTGCTGCGGCGCACGGGCACTACGGTCGTCTGGGTGGCTGCCATTTCGTTGTTGATGATAGCAGTTGACGCCGCGCAGGATGGGCGTATGCTGATCTTGACTTCCAGTGGGCTTCACACCACCGGAAGCCTGTTATCTGCCCTACCGTAACAGGTAGAGCAGAGCAGCCATCCACCGCAAGGGCAGATGGACAGCAAGGCTGAAACGTACGTTTACGCGTAACATACGATTCGGTCCTCCTTTCAACGGGAATGACGGCCCTGCCTGCAAGCAGGGCCGTGTTGCGTTTGGCAACCTTGGTTTTGCCCTTGCCAAACCAAACGCGCATTGTGAAAGCCCCGTTGAACGTACAAGGCCAGTCTACGTGTGCAGACTGGCCTCATGACTTGCTGCTGCAGCGCCGCTAGATACGCACCAGCTCCTGCTGAATCTTGCCTGTGACAACAGCGGAGCCCGGATGCGTAATCATGTCCACCTCGCTGCGCACACCGAAGCATTCCGCCCCGCCCCAACCATTGCCAGCTAGGTAGATGCCCGGCTCCACGGAGAAGCAGGTCATGGGCAGGATGCGGCGCTCATCGTGCGTTTCAAAGTTGTCCAGGTGCGCGCCCGCGCCGTGCAGCTCTGTGCCGATGTTGTGGCCGGTGCGGTGCGTGAACCACTCGCCGAAACCGGCCCGCGCAATGACCCCACGTGCGGCTGCATCGGGCTCCCACCCGGCCACGGCCTCGTCTGCGTGGAAGCGATACTGTATCAGTGAGACAGCGGCGTCGCGTGCCTCCGCAACGGCCTTAAACACGCGCCCCTCGAGCTCGGTAGGGTCGCGGTCCACCACGCCAGTCCAGGTGATGTCGTACCACACGGCATCTGGGTCGTCCTTCAGCTTGCCCCAGATATCAACCAGGATGAAGCTGCCACGCTCAATCTTCGCCGCTGTTGCCGCAGCCGGTTCGTAGTGCGAATCCGCAGCGTTCGCGCCGACGCTGACGTTGGGACCGTGTTCCCACACCAGGCCTTCGCGTTCGAGTTCTCCCTGCAGCCACTGCACCATGGCAAACTCGTCCGTGCCGCGGTCGCTGCGCGCGCGTGCGCCCATCTCGCGCCACCCGTCCTCGAGAATGCGATCAATTTTGCGTTGCGCGATGTAGTGCGTCTCCACCTGCCGCTCTGTCAGCACTGCCTCAAATTCGCTCACCAGGTCGGCAGAGGAGACAGGCTCCTTACCCAGCGCGCGCAGCAACTCAATCGTGCCCGCGTCCACCATCGACACGTACATGACCGCGTTGCGCGGGGAGTACTGCATGGCCAGCCGCGTGCTGCCACGCAGGGTGGTTTCGAGCGCGGCCTCCATCTCCTGCCACGTGCTGTACAGCGTGCGCTCGCCGGGCAGCGCGTCCAGCTTGCCTGCCTCAATGCGGTGGTTCAATTTCTGCGGCTCGCCCTTTGCGGGAATGAAGTAAAACCAGCGGCGCGTGACGTGCGCATGCGGATCAAGCCCGAGGATGCGGTACGCCAGTGGGTCGCGCACGTGGTGGTCGTAGAACAGCCAACCATCCAGCTTCCCCGCGCGCAGCGCCTCTTGTACACGTTGCAGATCCATCTGTGTCGTCCTCACGACCAGCTTACCCGTCCGCCTGTTCACTCACTTCTTGCGTTGTCATCCCGTAGCGTAGCGGAGGGATCTGCATGTGTGCCGGTCCCGCGCAACCTCTTTTAGTAGCGCGTAACGCCAACCCGTTCGCGCAAGGCGCGAACACTTCAACTGCAGTGCAAATGCCTAGTTACTTGCATGGACGAACACACATGCAGATCCCTACGCTTCGCTGCGGGATGACACATGAGTAGGTACAGAGCCGGAACTGGTAACTAGAGACCCCACATCTCCTCCGGAGATGTGGGGCAATCACGCATCACGCTAGGTGATGATCACAAGCAATGGCCACCGGTGCCTTGCTACCGAGTCGCCGTCAGCGGCTGGTACTTGCCCTTCTGCGCCGGGTCTGTGCGGAAGCTGGCCTTGGTCGTCGAGGTGATCGGCACCCATACGTCTGTGGTCTCCCACTTGATATGCATCTGCGTTGCCTTGCCGGTGGTCTTCTCAAAGCCGATGGACATGACCTCCTGCGGCGCGGAGAGAGCGGCCTTCATCATGGGCACCTTGCCCAGGTCGTCGGCTTCGAAGCGCTCCGTGCCCCACTGGCCGGTGTGCTTGCAAATCACCAGCTGCCACTCTCCCTCGCTGGGCAGCGTAACAATCGTGTACTTGCCTGCGGGCACGTGCAGGTTGCCCACGGTCACGTCGCCCGTGGTGTCGAACGTGGTGGCCTCGTTGGCGCCGGTGCGCCACCAAGTGTTGTAGGGCATTAGATCACCGCCAAGCGCCTTGCGTCCACGCAGGCTGGGTGCGCCGTAGTCCATGTTGATCTGCGCCTTGCCTACGGTCACGTCGGCTTTGCGCCCCGGGCTGGGCAGGTTGGCACCGCGGCCCGGCTGCGCGTGCAGGGCAACGGTTGCGGTACAGGGCAGGGCAAGCGCCACGGCAAGCATCAATGTCTTCATACAACTCCCTTAGATCTTCATTCTTGCAAACGAGGACGATGCTATGACGCCACCGTGCGTCAATGCGGTAGCGCATCCACCTGAAATTTACGCAGCAGTTCGGTAACGATGCCGGGCCATGGCTTGTCTGCGTCGCCATCGATGGTCTCGACCCAGATGCGAGAACGCGCGCCTGATCCCATGGAGGTGTCATACACCGTGAGCGTGGCCAGTGGCACCGCAGCCGGGCTTAGATCCAGCCGGCCGCTGCGGTCGATGGGCGCGAGATCGAACACCAGGTCCGGCCGCTGCTCCGGTGCGACAACCGTCTTGCCGAGACTCTCCACAAGCTCCTCGGTGTGCTTGTGCGCGAACAGGTCCAGGCGATCCGTATCGATGCGTGCGGTTCTGGACGCGGCAAGCCGCTGTTGAAAGGTGGCACGGTTGCACTTGTAGTGATCCCCGAAGTCGAGCGTGCAGCCGGATGGCGCGGGTGGCTGTCCCTGCGCCATGGCGCGTGCCGTGGTGCACAGACCTGGCACAAGCAAGACCGCGAGCACACGATGCGAGTGATTCATCAGGGGACCTCACCTGGTTGGACGTAACTACGAAGTCCCCGCCGAAATGGGCGGGGACCTGTAGTATGTGGCGCAGCTTACTTCCGTTTGCTGGTCTTTGCAGCTTTGGACGCGGCCTTGCCCTGCAGTTCGGGCGCGGCTTCCTCTTCGTCCTCCTGGCTCTCCTGCTCGCTTTGCTTTTCCTTGGCGGACTTGGGCTTCTTCTCGTCCTCGTTCTCGTCGGCGTCGTCCTCGCTGGCAGCCTGCTTTAGCAGCGGCTTGCTGGCGGCCTGCAGCGCCTTCGCGGCTGCAAGCTCTTCCTTCAGGTTCTCATTCAGCAGCGCGGCAACATCCGTCTGCTTGAGCGCCTTCGCCAACGAGATCGCGACCGTGTAGCCCGCAACCTCGTAGTGCTCCACGCGCAGCGTTGCGCCCACGATGCACAGGTCCTTATTCGCGCCTTCCTCGTCCTTCTCGAGCGCGTCCTGGCCCTCTTCGATGACGCCTTCCATGCCGTTGCAGTGCTGGCCCGTGGGCTTCTTGCCCAGGTGGCCAAAGGCCTCACGCAGGCGCAGCACCTGGCCCTTGGTCTCTTCCAGGTGGTTCTTGATCTGCGACTTCAAGCTGTCGTCGTTACAGCCCTTTGCCACCTTGGGCAGTGCCTTGACCAGTTGGTTTTCCGCGCTGTACAGATCGCGCATCTCGTCGAGCAACACATCCATCAATGCCATTTGCTTCTCCCTGAGTCCGCGCCGTGCGCGTGAGTCACAAGGTAGGAGACGAAAGTGCGCAGCGCAGTTGCCGCGCTTGCGTTGTGCTGCTTGCTTTCTCGTTGCGCACGCCATCCTGAAG
>CALMRM010000206.1:0-6740 GCA_937871605.1 uncultured Terriglobus sp. | reverse complement strand
ATCCTGAAGCTCGCCCTGAGCAGGGCGAAGGACGTAGCGAAGGATCCCTGCGAACTTGAACGCGACGTTACAGCCTGGAGCTTTCTCGCCAAAAGCTTCCAAAGTCTATGAAAGCCTCGGCACCCTCGGGATCCTTCGCTGCGCTCAGGATGACGACGTCAAAACACGTGCGTACGCTGACTACACAGACGCGTTGCGCTGCCTGCCGCCCTGCGGCTTCATGCGCGAGTATAGTTCCTGCAGAATCTTTACACCGCCTTCGGCTTCCGCGCGATCCGGCTCTTCGTTGGTGTCGTTCCAGCCGTCCTGCTCGCCGTGCACGCTGGGCTGGATGACGATGCCGTCGCGACGCGCCAGCATGTTGAGTCGCTTGTAGTAGATGCCGTAATTCGCCCCCTCCTGCGGGATGAGCCAGGCAATCTGGCCGCGCACCGGCACCACGCTTTCGTCGCCCCACAACGCGCGGGAGCCGTAGCCGGTGCAGCAGACGATGAGCGATTGCGGCAGCGACGTGAGGTCGGCGGGCGTGTGGAACTCGCGCGTTTCGATGCGGCCACCGGCGATTTGGAACTCCTGCAGGAGCTGCTTCGAATAGCCTGCGACGTTGAAGGTAAGCGACGACGAGCGCTGAACATACTTCGTTGGGAACGGTGTTGCGCCGGGTGGCAGCAGTTGATTCTTGGGCGTCAGGTCGGCGATGCGGTTGTTCAGGTGGATGAACTCGTGGCTGGTCTCCACCTCGCCTGCCGCGTTGGCGCGCGGGCTGCCCTTGGCGGACGGCGGGTCGTCGTCAGAGAGCGCGTACCGGTCAGTCCATTCAATGGGCGAGCCCGCCGCGCCCAGGTAGCTCTGGTACATGCCGAAGCTGAAGCGCGCCATGCTCTCCCAGTCCGCGGCGAAGGCCGGAGTGACGGCATTCTGCAGGGCGATGCGCGAGTCCGGCGTCCACGAGCCGGTGGCGCGCGCGCTGCGCACGTACGGTGGGCGCTCCTTCGCGTAGAGGGTGACGGTGTAGCCCATGCGCTGCGCCGTCAATGCAGCCGTGAGACCAAGGGCACCCGCGCCGATGACCGCGATGTCACGCTGGCCGGGCAGCGCCTCCGCCGCCTTGCGCACGGCATAGTCCGCCGAGCCCCACGACAGCGACCAGCCGCTGCCGCCGTGGCCGTAGTTCATCACCACGGTCTTGGTGCCGAGCTTCTCTACGTCGAAGCATGGGCCCGCTGCACGGAACGGACGCAGGCATACGGTAATGCGGAAGATGCGGTCCACGTCTGCACGGATGGGCACGATGGGGCCGGGCAAATCGTAGAACGGCAGCGTGGGCGCGATGGTGCTTGCCTGAGTGGTCACATGCTTTGCACAGCCGTTCAGAACACCCAGCCCGGCCAGCGCGCCCGTGCTTTGCAGGAAAGATCGACGATCCATCGCAAACTCCTTCTTTAGAACGCGAAGTAGGCGAAGGTACAACGTGAAGTACGCAAAGAAAACATAGCGCCCTTTGCGTGCACTTCCTTTGCGCTCTTCGCGTTCTGCTTTGTGCCTGTCCGTTCGTTATACCCCGCAGCCCGCGCCTGCGACAATGGAAGAGTTATGGCATTGAACGTCGGCATCGTAGGCCTGCCCAACGTGGGCAAAAGCACCATCTTCAGCGCGCTGACCTCCGTCGAGGCAGTCGCGGCGAATTACCCCTTCTGTACCATCGACCCCAACGTCGGCATCGTGACCGTGCCTGATGAGCGGCTGGACAAGATCGTGAAGATCGTCGAGCCAAAGAGCATCGTGCCCACGACGATTGAGTTCGTCGACATTGCGGGCCTGGTGGCCGGTGCCAGCAAGGGTGAGGGCCTGGGCAACCAGTTCCTCGCGAACATCCGCTCGACCGACGCGACGCTGCACATCGTGCGCTGCTTCCATGACCCGGAAGTCATCCACGTCGCGGGCAAGGTGGACCCGCTGGCCGACATCGACGTGATCAACACGGAGCTGCTGCTGGCCGACCTGGACACCGTCGAGCGCCGCTACGAGAAGTCGCAAAAGCTGGCGCGCACGTCGCAGGACAGCAAGATCAAGAACGAGTTCAGCGCGCTGGGCAAGCTGCGCGAAGGCATGAACCAGGGCAAGCCCGCACGCGCCATCGAGCTCTCCGACGAGGAGCGCCCGCTGACGCGCGACCTGTTCCTCATCACCATGAAGCCGACGCTCTATGTGGCCAACGTGGATGAGGCCGCGCTCGCGGGCGGCAACGAGTACACCGCCGCCGTGCAGCAGCGTGCCGCGGAAGAGGGCAGTGAAGTGGTCATGATCTGCGGCGCGCTGGAGGCCGAGATCGCGCAGCTGGAGCCCGCCGAGCGCGACGAGTTTCTGCGCGACATGGGCCTGAGCGAGCCAGGGCTGAACCGGCTGATTCACGCGGCCTACCGCCTGCTAGGACTCATCACGTACTTCACCGCCGGCGTGCAGGAGGTGCGCGCGTGGACCATCCGCAAGGGCACCAAGGCCCCGGGCGCGGCAGGCGTCATCCACTCCGACTTCGAGCGGGGCTTCATCAAGGCCGACACCTATGCGTCGAGCGACTTGTTCACGCTAGGCAGCGAACAGGCCGTGAAGGAAAAGGGTCTGCTGCGCTCCGAAGGCAAGGAGTACGTTGTGAAGGATGGCGACATCCTGTTCTTCAAGTTCAACGTGTAAGTGTCCTATGTAGAACGCTTATGGACGAGAGAAGGCTGCTTTGCTTACGAATATTTCATTCCTGCTTAGTGGGTTCGAGTGCTTGTACATCTGGACTGTCACACTCGTGACGATGATCCTCGACCGGGGAACTTCACCTTTCATAATTCACTCTGCAGGCTTTGTATGGCTACTCGCATCACCAATCACCATTGTGTGTAGTGGCATTGCACTTCATCGTGAGAGATCGTCCAGGAACAAGGCTGCCTTTGGATTGGCTTTAATGACGCCGGTATTCTGCGCACTCCCGATGCTGTCGTGACTCATGTACTCAATAGTGACAGCGGTATGCATCAGCCCAAAGCACGGCTTCAGCAAGCAGCCGCAGCCATCCATCCGACTGCTTGCAGGTCTCGGCGTAGAGGGTGACGCGCACTGCGGCGCGACTGTGCAGCATCTGTATCTCAAGCGTAAGAACCCGCACGTGGCCAACCGTATGCAGGTCCACCTCGTCCAGCAGGAGTTATTCGCCGACCTGCACGTGGTCGGTCACACGGTGCAGGCGGGTGAGCTGGGCGAGAACATCACGACCAGCGGTATCGACCTGCTGGCGCTGCCCACCGGCACGCGGCTGCACCTGGGTGTGGAGGCCGTCATCGAACTCACCGGCCTGCGCACGCCTTGCAAGCAGATCGATGGCTTTCAGCCTGGTTTGATGAAGCGGCTTGTGCTTGGCAGCAAGACGAGTGAGCGACCGGCGCGTGCCGGTGTGATGGCCATCGTGCTCACGGGTGGAGAGGTGAAGGCAGGCGACACGATTCTTGCGGTGCTGCCACAAGAGCCTTGGCAGCCGTTGCGTTTGATCTAGAGTATTGCTTGCAGGTAGGTTGCGGTTCTCAGGGCCAAAGGCCCGGTAGTATAACAGCCTAGGCCGCAGGCCTAGGTAGGTTTAGGAGTAAAATCCGAGCGCTGAAGGCGCGGCACAAGCGACACCTGCTCGAAGCGATGTGTCGCGCCGATGGCGCTCATGTGCAACTATGGCCCGTGTCCTAGGCCTGCGGCCTAGGCTGTTATGTACCGCGCCGTTGGCGCTATCTTGTTGCCCCACATTTCGGTGTACCGAGGCGTGTGTAGAGACGCACCGGACCACGATATTTCGACATGGAACTATGTGTTCGCGGCTGCATCCAACACGCATGAAACTCGGCATCGATAGTTTTGCAGCGCTGGTACCCGATCCGGAGACCGGCACGACGCTGCCCGCGGTGGAGCGCATGGCGCACCTCTTGGAGGAGATCGAACTCGCAGACCAGGTGGGGCTGGACGTGTACGGCCTGGGCGAGCACCATCGCGAGGAATACCTCGACTCAGCCCCTGCGGTCATTCTGGCCGCGGCTGCGGCACGCACGAAGAACATCCGGCTGAGCAGCGCCGTGACCGTGCTGAGCGCGGCGGACCCGGTGCGCGTCTTTCAGGAGTTCAGCACGCTGGACCTCATCAGCGGTGGCCGTGCGGAGATTGTGGTGGGGCGTGGCTCGTTCATCGAGTCATTCCCGCTCTTCGGGCTGAAGCTGGAGGACTACGACGACCTGTTCGCGGAAAAGCTCGACCTCCTGCTGAAGCTGCGCGACAGCAACAACATCACCTGGAGCGGCAAGCACCGCGCCGCGCTCACCGGGCAGGGTGTTTTCCCACGCCCGGTGCAGGCGAAGTTGCCCATCTGGCTCGGTGTCGGCGGCACCCCCGCGTCGTTCGCGCGGGCGGGCATGCTTGGCCTGCCGCTGATGGTCGCCATCATCGGCGGCGAGCCGCATCGCTTTCGCCCGCTCATCGACCTGTACCGCAAGGCAGGCGAGCGGGCCGGGCACAGGCCGGAGGACCTGAAAGTCGGCATTCATGCCTTGGGCTACGCGGCAGACACGGATCAGCAGGCCGCGGACGACTTTTTCCCCGGTTATGCCGCGGCCTTTACCAAAATCGGCAAGGAGCGTGGCTGGCCGCCGGTGACGCGGGGCCAGTTCAACGCGCTGCTGGGTCCGACGGGCGCGCTCATGGTGGGCTCGCCGGAGACGGTCGCGTCCAAGGTGCAGTTCATGAGCCGGGCGCTGGGCGGCATCGACCAGATCGGCTTCCAGATGTCGGTGGCGGCGCTGCGGCATGACCGGCTGCTGCGCTCTACGGAACTGCTGGGAGCACGCGTGGCACCGATCCTGCGGGCGAACGCGTAAAAGCAGAACGCAGAGGTCGCCGAGGTGTCGCAGAGGGCGCGGAGCTAGTCTTCGGCATCCTCTGCGTTCTTACGTTCTTTAGAGCGGCTGCACGTCCGAGGCCTGCCAGCCCTTGGGTCCTTTGACCACGTTGAACTGCACGGCTTGGCCCTCCTGCAGGCTTTTGAAGCCGTTGGTGTTGATGGCGGAGTAGTGTACAAACACGTCCTCCCCATTCTCGCGGCTGACAAAGCCAAAGCCTTTTGCGTCGTTGAACCACTTCACTGTGCCTTGTTCCATAAGGTCCTCGCTGGTTGACTCGTCGCTAAAAACAGAGGGTCGTGCCGCCCTTAGAGGCAGCTTGGACTACGCTGTGTCAGTCGATTGCGCCTAGAGTAGCAAACAATCGCGCGAAGTCACCGGAATATTTACGGAACAACCTGGTGCTTCGGGTGCTAGGCCGCGGGGTGAGCGATGCGTGCGGCCACGATGGCCGTGGTGCGCGCCAGCACCTCAGATAGTGTCAGGTTGGTGGTATCGACCAACACGGCATCCGCGGCTGCGACCAGCGGGCTCTGCTCGCGCGAGCGGTCGCGGCGGTCGCGCTCCTGCATGTCCTGCACCACGGCCTCTCGTGAGGCAGCGGTGCCGCCCTGCTCAAAGCGGCGCTCGCCGCGCGCCTCTGGCGAGGCATCGAGAAAGAGTTTCACCTGAGCATCCGGAAAAACGACGGTGCCGATGTCACGGCCTTCCATAACGACGCCTGTGGTGGCGTGGTCTGCCAGCGCCCGCTGGGCGGCAACCATCCACTCGCGCACGGGGCCGTGCACGGAGACGCGCGAGGCTGCGGCGGTGACCTCTGGCGTGCGCAGGTCCTGAGTCACGTCGTCGCCGTCCAGCAGCACGCGATTGCCGGTGTCGGCCGGCTCGAGCTCGATCCGTGTGGAACGTGTCAGCACTTCCATCGCGGGGGCATCGTCGGGGTCCGTGCCGGTGCGCAGAGCCTTGAGGGCTAAGGCGCGGTACATGGCACCCGTCTCCAGGTTCAGCAGGCTGAAGCGGCTGGCCAGGTGCGCTGCGACGGTGCTTTTGCCCGCGCCTGCGGGGCCATCAATGGCAACTACGAACGGGTTGGCTGCCTTGTCTTTCATCCGCTCTTCATTGTGCCGCAATGGGGTGCGGTGATCCAAGAGAAGAAGGGGGAGCGACCTTGGCCGCTCCCCTTGTGTGTCAATTACTCAGGTCGACGCTTGGGAGCGCCGCCACGGCCCGGGCCGGAGCCCGGTCCTCGCCGTGCCGGTGAGAAGCCCGGTTTGCTGAAGCCACCCGCGCCGCCTTTGCGGTCGCGTCCGAAGCCAGAGCCGCCGAATTTTGCCCCACCCGGTCCACCTGAGGATGAGCCGCCGGGACGGAAGGAGGGACGGCCCTCGCCGCTGCCGCCACGGTCTCCGCCGAAGGGCTTGCGTGGGCCATCAAATGGCCTGCCGCCACCCTCACGAGGGGCAAACGGACGCCGCTCACCACCCTCTCGGGGTGTAAAGGGTCGGCGTTCGCCACCACCCTCACGGGGCGTGAAGGGACGACGTTCTCCGTCGCCACGGGGCGTAAATGGCCTGCGTTCGCCACCGCCTTCGCGGGGGGTAAAGGGACGGTCACCACGCGGTGCAAATGGCCTGCCGCCGCCACCTTCACGAGGTGTAAATGGACGCCGCTCGCTGCCCCCCTCGCGACGTGTGAACGGACGATCACCACGGGGCGCAAAGGGTCTGCGCTCACCGCCACCGTCACGTGGAGTAAACGGCCTGCGCTCACCGCCACCGTCCCGTGGCGTAAACGGCCTGCGCTCTCCGCCAGCTGCGGGAG
>CALMRM010000205.1:1740-26947 GCA_937871605.1 uncultured Terriglobus sp. | reverse complement strand
GGGCAAAACCGTGCAGGTGAAACCGCTACCAAAGTAGGTTGGCAACGGCCCCTCACCGACGGCCAGCCAGATGAGGCTTGGTTGCTACGGCTTCGGCAAAGCCGTGAGTGGAACTGCCTGCGATGCCGCCTGGTAGCCGTTGCCGTTGGGGTGAAAGTTATCCCCCGAGTTGTAGGGTGCCAGCAGGAAGCTGGGCCGGTTCGGGTCGTGCAGTGCTTGGTCGAGGTCTGCGATGCCCACCACGCCTGGCAACGTAGACGCGGTCTGCCGTATCCAGGTATTCAAGGCAATCCGCTGCAATTCTCCTCCGTTCGGCACCGGGTCAGTGGCTGCGCCCGCGTAGGGATTCGCCGCTGAGGGCAGCGGGCCGTAGTTCGCCTGCGCCGGATTGCTGCAGAATGCGGATGGCGGAATGGTCGCCAGGATCATGGGCGCATTGGCCGCATGCGCGGTCGCAATCAGTTGCTCCGTGGCGGCTTCGATGGCTGGGGCTGACTTGCAGTCAGGCGAGCGAATATCGATCGAGCCGAAGTAACTGACGATGCCCACCAGATTTGGGAGAGTCAGGACGTCTTGAGCAATCCGCTGATTTGCGTTCTTTACGTTATTGGTCGTGTTGGTAATGTCGTCCGTCACGGTGTCGCCGCTGACGCCCTCGTTGACCACGCCGATCTGGTAACCCGCTGCGTTCAAGCGGCGCCCCATCCAGTCTGAGAGCCGCTGCGTGTGCTGCCCGGGGACCGGCGTATTCGGCACGGGGTACACCTTGTCCGAGCTGTAGTCTGATTTGAAGCCATCCGTCGTAGAGCTACCGAACATCGCCAGGGTGCCCTGGTAGGGTCCATACACATCCACGCGATTGACCAAGAGCCATTCGCCCAGCGTTTCCGTGTAGCTTGCACCGGTTGTATCCGCCGTGTGGTCTCCCGAATTTTGCGGCGAGCGGTAGTTGGTGATAAACAGCGAGTTGTGGTGCGATACCGGTCCAAAGCTGCCCTTGAGGTAGACCGAGATGGCAAGTGTCTGGCCGTACGAGAACGCGAGCGACACCGGGTCTGACACCACCACCTGTCCGGGTGGAATGGTAACGCCGGGCTGCCCCGCAAACGCAAGTGCCACATCGTGCGTCGGATCGACCGCGCTTGAGCCGTCCTGCCCTACTGAAAGCCGCGCCGCGCCCAGTGTCACAGGCGTTGTGCCGTAGACGTTGGAAAAACGTACCCGTTCCTGCGTACCGCCTAACGTGGGTGTGACCAGAAATCGAAAGCTCTGGTCACTGCCGCTGCTCTCCGCGGTGGCGCTTGCGTTGGTCATCGCATTGCCCCAGGCACCCGCCCACAGCGACGGCTTGACCACCGGCGCAGCAGTTGTTGTGCTGGTCAGCAACGCAGTCACAGGCTGCCCGCAGCCCATCAGGCACAACGCCGTAACGAAAGCGCTGAAGGAAATCAACATCCGCACTGTCATAGATGGCAATAGCATACGGCGGCGGCATGTATTTGTGTTGAACATGCCTGTTCGCAGTGTTCGCAGGATTTACTGACCCGCAACTGCACGTAACGGAATCGCACTGTTCTGGACAGCGTAGCCTGGGCCATCTGGGTGGAAATTATCCCCTGAGTTGAGGTTGGGGATCATAAAGTCAGGATGGGCAGGGTAGGCAAGGACCTTGTCGAAGTCGGCAATGGCAACCACCCCCGGCAAGGTTGCAGCGGTGGTGCGCACCCAGTCGTTAAAGGCCCTTCGCTGCGTCGAGCCGGGGTTTTCCGGCCCCGGGTTCAGGTCGCCATCGTAGGGCAGCGCCTCCGTTGGCACGGGTTGACCCGTCAGGCAGTACTCAGCCGGTGGCAAGGTTGCCAGAATGACACGCACCTTCGCGGCTGCCGCTTGCGCGATGATGGTACTGAGGGTGGCCTCGACCGTAGTTGCGGGCAAGCAGTCAGCACGCAGGTCGATGCCGCCGATGTAGATCACCACGGCGGCGATGCCAGGCAGCTGCAGCACATCGTGCTTGAAGCGATCCACACCGGCAGTCACATTGCCTGACATCGAACTCGCATCCTCACCGGCAGCATCGCCGGAGAACGCGGCGTTCACAACACCAAAGTTGTACCCTGCGCCCAGCAATGAGTTCGCCAGAAGGTCTGACGGCCTGCTGGTGATCTGGCCGGGAACCGCAACCTGCTGCACTGGGTAGGCATTGGTGTCACCCAGATTTGAGTTGTGGCCATCCACGGAGGAACTGCCAAAGAACGCCACCGTTCCCTGGTACGGCCCGTACGCCTCTACGGCGCTTACCATGAACCACTCTGTGGTGTTGCCTGTATAGCTGTTGCCTGACGTGTCTGCCGTAACATCGCCTGCATTGGCGGCGGAGCTGTAGCTGTAGGAGAACCCGGCATCGTGCTGCGTGAGCGGCCCGAAGTTGCCCTTCAGGTAGACCGACACGGCAAGCCACTGGCCGTGGGTGTACGTGATCTGCACCGGGTCGGAGTCGATCTCCTGATTAGGCTGCAAGGTGACGCTCTTGTTGCCATTGTTGAACGTCAGGCCCGCGTCGCTCGCCGGGTCCACAGCCGCGGAACTGTCGCCGTTGCTGGCAACGGAAAGGCGGGCAGCGCCGATTGTTACAGGCGCGGTACCGAATTGATTGGAGAAGTGGACCCGCTCCTGAACGCCGGCGATGGAGGGATACACCAGAAAGCGAAAGCTCTGCTCTGTGCCGCCGCCGTTCTTTACCGACGGCAGTGCATTCTGGGACGATGCACCCCACGCTGCAATCCATTGCGAGGGTCCGGTAGGTGCTACCGCTGCAGCAGTCGACGGACTGGAACAGCTTTGCAGCGCGAAGACGCAACAAAGGAAGGGCAGCCACAAGAAGGCGCGCACTGTGAACATAGTGTTACTTGAGACGTACCGAAAGAAATTTTGTAGGCATACCAATTTCAACCACACCGTAAATTGTTCTGTAGCGGAACACCCTGCCTAGCAAAGGCGCATGGACCATGCGTTGAACATGAGGCAGGTCAGAGCAGGCGTGAGCGGGAGGCCCGATGAAAGCATTGATGCTGGAGCACTACGAAGATTTGCGCGTGGTCGACGTGCCGGATCCTGCATGCGCGGCAGACGAGGTACTGATTCGCGTGGCAGCCTGCGGCATTTGCGGCAGCGACGTGCATGGGTATGACGGCGGCAGCGGCCGACGCATTCCACCGGTCGTGATGGGGCACGAGGCTGCAGGCACCATCGAACGCGTGGGCGCAGCCGTCACAGAGTACAGGCCGGGCGACCGCGTCACCTTCGACAGCACCGTCTACTGCGGCCAGTGCTCGTTTTGCATGCGCCGTGAGGTAAACCTCTGCGATAACCGGCAGGTGCTGGGCGTCAGTTGCGGCGAGTACCGGCGCAACGGTGCCTTTGCAGAGTTGGTAGCGGTGCCCGAGCGCATCCTGTATCGATTGCCCGAGAGCTTTCCCATGCAAGAAGCCGCTATGCTGGAGGCTGTCTCCGTGGCACTCCACGGGGTCGTTGTGTCGCAGCTGAAGGGTGGCGAAACAGCACTGGTCATTGGCGCGGGTATGATCGGCCTCCTGACCGCGCAGGCGGCCCGCGAAGCTGGCTGCAGCTCCGTCCTGATCGCAGATATCGATGCTGCCCGCCTGCAGATGGCCGCGGACGTCGGCATTCCAGACACCCTGCAGCTCTCCGGTGCCGACCTTATCGCCGAGGTCTTACGCCGCACCGGCGGGCGCGGCGTGGATGTGGTGCTGGAGGCTGTGGGCCGCGTTGAAACCGTTGCCGCCGCCATCGACTGCGTGCGCCGTGGCGGCACGGTCACGCTCATCGGCAACATCCAGCCAGAAGTCGTGCTGCCGTTGCAGAAGGTGGTCACGCGCCAGATTCGGCTGCAGGGCTCCTGCGCCTCTGCGGGCGAGTACACGGAGGCGATCCGCCTGCTGGCCTCGGGCGCGATCACGGTCAAGCCGCTAATTTCCGCCATATCGTCCCTGGACCAGGCAGCGGACTGGTTCAAGCGCCTGCACGCACGCGAGGCAGGCCTGCTAAAGGTAGTGGTCACGCCCTCTGCCCATGGGCAGTAAGCGCGAGCGGTGCCACGCAGCGGTCTAGGCCTGAAGCTCGCGCTCTAGGCCTGAAGCTCGCGCTCTAGGCCTGAAGCTCGCGCTGCTGAATCTGCTGGGTTGCGTCTTGTCTGGGCCGGTGCGTCAGCCGTTCTTTGAGCCGGAGGAACGGCTGCTCAAACCAGCGGTAGCTCGCAGCCGAAACAGCCAGCGTCACCACAAAGGCGAGTCCGGCTTGCAGGCCCACCATGGGGTAAGACCGGTCGGGCGCGTTCATACCGGCCCAGCGGAGCAGATGGGCCGCTACAAGGCCGAGCGGCTGCAGCCAGATGAGGTGAAATACATAGAACCCATACGAACGCTGTCCCAGCCAGCGCAGCGGTGCCCATTGCAGGCCGCGGCTCAGCCACGTTGCCGGCCGAAGGGTGAGCAGCAGTACGCCCGAAGCCGCCCCTGCGATCAGGGTAAAACCGAGCGTGGCGATCCACGACGTATCCGGTTCTGACGACGCGGACTGGTGCAGCACGCGGATTGCAAGGAAGCGAAGCAGGCAAAACAGCGTCAGCGACGCCCCAAGCAGAGGACCGCCCTGCCTCATGACGCGCGTCGCACTGGGGCCACGCAGTAACAGGGCAAGTGCCGCCCCCATCATCAGGCTGTCTGCGCGCGCATAGGTGGGCCGAACCAATAGAAAGATGGTGTGTTCGCCATGCAAGTGGAGAAAGATCGTAGTGCGCAGTAGCAGAATGAACGGGATGGTGAACGCAACCACGCGCAGCAACATACGGCGATCCTTAACGAAAAACACGACCGCCGGCCACAGGAGGTAGAACTGCTCTTCAACGCAGAGCGTCCAGAAATGCAGAAACGCAAGTTCAATGGGCGTGCCATTGGCCAGGTGGCCTTGCAGGTATCCAAGCGTCTGGCCTGGGTGGCCGGGCACCGTCGTCGGTATGACATTGAAGAAGTAGCCCGGCAGTGAAAGCCAACGCCACGACCAGTTCCAATGCAGGTAGGGCGTGAGCAGGAATACCAGCAACAACACCCCGTAGAACAGCGGAAATATGCGCAGCGTCCGCCGGACGTAAAAGGTTCTCCAGCGCCCAGCTTCGTGCCGGCTGTCGTACAGGATGCCGGTGATGAGAAAGCCCGACAGCACAAAGAACACATCCACCCCGACCCAGCCGAAGCGAAATCCTTCCGGCAGAAGATTCGGCAAGTAGTGGTGAACAAAAACGGCAAGCACGGCCAAGGCACGCAAACCGTCCAACGCCGGGTAGTACGCCCGTGGCTGGTGCGTTTTCTGCACGAGCAAGGGCTAGCGTGCCTGCCGCGTTGGGCAGCCGGTGGTGCGCATCGTAAACGGGTGGGGGCGTGAAACCATCGCTCTGCAGGGCCTACAAGCACTTTGCCACAGGAGCGCACGTGAATCACAACTTCTTTGATCTTTCCGGCCAGGTTGCCGTCGTGACCGGCGCCTCGCGCGGTCTGGGGCAGTACTTCTCGCGTGCCCTCGGGCGGGCCGGTGCCCGGCTAGTCCTCACCAGCCGCAAGGCCGGGGATTGCAATGCGTTCCTGGCGGAACTCGCGGGCATGGGCGTCGAGGCGCGCGCGCTGACACTGGATGTGCGCGACCAGGACAGCATTGCCGCCTTTGGCCCGGCAGCCGAAGCATCCGCTGCTGAACTGGGCGGCACGGTCGGCATCCTGGTGAACAACGCCGGCTGCAACATCCGCAAGCCCGCGCTGGACGTCAGTTGGGATGACTGGAACACGGTCGTGGACACCAACCTGCGCGGTGCCTTCTTTGTCGCGCAAACGGTGGCGCGGGGCATGGTAGGGCGTGGCTATGGCCGCATCATCAACATCAGCTCCGTCACCAGCGTCTTCGGCTACGCGGGCCTTGCGCCCTATGGGGCCAGCCGCGGCGGCATCCGGCAGCTGACCATGAGCCTGGCCGACGATTGGGGCAAGCACGGCGTCACCGTCAACGCGCTGGCTCCCGGCTGGTTCCAGACTGAGCAGAACAAAGTCATGTACCAAAACGAGGAATGGGTGGAATACCTGAGTGAGCGCATTCCGCTCGGCCGCCCCGGCGCACCCGACGACCTGGACGGCGCCGTCGTCTTCCTCGCCAGCGAGGCTTCGCGCTACATAACAGGCCAGACCCTGCTGGTGGATGGCGGCATCACCGTGGGACGGACGCAGGCACTGGTCAGGCGCTAGGCCGCCGCGCCCCACTCCGGGAGCGGCGGAATGGGCAGCGGTTCAATCCGTCGCAGCAGCAGCACATACGCCAGGATGCCGATAACGAGGTAACCCGCTGCGATGCCAAAGGCCCAGGTGTACCCACCGGTTCGCTGCACGGTAATGCCGGTGAGGATGGGCGCGGCGATCGCTGATATCTGGTTCGAAAAGTTCAGGATGCCGCCCACCTTGCCCGTGCTGGAGTTAGGTACCAGCAGCGACGGTGTACTCCACAGCACCGGCGAGGCAGCGGACAGGCCTCCGATAGCCAGCGATATGGGCAACAGCGCCGTAACCGCATCCCGCGCGACGATGGCACCCGCAATGCCCAGGCCGCAGACCGTACCACCCAGTAGCACGGCAAAGCGGACGCGTGGCGCGTTGAAGCCGCGCTTAATCAACGCGTCGACCAGCACGCCGCCGATGAAGAAGCCGCAGAACGCGGCAAACAGCCACGGCGCGCCCGTCAGCCAAAAGGTCTGCCGCAGCGGCACATGCAGCGCCTGCGCCAGGTAGGTGGGCAGCCACGTAAGGAGCAGGTAGAAGACGTAGTTGTATGCGCCGGAACCAATGGCCAAACCTAGCACCTTGCGTTCCCGTAGCAGGTGCGACAGCGGCAGCGGGGGTGCCAGCGAGGCTTGCGGGTCGCCATCCTGGTCGCTCTGCAGCACCACGTTGCGCATGGAAAAGCGGTGCGGCTCGCGGTACAACAGCGCGAAAATCAGCAGGTACGTCAGCGAAAGCGCGGCGGTAAAGCCAAACGACATGCGCCAGCCCACCCGCAGCAGCAGCAGCCCCAGCAGGGGCACACCCACGGCATTTGCCAGCTTGGCGGCACTATCGAAAATGGCCGTTGCCAGCGAGCGCGCGCTGGCCGGGAACCACGCACCCACGGCCTTGGCGTTGGCTGGAAAGGTGGGTGCCTCGCCGATGCCCAGCAGCAGCCGCGCCACAAAGAACAGCAGCACGCCCGGCGCAAAGGCCGCCGCAGCCGACGCCAACGCCCAGATCAGGATGGAGGTGAGCGACACCTTGCGCACGCCAAAGGTGTCCAAGAGCACGCCGGTGGGTAGCTGGCACGCGGCATAGGTCCACGAGTACGCGGCCGACAGCTGGCCAAAGACGGCAGGCGTGATGCCGAAGCTGGTGACCAGCGCGTCATGCGAGACTGCGAGGTTGACGCGGTCGAAGTAGTTGACCAGCACGCCTACGCCCAGCAGCACGCCAATCGTCCAGCGATACCGCTCTGGCTGGTTGTACCCGCTGCTCCAGTGGCTATGACGCATGCTTCGCAGTGTAGCGTCCGATCACCTAGCGTGCCCCTTGATGACGCAGGCGGCGCAGCAGCACAACTCCGAAGTACACCGCTGCAAGCAACAGCATGATGACGCCCACGGGCAGCCCCACCCAGCGGTAGGTTAGAGAAAAGTCCAGGTTGCGGTGCAATGCCTGCGTCAGCACAAGCAGTGTGACGATGGCCAGAAAGGTCGCGGCAAAGAACGACGCCACACCAGTCGCACCCACAATCAGTAGCGTCTGCAGCACAGAAAAGTCACCCACTGGTGCGCCAAACAACCGTGGCCCGGTGTAGCCGGGCGCGAAAGGTGCACGTTTTGTCTGCTCGTTTGCCATTCCTGCGGTCCTGTAGCGCCCCTAGCGGGCTTGCACAGTTAGAATACCTGTTGATATGGCGGAAGCGCTTCAGACCAGCCTCTTATCGCCCACGGACGCTGCCGAGCAGAGCAGCCGTGCAGCCGCGCCCAATGGGTTGCGCTTCGGCACGCTGGGCCGCCTGGACGGTCCGTACGCCTCGCTGGGAGACCTGCAGCGGCTGGTGGGCGTCGTCCCCGCTGGCGTGGTGCAGGGCCTGCAGCGCTACCGGTACTTGTTTGTGCCGCTGGCGCTGTCCGGTGCGCGTCTGCTGGGCGACGACACGCCCTCGCTCACCTCGCCCGACGACACCCTCATTGCGCCCCAGTACTCCCCTGCCCTGGCCGAAAAGGCGATCTGCCACCGCAACGCGCAGGTGGGCGATACAGAGACGGTCTTTCTAAGCAGCCGCCTTCATAATGACCGCTTTGCACTGGCCTTCGAGTTCTGCATCAACGTGGCGCATAACTTTGTTGACGGCAACCCGCCACCGGCTGAATTTGGCGACCTGCTATGGCGGCAGGCCACCAGCGGCGTGCGTGGCGAGACCTCAATCGACGCCTGGGAAGACCGTGCGGCCGCCCTGGGGCAACCGCTGCAGGGTGCTCCTGCGACCTTCGCGGCAACACCGCCCCCGCAGGCGAGCCACGGCAGCGATGACCGCGCGCGTGCCGACTACCAGGCCACAGCCTTTGCCGACTCGATGGCAATTTACCTGCTCTCCATGGCAGTCGATTTCGACTATGCCGACCTGCGCGAGCGAGAGTACCCGCTGCTGGCCGCGCCCGCACTGGCAGAGCGGCTGCGCGCCATCAACCGGCTCTATCCGGCCAACGACGGTTATCATTTCCAGATCTTGTATCGCCGCCGCAGCTAAGTTGCCAGGTCGTTACAACTGGTGTGAGCCGCGCGGTACCGTGTTGGACATGGGCACGGCATCATTGCGGCGCAACAGGTAGAACAGGCCGCCTGCGACTCCCAGGCACTGCGCCACGGCACGGGCCGCCAGGAAGAACGGCGAAAGGCAGCCGACCAGGGGATCCTTTGGCAGGGCACGCAGCGTAAACGGCACCGTGGTCACCAAGAAGGCCAGCAGCACAGAGCCAATCGCCAGGAGGAGCCTGCCTGTTATCGCCCCGGCAAGCAGCGCCACCAGCAGCGCAGGCAGTAACAGCAGTTGCAGCTTCATCAGCTGCGGTGTGTGGCTATCCTTGGCCACCTTTTGTGGATTTTTGTGCAGGGCAAACACACGCCAGTAGGCGAACTTAAACTTCTTCCGCAGGTAGCCCCACAGCTCAGCCGGGTGCGTATGGCTGACCGCAGCCGTGGGCACAAAACGCATGTGCCAGCCGCGGGCCGACATGCGATACGACAGCTCGATGTCTTCTGCGCAGGCTACCGGGAACGATGTGTCGTACCCGCCCATCTCAAGAAAGCGTTCGCGCCGAAAGCCTGCCGAGTAGGTATCGACAAAGTCGATGCCGGGCAGCGCCGCCATGATGCGGTACTTGTCCTCGTATTCCACCTGCACAAAGCGCGCTGTAAGTTGCCGCTGCTGCGTGCGGTAAATGCCTTTAACGCCCACCACCTCGCCGTCGGCAAACGGCTGCAGCATGGCGGACAGCCAGCCTGACTGCGGCACACAGTCGTCGTCGGTAAACAGCAGGATGTCGCCTGCCGCCTTACGTGCGCCAAGGTTACGCGCTGCAGCCGGCCCCGCATTCAGCTGCGACAAGACGCGGACGCCGGGAAAGCTGCCTGCAACCTCTGCCGTACGGTCGGTGGAGCCATCGTCCACGACGAGCAGCTCCACCTCTTCGACCCCGGTCATGGTGGAGAGTGCCTGCAAGCAGGCACCGATGCGCGCAGCACCGTTGTACGTCGGAATGATGACGGTGGCGCGCTTCATCAATGTCGGCCTTTCAGCTGCGGCGTTGTGACGGTTGTGGCGGCGGCTGTTATGCCACAACACCCTGGGGCTTTTCGGCAGCAGGCTCGGCTGCCTTGCCGTGTTCGCTGCCTTTGACGAGGTACTTCGTCAAGGTCATAAAGCCCTTCAGATTACGCTGCAACTCACGGTAGTCCGTCAACGACTGCTTCACCTTGTACGCCAGGTAGCCAGGCGCAAGGTAGAAGCTGCGGCGCGCACGGTCACAAAAGCTCACCAGTTCGTCATGCGTGATGTTGGGCAGCGTCACGACCGAGTTGTGCAGGCCGTCTTTGGTCAGCCACGCACCCCAGTCCTCGATCTGAATGTAATTGCGTTCCTTGGCATCCTTGTACGCCTGGGTGCCGGGGTACACCATGATCGGGAAGAACTGCGCCGTGTCGGGCCGCAGCTTTTTGGCGAAGCCCAGTGTCTTCTCCATGCTGGCTGGCGTTTCGTTCAGGTTGCCCACCATGAAACAGCCGTGCACCATGATGCCGGCATCCTGGCAACGACGCACAAAGTTGTGGGCTTCCTCGTGGTACTTGGCATCGCGACGGTCGTCGTTGTTCTTCTTCATGCCGTTGATCACGTCTACATCGCCGCTCTCAAAACCCACGCAGAACAGACGCGCGCCAGCCTTGTGAAGCACCGAGAGGAACTCCACATCGGCACCCACGTCAGCACGGCAGTTCGCGTCGAACGGCAGCTTGTTGCCGCGCTTGATCAGCTCATTGGCCAGCTCCAGCGTACGCGGCTTGCTGACTATGAAGGTGTCGTCCTCAAGCATGACCGTCTTGATCTCTGGCATCTCGCGGGCCACATACTCGAACTCGTCCGCCACGTTATCGACAGAGCGGAAGCGCATGCGGTGGCCGCTGAACGTCTGCGGGTACACGCAGAACGAGCAGTGATACGGGCAGCCGCGGCTCGTGTCGAACACCACCAGCGGCCAAAGCGAGTGACCGTAGAAGTAGTCCGGCGTGTGTAAAAAGCGCTTATACACCTCGCTCACAAAGGGCAGCTCGTCCAGATTCTCAATGGCCGGGCGCGGCGCGTTGGTGATGATTTCGCCAGTCGCGCGGCGAAACACCAGGCCCGCAACACCCGACAGGTCAGCACCGCACGCCTTTGCGCTCAGCCAATCTCGCACGGTGTACTCATACTCGCGCACCGCTACAGCTTCCAGCGCAGAGGACGTGCGCAGCGTTTCCACCGGCAACGCCGAGACGTGGCGACCCACCAGCAGCGTGTGCAGTGCCGGGCGCGCCGCTCGCAATGCCTCGATCACGCTGACGTCGTTCAGGATGCTTGGGGTGGACGTGTCGCACACCACTCCATCGATATTCTTGGCTTCGATCCGATCCACAATGTGCTGCAGCGTAAAGTTCGCCGCGGGTGCATCAACCAGGTCCACCTCGTGGCCCTCTTTGATCGCCACGCCGGCTGCGGTCGCCAGCCACTTCGGGTAGTACAGGGTACCGCTCTTGGTCACAGCAGGGCTGCGCTGCTCCCGCGAAAAGCGCGGGTGGAACGGTGGGTTTAGAAACAACACTCGCATCGAAACACTCTACCTCGGGGAAATTAGAACCAGTTAAACATAGATGAGCTGCTATTTCGTATTGCGTACACAACCTGCAACATTCCTATGCCCATCCCAGCCGCTTCCGAAATGACTGCGATGTGTCACAGCTTGCATTTATCTGGGCGTGTGTGTCAACTTGAGCGGCAACCGCTTCGCACACGATGGACACGCTTGCACACGGACCGTATGGTGGCACACTACACGGATTTGATTGAACAAAATTGTGATTATTCTGCAGCAGTACGCTCCGGTGGCATTCTGCTTAGAAGGCAGCCTTCAAGGCTTCCAAGCGGGACCGTTCTGCCGGGTTGTTCTCAAGCCGGTGCCATGCCTTAACGCTGAACAACCATGCCATACCAAATAGCAAGCCCAACACAGTGGCACCAGCAACAATCAAAGCCCGCTTAGGTGACGAGCGCCGGTCGGGAATAACGGCACGGTCGACAACCTGGATGGCAGCACCCTGCCGAGCTTCATCCACCTTGGCCACTTCATACTGCCGTGCAAGCAGATCGAAGATGGTTTCGTAGTACTTCACGTCGCGCAGCTTGCGGACGTACTCCAGTCCCGCCTGCTGCATGTTGCCTTTCGGAATCGGCAGCAGGTTGCCCTCGCCGGGCGATGCGCCTAACTTCTGCTCCTGCGCTTGCAGCCCCTCGAGCTCCCGTTGGGCAACCTGCAGTTCGGGGTTGTTGTCCGTGGCGTAGGAGCGTATGGCACCGATCTGGACCTCTTTGGCCGCAATCTGGGCGCGCAACTGCGCCACAGAGCTGATCACGGCCCGCGCCTGGGTATCCAGCTGCACCAAACCCGTTTGCTGCTCTGTTTGCTTCAGCGCCTCTTCCGCTGTGGCCAGCTGGTCCTTGGCACCGGCCAGCTGCTGCTCAAAGAAGAGCCTGCGCTGCGAGGCTTCTGTGACAGCCAGGCCGCCTGTCAACCGCTTGAACTCCTGCACATAGCCGTTTGCCATCTGCTCGGCGCGGTGCGGGTCGCTGTCTGTCACACTGATGCGGATCAGCCCGTCTTTCGCGCCGTTTTCGATAACGACGCGCTTCTCGAGTACCTTGCGGGTCTCCGACTCGTACTTCTCGCGGTAAAGCTCTGTCAGGTGAAAGCGATCGATCATCGCGTCTTCCACGGTACGGCTCTGGAGCAGGGCTACCTGCATGTCGTTCGGATTCTTGAGGCCGCCTAACGCTCCTCCTGCACCGCCCGCCAACGATGCCATGGAGCCAAGCTGCGACATAAGGGCCGAACCTGCAGAATTGCTCTGCTGGGGCGGCAGAATGGCCGTGGTCGCGGTGTAACGGGTCGGCAGGGCAAACGCCAGCACGAGGCCAAGTAGGGCAAAGACCGACGCGACCTTCAGGAGAAACCGCCGCTGCCTGACCACAACGATCAGCAGATCCAGCAAGGAAATCTCATCCTCTGGCCGGACGGCAAGCTCTGGTCCGGTGCGTCTCTCAACCTCTGTGAGCACCCTTTGTTCCTTCAAGGCTGATTTTGCAGGGCGTGCACAACGCCTGCAACCCGCCCTTCGAGCATAGCGCAAGCATCACCACGGGCATTACAGATTCGCTGCCCAAGAGCAAGCTGGCAACCCCTCTAACGGCTCACCCTCATGCACCCTACGCAGAACAGTCACCTACCAAGGTCCTTCACGCCGCCCCAGCAGAAGTCTCAACGCAGACTGCATGCGTCGTAACAGGATGCTTCGCGGGAGCAGTGCCGTCAATGTTCGCTGGCTGTAGCCGCGGGCCATCAGGTGCGACGTTCCACCATTTCCACACACATACGTCAGGTTGAACTGTTCAGCCAACAGGCCAAGCGCCTTCCGAGAAAACAGTGAGATGTGCCCGTTTCTTGGGGCGGCGTACCACCACGACAGCCGCGTGTCACACGGTGAAACATGGTGGTCGTGCGTACTCGTTCCCAGCAGGATGAGAACGGTTACCGGGTCTGTCATGGCGAGTAGCTCTCTAAGCGAAGCCACTGGGTCTGGCGTATGCTCAAAGACCTCAATAGCCGAACAGAAGTTGTAATGCCCCACACGCTCCGGTGAAACTTCCCTCACACCGTAAGGATCATAGGAGTCGAATACCCAACCATCTGCACGGAGCAGTGCCGCCGTTTGTCCATTGCCTCCGCCATAGTCCAGACCTTGTATTGTCCTTCGTCGCCCGGCCAGTAGAGCGCTGATCTCGCCTGCATTGTGGCGGGGTCGCACCTCTCGATAGTCGGGATCGACATGGATGTATTGGTCATTGTAGACATAGGTCGCCCACTCCGTGCTGCTAAACTCATCACCGAAATCCGTGAAGATGAACTGACACCGAGCGCAGATGCGGTAAACGACAGGGATGGCAACAAAGCCAAGGACATAGCGATTCGCAGCGCAGGACTTGTTGAAATCCAGGATATCGAAGGGTGACGCTTCACCGTTGCAGACTTTGCAGGGAACGATCGGGTTAGCCCGCACTGCCTCCAGTTTTGCGACAGCATGCTGCAGCAGTGCGTCAGACACAATGACTCCATTTAGGTAGAAGACGGCGCCTTCATTGTAGGGCTAGCGCAGCCTAGTCAGGCTGGAGGCCCCCAAGCAACTGCTGCATGGCACGCTGAGGCTGCTCTAGCGCAATCTGCAGGATGCAGTGCGGTGCTTTGGCCGTGCAGTAGCCAACACAGGGCGCAAGGGTTTGAGCCGGGCGGCACCACATAACGCGCTGGCCCATGGGGCGAACGCGTTCCGGCGCAGAGGGCCCATCGGGGTCGGCACCTTCCGCGGCAATAAACAGGATCACGCACGGGATGCCGAGCGCACCGGCAATGTGCCCTGGACCTGAGTCGCTGCCCATGAACAGCTGACTATGAGCGATGAGGCTGCTCGACTCCACAAGGCTCGTCACGCCTGCCACGAGTGCGGTCTGGCTGCGGCGTTCCGGGGGCACCAGCCCATACAGGTCCCCTGCCACGCTGGCGTCACCCTTGCCGGCAAGCAGGACCACCGTAAAGCCGCTGCCGTGGAGCTCATCGACAACGGTGGCCCAGCGTTCCACGGGCCACATGCGCTGTGGAGCGCTGGCGCTGGGAGCCACGACGACGAACGGACAATCCGGATCGAGTCCTATGCGCGCGGCAAGCGCCGGCCACTCCACCGTAGCTGCGATGTGACGCATGGACGCATTGGGTAGGAGGTCGATTGCCCTGGGATCGGTGTGGGGCACAAGGCCGGCTTGCTCCACCAGGTAGAGAAATCGTGCCGGGTCCGTCATCCTCTGTGCGCCTCGCACCGTACAGGTCAGCAGCGTGTCGCGGTAGCCTGCGGGCGGCTGGGTTTCGTCGAAATCATTCGAGGCAAAGCCGATCCGCGTGGGGGCTTGCAGCACGTACGACAGCATCAGGTCGCGATACCCGCAGCCCCAGCGCGGAATGATGCAGACCGTCGGGCGCGTCCCACGCAAGCCCTTCCAAAAGCCTCGCAAAATCTGCAGCATGCGCTTGAGTTCATCCTGCAGCGTCGCCGTCTGACCGTGGTCGATGTCCAGTTCGTGCACCGCGTCAATGCTTGGCACCAGGCGGAGAAGGGCCCCAATCGGCGCCTGCACGATGCACGTGATCCTGGCCGCAGGGTGTGCGCAGCGCAGTGCCTCAATCATGGGCAGCAGCATGACCGTGTCGCCAACATGGTTGGAGAGGTGAACGATCGCGAAATGCTCCTGCCCACCCCCGGCACGTGCACGGGTCTTTGCCAGTAGACCTGTGCCTGCCGCCAGCTTGACCACGAGGCGAAACAGCGGAGTAACACCACCGCGCAAAACCGGCAGAATCGCTCTGCGATAGAAAACTTTGAGTCGTTGTTTGTAACGCATACGTGCCAGCAACTAACGAGGAACCTGCAGAACCATCACCACGTTGCTGGAGCAGAAAGCAATGTGATCGTTCGAGAAAAACACCCTGTTTACGAAGGCGTCCGCTACCTTGAACAGCGCCAGCCCCAGCATCCGCCGCAGCGAGCGGGTGACGCTCCCGCCATGCAAAGGAACTGCCTGTCCTCCGAAAAACACCAGATTCGTTTCAAGTTCGCGATTCAGGTATCGTACCTTCCCGAGTCCGATCGCCGTCAGGTGCGTGATGTCACCGTTCTGGTTGAGCAACCCGAAGGGTGAGTCCGCATTTGGAAACCGGGCTAGCAGCAGGCCGCCGGGTCGTAACAGCGTTACGAGCTCTTGCACGAATGCTAATAAGCCGCTGGGTGGAATATGCTCCAGCACGTCGAACGCAACAATGAGGTCGAACGAGGAACTCTCTAACGTGTCGAGCTCATCTGCGTGGATTGCGGTCAGGCCACGAGCCTTTGCCATCCTGACAAGAAATTCGTTGACCTCAGTACCAACGGTATTCCAGCTCTTGTTTCTTGCGTATGCCAGGAAGCTGCCGTTGCCGAATCCGATTTCGAGCACCCTGCTCGTCTCTGTCGCTGTGAAGCCAGACCGTTTCAGCTCAGCATCAAAGTATGCCGTCTCCAGGCTGCCTGCTTTTGCGAAGTTGGCCTCTTCCCAGCCTTTCCACTCCAGGTAGGACTGTCCGTAAGCGGAGTCGGCGGGCTCTTCAGGTGCGATGACCGGCTTGGCGCCGCTGTCTGTCATGCTGCTATGGTGACACAGCCAATGCCCTCCACGCGCCGAAAGAAGCGCTCACGCAGAAGCCATCGGTTGGTCGCGCACGTGCGATGGCATGTGTAGTAGCCGGTAGCATTGCCAGAATTGTGGCAACACAATTACAAGCAGGTACGACACAATGGTTCCCAGGATGGCTCCAGCGGCCCCAACACGTTGTACCCAATGCACGGAAAGCACAACGTTCAACACGGCAGCTACGATCGAGATCCACGCCTGAATCTGTATCTGGCCTTTGCCTACAAGAATGACGGAGGTGTTATTCATGAGTGTATTGAGTAGTACCCAGGAACACATGAGCAGCAGCAGGTGTTCACTGGGCACGGCGGCGCGGCTGGCCCAGCGGGCGATGATCCAACGGCCCGCCAAACCGAACAGCAAACAGAACGCAACGGCGACCAGCATCGTCACCCACATGGTGCGATAGAAGGTGCGGCGCACCCACGCGATGTCGCTGCGGGCAAATGCTTCAGCGTAGGCGGGCCAAAGCGCGGGCGTGATGACGGATTGCCCAACGGCGGCAAAGCTCGTGAGCCGCCAAGCGACGCTGTAGGACGCCACTTCAACAGGACCAAGGTAATGCGTCACAATCAGGTTGGCACTGTTGAATGCGAGCAACGCAGCGATCTGCAGAACAAAGAAGCTGCCGCCCGACTGCAGCATGCGCTGTGCTGCACTCCGGCTGAGGTGCGCGACTTTGGGCAACAACCAGGGCTTGTGGACGTACCAGAGCCAAAGGAGACACAGCAGATTGGCTCCCACCAGCGCCCCGAATGAGGCTGCAACAAGCGTGGTGAGCCCGGCATGGTGCTTGACCAGGAGAAATATCAGAACCAGGCTGGACACACTGCCCGCGGAGGTAAAGAGGTTGGCGGATCGGAGCTCCTGGTAGCCACCCAGGATTTTGAGCGCAAGCCCCGCAGGCATGCCAAAGAGAAACACTGCAACGGCCGCGGCCCAGGCATGGCTAACGATCGGCACTTCAGCAGCGGACTTCAGATGGAGCAGGCTGAACCACTGTATGTGTGGCCACAGGCCATACGCCAAGGCACCAAACAAGCAGGCAACCACAACCATGACGGCGAATGCCGTCGTGCTGTAGGTGCTGGCGTGCTCGCGGTCGTCGTTTGCATACGCCTCGGACACAAAGTTGACGAGAGCATTCGCAATGCCAAGGTCCAGGACCAGCAGCATGGAAACGGCTGTGGAGATCGTCATCCAAACGCCAAATTGCTCCGCGCCCAAATACTGCGCCATGATCGGAATGGAAGCAACACTCGACAGGAGCACTGCTCCTTTGCCCAACACGGTTGCTGCTGCACCCATGAGAAGACGCCGTGTTCGGGTCATTGCGCGAGGTTCGTCGCCGGTTGCAACGCGGTGAGAAAGAAGTAAAGACACAGAGATGACTGGAAACCTGCTCGCTAGTTTACTCCGCACGATAGGTAAAGATGCAGTACTGCTTGGGTACAACCCAGGTGGCCTCTCCGAGTATGTCCACCATCGCTATCGCAGGCACCGTCCGCGCCGCGCCACACCGCACATGGAGGGCCAGCTTCGCCGCCGGAAGCGACAGCACAACAGGTAGGCTTTCTCAGGTACGCTTATGAAGACACCTGTGCGCTGCGCCTCCATGCATGTGGTTGGTAGTGCGGAGCCGTTTAGACAGACAGGATTGAGAGCTGCATGATGCCTCGAATGCTGTATGTTCTCGATCTGGTTGCGCTCGTAACCTTTGCCGTGTCGTATTACCGCACCTGCTACCGCAAGGGTTACCGCATCGATTTCTGGCATGCGCAGTTGCTGATTTTCTGCGTTGTCCCGTACATGCTGATGTTGCCGTTTGCAAGCAATCCGCTTAATGCGCTGATCACCGGTAACGACTTCTATGGTGTCGTTGCAAGTACGCCCGTGGTGTTTGCGATGACAATGGCCGGCTTCTTTGCTCTGCTTTTAGGCGGAAACCTGTGGAGATTCCACTTGGGTGTTGGATTGCGCAAGACAGTGGCCCGCTTGGTGGATGTGGCTCCCCGATGCTCGATGGTGCTGATGTCTACCCGCGAGTTGCTGTTGTTTCTTACCGTGGTATGCCTGTCGATGCAGTTGCTCATTTTGGCGCTGTACTTTAAAGCCGAGGGCTTTGGGTTCAACTTGCGGGCATACACCTTTGAGCATCCCGGTGTTCGGCCCGCTGTGCAGATTGTGGCGCTCGCCTCGATGATTGTTGTGGCACACTGCCTGGCCCGGTATATGGAGACAAAGGAAAAGGTGCTGCTAGCCTCCGCCTGCCTCCTACTCGCCGGGCTGCTGTTCTTCGGCCAGCGTGGAAATATTGTCTACGCCTGCCTTAACGTGGCTCTCTGTTACATCATTCAGCGTCGCAACACAATCAGCCTGTCTCGCGTTCTGATCGGCAGCAGTTGTGCCATCTTGCTCGTGTTCTACCTGGGCAGTGTTCGAGACGGGGAGTACTCCCCCGTCGCCTTTGTCACGTCTTTGCTGGTGCTGCTGTTTTTTGGCAACAATTTCAGCGACCTTCGGGACTTTGCCTGGACGTACTCGCGTTGGGATCAGCACCTGTGGCTTGGCAAAAGTTACCTTGCTGGCTTGCTCGCGTTTGTCCCTCGCGGCATTTCCGATTTCCGCGAATCCTGGACCTTTGGTGTTGCCACTGGCAAGGTTGTGGGCCTGGATACAGAGACGCACCCGGGCTTAAAGCCAGGGCAATTTGGCGAGTGCTATTTCAACTTCGGCTTGCTGGGCATCATCCTGTTCGGGCTGGCGATGGGCATGCTTGCACGGCGGGCGGACGATGGTGTCAAGTCGTCATTCTGGGAGGGTGGACCGTCCTTTATGCGGGCGTTCTCCTACACGTCCGTCCTGATGCTGGCAAATTGTCTGAACACCAGCCTTACCTTGCCAAGCCTTTATGCCTTCTGCGGCTTGTTTTTGTTGGCATGGCTGTACCTCAAGGTACGTGTTCTGGTATTTCCGGCACGGGCGTAGCAGCTTGCACATGCCACCTGTGGCAAGCACAGCGCGTGCGGTTGCACTGCATGCGGCACAACCGCGTACTCACCAGGCAGCACAGAGGCATGATGTAATGTTGTGTACCTGCAGCTGCGTTGGAGTGTAAGCCGTTGAAGTTTCGACTGGGAATGCATATACGCCCCACAAAATTTCTGTACCCTCGACATAAGCTTCCCAAGCAAGGTCTTCGCATTCTCGATGTAGGGTGTGGCAATCACTCGCCCACCCAAACAAAGCAGTGGTTTCCAGACTGCTTTTATGCAGGCGCGGACATTGAAATCCACAACAACACAGAAAGCGATCTGGCCATCATGGACGCCTTCTATCCAGTGGACGTGGACGGCGGTGGCTATGCGGAGATACCGGAGTCGAGTTTCGATTACATCATCCTGCACCACGTGGTGGAACACATGACGAACTCCGGCGAGGTGCTGGCAGCCCTGTGCTCAAAACTGAAGCCTGGTGGGTACATCTGGATTGCCTTCCCCTCGGTGCGAAGCCTGGCGCTACCCTCAGCGGTAGGCACGCTGCAATTTTGCGACGATGAAACTCACGTCCACGTGCCAGAGGTACGTGAGATCGCGAACGTGCTGCTTGCCAACGGCGTAAAGGTCGTCCATGCGGGCCGCTCGCGCTCCTTTGTCCGCGAGATGATCGGTCTTGCCGTCTTGCCGGTTGCCTTTCTGCGACGCGCACTCACCGGAACGCTGCCGGTAACAGGTCTTTGGTATGTCATGGGATTTGAAGATCATGTCTTTGGCCAGCGGCGTACCCAGTGACACGCAGCACTACGGCTCGAGTGGAAAGGTGCAGGCTTGTCTGTGAGCGTCTCCTCCGGCACAAAATCTGAAGCTGCTCCCGAACGTGCAGCCCCTCGGCGAGCCCTCATCGTAAAGTTCGGCCAGATTGGCGATGTGATCATGGCCATTCCTGCGGCGCGTGCGCTGTACGACGCGGGCTACGACATCACGTGGGTCTGCGGCAAGGCTGCACGCCCGCTGCTTGCCTGTTACGGCTGGATCCACATCGTTCCTGTGGACGACCGGGCTATTGTGCGGGGCTCGCTGCTCGAGCGCGTGCGAGCCGTGGGCGCGTTCTGGGCTAAGGTCCTCCTGACCCGCTATGACCTCTGCGCCACGCTGTATTACGACCGACGCTACCATCTCGTCACGCTGCCGATTCGGGCCCGGCGCAAGCTCGCCCTCTCCGCGAAAACGCGGTCCGAGACACTGATTCCAGGGCGTCACCATACCGACGAGTACGAGCGCGTTCTGCTCCATCGCGAGGATGGCTACCGGCCGCGCAGCGCTGCTCCGGTGCGGCCAGACACGCTGCCAGCCTCGCCGCTGCCTGCTGCCGTTGCGGAGCGACGCATCATGCTTGCGCCCGGTGGCACCAGCAACCTCATGGGAGAGCAGGTGCTGCGGCGCTGGCCCGTTGCGAGCTATGTGCTTTTAGCGCAGGCTCTGCTCCAGCGCGGGTGGGAGCTCGTCCTGATGGGCGGCCCTGAGGATGCCTGGGTACGGCCGCACTTCGAAGGGGTGCCCTACACAGACTGCATCGGAACACTCTCACTGCCAGAGGTCATCCGCGCGTGCGACAGCTGCGATGCGGTCATCACGCACGACACAGGACCGCTCCACATGGCGGGCCTCAGCACCGCCTGCCTGCTGGGCATCTTTGGCCCCACCGACCCGGCAACCCGGGTGCCGCGCAGGCCGGGAGCCCTTGGCATTTGGGGCGGGCAGGACTTTGCATGCCGGCCCTGCTATGACGGTCGCGACTTTGCGCCCTGCCAGTTCAACGGCTGCATGCACCAGGTCACACCGGACCTGGTGCTGCGTGAGCTGGACCGCGCGCTGGAGGCACGTTCGCGCGGCACCAGCGTGCCTTGGCACGTGATCTCAGCCGGTCCCGATCCGTACGGGAGCGAAGCCCTCATTCAGGTGCAATGAGGCCTCCTGACCGTCCAGTAGAGCGCCCTACTTCAGCACGTTGATCGCCGCGACGCCCAGGCCAAACTGGCCGATGATGGTGGCTACGTCGACCAGGTTGCGCAAGAGGGGCCGCTTGTCCACCCGCTCCGGCACGATGATGGCGTCGCCCGGGAACAGCTTGACCGCGCCAAAGGTGCCAGCGAACAGCGCGCTCGTGTACTGGTGACTCACCACGGAGCCGTCGGCATGAACGATAAAGCTGCGGCCCGTGTCTGCCGTGCGCGTGCCGCCACCCGCCTTGCGCAGGTAGTCGCCCGCGCGAAGCCGTTGCCTGTACAGGAACGAGTTGGGCGTGTACACCGAGCCGAACACATCCACGCTCTGCGGCACCTGCGGCACAATGAACGTGTCGCCGTCCTCCAGCGGAATGTCCGGCACGTCGGCCAGCGATTGCGCGTCCGGCTTGATGTCGAGGATGATGCGGCCATTCGCCTGCAACTGCCGCAGTTGCATGACCACGGTGCGCGCGTTCTGCAGGCCGGCGATGTTGGCCACCTCATCCTGCGGGTTGAGCGCGTTGTTCACGGAATTGGCCTCGGCCAGCTTGATGCGGCGCTCCAGGTCCTGCGTGTACTGGTTCAGCCGCTGCTGCTGGATGACGCGGGTGCTCTCGCGCGTGAATTGTGAGCCGTACAGGTACGCGCCCGGGGTAAAGCCGCCCACGCGCTGCACCAGTTGCTGCAAGGTTTCGTTGGGCTCCACGCTGTAAGTGCCAGCCTTCGCGAACTCTCCCTCCAGTTGCACGTACTTGGTTTGCTGCATCTGCGGCACGCGGATATCGGCCTTCGAGAAGATCGTCACCACGTCGCCCGGTTGCAGCGCAAGGTTCGCCACGGGATCACTGTCGAGGACAGCCTTGCCCAGGTCGAAGGGCACCAGCTTGGTCGTCAAGTCTGCTGGGTTCAGCCGCTCGATGACCGCGTACGCCCAGTCCACCTCGGGTCCGTTCAGCACCACGGCGTTCTTCGCGGGAAACCGGCTCGCCGCCCCGGTCACAGCCGCACTCAGCGTTCCGTTGGCGGCGGTGCTGTCATTGAGCGCGCGATTGCCCTCCTGGTCCAGCGTGTTGGCCCTGGACTGTGTCTGGGCATACTGCTGGTTGGTACTCAGGTCCTGCACCTGCTGCTGGCTCTGAACGGTGCGTGTGCGGTCATTGGTGTTGGCCTGGTTACTATTTGCCTGGTTGCTGGTAGTGCCCGTGCCTGTAGTCAGCGTCGTCGGCAGGTTGAACGACGTGTACGGCAGGCGCTTGCCAAACACGTTGGCGTCGCTATCCGGCAGCGCCACGTTACCGTTCTCGTCCACCGGCCCAAACAGCGACGCGGGTTTGGCCGGGCCGATGCCCTGGCCGTAGAACTGCGCCGTCGGACGGTCCGGGCCGTAACGGCGAATGTCCGGCGTCGAATCGAGCACCGGCAGGCCCAAGCGGTTGCGCTGCTCCCAGTAGTCGCGGGTCAGTAGGACTTCCTTGTCGGGGATCAGGTCCTTCACCTTCATGCCGGGGAACCACGCAAAGCGGCGCGGATCGGCCACGTTGCCGCGCAGCGTGACCGCGTCCTTGAAGCGGTCGATTATGGGCGTGACCAGCACCAGGTCACCGTTCGACACGGGTGTCGCACCACCTACGCCCTCCAGGTCCACGTCTACCACGGAGCGCCCGTTCCCGTTGCCAATGCGCTCCACGCGGGCGTGCCCTGCCTGCGCCACCGGGGTCAGGCCGCCCGCAAGGTCGAACACTGCTTTTAGCGTTTCCCCCGGCTTGACCTCGTACAGCGCCGGATTGTTCACGGCACCCGCGACCGCGACCGTTGGCCCAGCAGGCGGGATGAAGATGACATCCCCCGACAGCAGCCGCACGTCCTTTGTCTTGTCGCCATGGAGCAGCAGGTCGTAGAAATCGAAGGTGGTGACCGTCTCAGAACCGCGCCGCACCTGAATGTTGCGCATGCTGCCGGTGGGGCTGGGGCCGCCGCTGGCAAACAGCGTGTTCACCAGCGTGCTGAGCGAACTGACCGTGTAGCTGCCGGGCCGCCGCGAGTTGCCCACCACAAACACCTGGATGGACCGCAGCTGGCCGATGTTCACATTGATGTCGAAGTTGCGGAAGTTGCGACGAATCTGCGACCGCATGTGCTCTGTGAGCTGGCCAAAGGGAATGCCCGCCACGTGCACCGCGCCGATCTGCGGCAGGTATACGTCGCCGGAACGGTCCACCGGAAAGCGCCCGTCCAGGTTGACCTGGCCCCAAATATGGACCAGCAGCTCGTCACCCGGTCCAATGGCGTAGTCCAGCGTGACCGGAATGCGGTCTACCGGCGCAAAGGTCGAGGGTACGTCGGTGAACAGTGACGCGCCATAGATGGGCAGCACACGGCCAAGCGAAGCTGCCACCAGACGCTGAAACCCTGTCAGTTCGCTTGGCAGCTCCTGCAGGGGGCGCTGCTGCTGCATCTGGTATTGCGTCTGCTGCGTCTGGTGCATCTGCTGGTTGGTGGTCTGCGTCGGGTCCTGCTGTACCAGGGTGCGCGGGCCGGTGGGCAAGGGGTTCGTGGAAGGTGTAGTTGCCGGGTCCGGCTGGGCTGCATTGCGCTGCTGCTGCTGGCTGTCCGTTTGCCCGCCCCCAAACAGATTGTCCAGCGACGTTTGCCCGTACAGCGGTAACGACGGCAGGAGGCACAAGGAGGCGAGCGCGATCAGAAGGCGGGGCGTGGGGAATGCGGGCATGCGTACTTCCGTTGCTGAAATGCGCTCTGGGCAGCACCATCCTGCTGTTTCGCCGCGCAAGCATCAGCATAGCAAGGTGCCGGCCAACACCTACTACCCAGCATTGCGTGTAGGTTTCTGTTTCAACACGGAGAGCACGGTGATGGCACGAGGCCACGGTGTTCTCCGTGTCCAGCTCCGTGTTCTCCGTGTTCGATCACCTGCGGCATGGCAAGGCAGGGAACCTTATACTTGGCAGGCGGGTACCCCTGCCGGTGAAGGAGCACGGATGCGAGGAGGTGCCCGGAGATGGCGGATACGCGACGTGATCGCGCTCTTCGCCCTTGTTCCTACAGCGGCAGTCCACGCGCAAGCCACGCAAGCCGAGCACTCCCTTTCCGCCGACGTACTACTGCCCGATGCCGACCGCCATGGCACCGTCAACGTGCCCATGGATAGCTGGGTCTATCCCGCGCTGGAACGGCTGTCGGCCATGGGCTACGTGCCCTCGCAAAACAGCAGCATTCGCCCCTGGACACGGGAGGAGTGCCTGCGCCAGCTGCGCCAGGCGCAAGACATCTACGATTCGTCCGCATCAAACGAGTCGCTCGACCGCGAGGCAGAGCCCCTCATCAACGAGCTGCGCCGCGAGCTGGACCACGACCAAAGCGGCTGGACGCTGGAATCGATCTACGCCCGCGCGGGCACCATCGCCGGCACACCGCTGAACGACAGCTTCCACTTCGGCCAGACGTGGCGCGACGACTACGGCCGTCCCTTTGCGCAGGGCACCGGCGGTCTGGCCGGGTACAGCCTGCGTGGCAGCACGGGGCGCTTCTTCTTTCACGTGCGGCAAGAGGTGCAGCAGGTGCCGGGCACCCCCGGCATCAGCCCTGCGCACTCCATCCTTTTCAACCAACTCGACGGCGAGCCCACGTTCAACTCGCCGCTGCCGCCAGGCTCCTTTCCCGTAACAGCACCCGGCGCGGCGTACACCCGGCAGACACCGCTGTTGCTGTACGCCGGCGTGGCCTTAGCGGGCAATGCGCTTTCCTTTGGCAAGCAGGAGATCTTCTGGGGTCCCAGTTCCGCGCCGTGGTCGTTTTCCAGCAACGCCGAACCCACCTATAACCTGCGCCTGGGCAGCACACGTCCCCATCCTTTCCCGTTCCTGCCGCAGTTGGGCACGTACAAGTTCGATCTCGTCATCGGCAAGCTGTCCGGCCACAAATTTCCGGCGCGGCCCTACTTCAACGGCCAAAAGGTCGACCTCACCTTTGGCAGCAATCTGGAACTGAGCGTCACGCGCTGGT
>CALMRM010000205.1:0-1730 GCA_937871605.1 uncultured Terriglobus sp. | reverse complement strand
CCCGGCGCTGCGCCTGGATCACCGGGCTGTACCTGCCGCGGCTGCCGCTGGCCCCGCACATGGACTTCCGGTTCGACATGGACTCGTCGGAGGAGTTGAGCCAGGACGAGGGCCTGAGCCGGCCCCTGTTCATCAACAACCAGTACCGCGACGCCAACACGAACAAGGGTTTCCTGTTGGGCAATGCCGTGGGCCGCGATGGCCGCGCCTTCGAGGGCAAGCTGGGCTACTGGCAAACTGCCCGTACCCGCTTTGAAGTGGGCTACCGGCAAACCAAGATCAGTGAAAGCTTCTTACCCATGGGCGGCACCGTTTCCGATGCCTCCGCCAAGGCGTCCCTGCACGTCCGCCCGGATTGGACCGCCGACCTCTTCGTGCAGCACGAGCGCTGGCTCATCCCGGCAGACCTCCCGGGCATCCACAACAACACCAGTGCGCGCCTCACCCTGCTGTGGACGCCCAACCGCCACCTATGAGTGCCTTCACCCCCATCGCAGGAGGAACCACATGATCGCCCACCTGCGCGGCACCTTGCTGAGCAAGTCACCCACCCAGGCCGTGGTGGAGTGCGCGGGTGTCGGCTACGACGTCAGCATTGCCGTCTCCACCTTTTCCGCCCTGCCCGACGCAGGCGCGGAGATCGCGCTGCACATCAACACGCAGGTGCGCGAGGACGCCATCGCCCTGTTCGGCTTCCTGCGGCGCGAAGAAAAGCGGCTCTTCGAGCGGCTCATCACCGTAAGCGGCGTGGGGCCCAAGCTGGGCATCGTCATCCTGTCCGGGCTGCCGCCAGAGTCGCTCACGGCGGCCATCCGCAGCGGCGACCATGCTCAACTGGTCCGCATCCCCGGCATCGGCAAAAAAACCGCCGAGCGCATCGTGCTGGAACTCAAGGACAAGCTGGACGACCTCAGCTCCGGCATACCCGCCGCAACACCTGCAGCCTTCCAGGCCGGTCCCGTGGCAGACGACGTGCTCAGCGCCCTAACCAACCTCGGCTACAAGCGCGAAGCCGCGCAAAAGGCCATCGAAGCCGCTATAGCCAAGTACGAATCTACCGAACTCACCATCCGCACCGACTTCGACGGGCTGTTCCGCAGGAGCATGCAGGTGATGCGCTAGCGTAGCCTCCCTTGACTCTTTGGTCAGGGCTGCGCTCGCGACCGAATCGTCACCTCCGCTACGTTCACATCGTCTGGCTGATCGATGAGGTAAGCAACGGCGCTCGCGACCGCGTCGGGAGACATGGCGAACTTGGCTCCGGCTGCGCGGAGTTGTTCCTGAAGCTTGGGATCCTTTATGTGATCCGCAAAAGACGTGTCGGTAAATCCGGGCAGAACTGTGCTGACCCGGATGGCTCCCGCCAACTCCTGCCTCAACCCGTCCGAGATGGCGAGAACTGCGGCCTTGGTTGCTGAGTAGACCACCTGGTTGGGCACTGTCTTGCGGGCAGCTGTGGAAGCCGTGTGAATGAAGTGACCTGTTCCTTGTTTTCGAAACAAGGGCAGGGCTGCGGCAATGCCAAAGAGTACACCCTTGACATTCACATCGACCATCGTCTCCCAGTCCTCCACAGCAAGGTCATCCATCGGCCCAATGGGCATGGCTCCTGCATTGCTGAAGAGCACGTCAAGGCGGCCGAAGCTGCTTTGTGCCAGGGCGACAAGCTGCTGGACGTCCTCGCGCTTGCTCACGTCTGTGACCCGGTGTACCGCTTCGCCGCCGCTCGA
>CALMRM010000204.1:2004-5880 GCA_937871605.1 uncultured Terriglobus sp. | reverse complement strand
CTGCAGGTACATGGCGAAGTCGGGCAGGGCACCGCTTAGGAGCCGTGGCAGCAGCATAGACAGCAGCGCGCCACCGGCAAGGCCAAGCGCGGTGAGCAAGAGGCCACGGCGCACAAAGCCGCTGAGCACATCCAGCCGCGTCGCGCCCAGGGCCATGCGCACACCGATCTCGCGTGTGCGCTGCGTAACCTGGTAGCTCAAGAGGCCAAACAACCCGACCGCCGCCAGCAGCAGCGTAAATGCGGCAAAGCTGCTGGACAGCCAGCTAAAGAAGCGCGGCGTTGCTACGGTGTGGTCCACCACGTCCTGCATGGTACTGAGGCGGGCCACAGGAACTTCAGCGTCCGCACTGCTCACGGCTGACTGCATGGCAGCAGCCACGTTTACGCCGCTGCTCGCGCGCACGGCAAAGGTGGTGGGGAACCAGTTGTTGATCATGCCGGTGAATCTGTCGGTGATCTGTGTGAGCGGCACGTAAACGAGACTGCCCGGTGCATCCAGCAGCGAGTGCTCATGCGTGTCGCGCGCGATGCCGACGACCTCGTATTACGTCTCGTTGCCCACCTCGATGCGGCTGCCAATGGCATCGCCGTCCGGCCACCAGTGCTTTGCCGCGCTCTCCCCAATGACGGCAACGCGCGGCGATGTGGCGGTGTCGCCCGCGGTGATGCCGCGGCCCTGCAAGAGGCCAATGCCGACCGTGTTGAGATAGGTGGGATCGACAAAGCGTGCTTCGATCATGTGGCGCAGCTCCTTCCGGCCCACCGGCCAGCCGGAGATATTCAATCCACGGTCCAGCGGCAGGCCGTTGACCGCACCCGCGCGCAGGATGCCGGGCGTGTGCTGCAGCTGTTCCACTACGCGTTGGCTGAACTGCACACTGTGCGCGGTGTTCTTGTAGGCATCGCCCTTCAGCGTCACCTGGCCGATCGTGAGGCCCGCGGTGTCCACGCCCGGTGCCGTCGAACGCATGGTGAGAAACGCGTGCAACAGCAGCGATGCCGCCGTGAGCAGTACAAAGGCCAGCGCTACCTGCGTAACGATGAGCGCGCGCCCGGTGCGCTGGTAGGCCACGGACTGGCCCTGCGAGCCCGCGTTGCGCAGGCCCTGATTGACCTCGCGGCGGAGTACCACCGCGGCGGGCATGAGACCGAACAGCAGCGTTCCACCCGCGGCCATGGCTGCCGCGCAGCCTGCAAGCCACGGGAGTGAAGCGGACGCGGCAAGGTGCGGTATCCCCAGCGGCGCATAGGCCAGAAAGGCCTGTGCCGCACCGCGCGCCACCAGCAGGCCCGCCACTGCTCCAACACCGGCCAGTACCGCTGATTCGGCAAGCAAGAGGCGCAGCAGCGCGCCGCGGCTGGCACCCAGCGCACTGCGCACGGCCAGCTCTCGCGTGCGTGCGGCAGTGCGTGCGACCATGAGCCCGGCCAGGTTCAGGCAGGCCACCAACAGCACCGAAGCCGCCGCGCCCAGCAGGGCCAGCAGGCTGCCACGCACATCGCCGGCAAGGGCCGCTTGCAGGGGAAACACACGCAGCTGGTTCAGCTCGCCGTTGGGTGCGTGCCAGCCCTTGTACCAGCTGTTCTCTTCGGCAAAGCGCGGCAGCAGAGTCAGCAGCTCATCCTGTGCCTGCTGCAGGGAAACACTCGGGCGCAGGCGCGCGATCATCTGGTAGTTGTTGCCTTCGTAGCCTGCATCGCGAGGGCTCAGTTGCAGCGGCTGAAAGACGCTTGCCGCTTCCGCCTCGCGCCCACTGCCCTGCAGGTCCACGGCAGCGCCGGGCGGCAGCACCCCCACGACCGGCACGTCCTCCTCGTCGATGCGCACCACCGTGCCGACGATGGCGGGGTCTGCGCCAAAGCGGGTGCGCCAGGCACCGTCGCTCAGTAGTGCCGCGCGCGGGCCGCCGTGCGTGTCTTCTTCCGCGGAGAAGCCGCGGCCCAGTTGCGGCTCGATGCCGAGTGTGGGGAGGAAGCTGCGCGAGATGTGCATCTGCTGCACGGGAAAGGCGTGGCCCCGCCCCGCGCCGGTCGCAGCCAGATTTACGCCAGATGTGCCACCGTCGCTGACGCCGAAGGCACTGAACGAATGGCTGTACCGCACGATGAAGTCGGCTGCCGTGCCCACCTGCGAGGTGGAGGGTTTCTCGCTGCGGTAGTTGAAGTCGAGCCCCACCAGCCGATCCGGCTGCGGGTACGGCAACGGTGCCAGCAGCACGGAGTAGACCACGCTCAGCATGGCTGCCGTGAGCCCGATGCCGAGCGCCAGCGTCAGCCCCGCCGTGGCCGCAAAGCCGGGCGAACGTCGCAGCGAGCGCAGTGCAAATCGCAGATCCTGAAGCAGGGAACTCATAGCCGATCCTCTCTGTGCACGCAACGCCTACTCGGCGCGCAGGGCTTCCATGGGGCTGATGTGGGTGGCACGGCGTGCAGGTGCGGCAATCGCCAACAGCACGACGCAGGACAGTCCAATTGCCGTGGCGGCCACCTGTGGGGCAGAGATCGGCAGCGAGCCAACGGCTGTCGCAGCCAGCAGGCGGTGCCCGACTGCGACGGCAAGGACCCCTGCAAGCACGCCACTCAGCAGCAGGCGCGCCGTTTCGCGCAGCAACAGGGCAGACACCTCGGCCCGTGTCGCGCCCACCGCCATGCGCAGGGCGAACTCACGCACGCGCTGCGACACGGTGAACGATGCAAGCCCGTACATGCCCACCGCCGTCAGCAGGGTGGCAAACAGCCCGAAGCCGGTCAGCAACCCTGCCGTGAGGCGCGGTTGTGCCTGAGAACTTCCGACGCTTGCGGCCAGCGTGCCCACGTGGCTGACTGAGGCCGTGGGGCTGAGCGCAGCCACGGCATGGCGAACGAGCTGTTCCACCGCGCTGGCTGGCAGCGGGGAGCGCACAGCGAACTGCAGGTGCGGCCAGCCACCCGTCTCTGGCCGGTAAATCTCCGGCTGCGGTGTGCCGCCAAGCGCACCGCCGGTCCCCTGCACATCTGCAAGTACCCCCACGATCTCGCCAGCATCCACGCGGCTGCCCGCAGAGGGTGGCAAGTGCAGGTCCTCCGCGGTGGAGGTCAGGTGACGACCCAGCGGGGATGCGTTCGGAAAATAGCGTCGCGCAAAGGCCTCGTTCACCAGAAAGACGGGGGAAGCGTGCGGCAGGCTGTCGTCCCCTGTCAGCAGCCGGCCTGCATGCAGCGGGATGTGCATGGCGCCTGCGTACCCCGGCGACAGGTCACGGCCTTCCGCCGCAACGGCATCGTGGGCGGGCGTGGGTGGCTCTCCCATGATGTCGAAGGTGGAGCGGACGCTGAAGCCCTCCAGCGGCAGCGCCGTGATGGCACCCACACCGGAGATGCCCGGCAGAGCGGTCAATTGCTGCTCCAGGGTGCTATACAGCTGGTGTCGTGCCGTCATCGTCGAGCGCCAGGGCAGATCGACAGTGAACGTGGTGACGCGCGCAGGCTCGAAACCAAGCGGCGTCTGCAACAGCCGGTACAGGCTTTGCACCATGCTGGCGGCGACGGTCAGCAGCAGCACCGAGAGCGCCACCTGCACGGTGACAAATACGCCACCTACACGCCGCGCCTGGCCGCTCACCACACGGCTGCTGCCCGCACGCTCCAGCACAGTGTGCGCGCGCACTGCCTGCAACCAGGGAAGCAGCGCAGTGCCGCAACCGGTCAGCAGCGTAACGGCAACGCTCAGCAGCAACGCGGCACGGTCGAGGTGCGGATGGTCCACCGACAGCAACGCGGCGGGCAGCCGCGACTGGAGCACGCGCAGCAGCCCCGTGCCAAGCAGCAGGCCCAGGGCACAGCCCGTGCCCACCAGCAGCAGGTTTTCCACCAGGAGCTGTTGCAGGAGCCGTGC
>CALMRM010000204.1:0-1994 GCA_937871605.1 uncultured Terriglobus sp. | reverse complement strand
CGCACTACGAATGCCAAACTCCGCCTGCCGTGCGACGCTGCGTGCCAGCTGCAGCCCTGCGAGGTTGGTGGCGGCGATGAGCAACACCAACGCCACTGCCGCAACCAGCAGCCACAGCGCGCGGCGAAAGCGGCCGAACAGCGCATCACGCAGCGTTCGAAGCGAGAAGCTCCATGCCGCATCGGTCTCTGGAAACCGGGCTGCCAGTTGCTGGGCCAGGGCAGCGGTGGCCACAGTGGCGCTCGCTGGCGTCTCTCGTTGGTCCAGCTGTGCCATCACATGCACAAAGCGCGAACCCTCTCCGCGATAGGTGCCGAACGAAGACGGTGCGATGCGGGCCGCATACCAGAGATCGCTGCCTGCGGGCAGGTCAAAGCGCAGCGGCATAACGCCCACCACGGTTGCACTGGTATCGCCCAGCCGCACGGTCCGGCCCAGCACGTGTGAGTCGCCTGCAAAAGTGGACTGCCATAGGCGGTAGCTCAGCACCGCCGCGCGCGGTGCGTTCGCCACATCATCTGCGGGCTGCAGCGTGCGGCCCAACAGCGGTGCGCTGCCCACGGTGTTGAAGAAGCTGCCGGACACAGCAGCCCCCTGCACGGGCAGCGGGTCCGGCCCACCCAGGCCAAGGGCGTCATTGTTGAGGTAGTAGAAGCTTACCGAGGAGAACACCGGGTGGCCGTCATGGCGCAGCGCCTGTAGGTCGGTCACACGGGCAATGCTTGTCAGGCTGCCGGTGACCGGCTTCAAGCGGTTGCTGTCTGCCACCTCCACCAGATGGTTGGCTTCCGGGTACGGCAGCGCACTCCACAGCGAGGCACGCAAGACGCCGGTGAGTGCCGCCGTGGAGCCAATGGCAAGCGCCACCGTCAATAGGGCCGTGGCGGCGAATCCGGGGGCGCGGCGCATCTGCCGCAGTGCGTACCGTACGTCTTGTGCGAGCTTCTGTGCGAAGAACGAGGCTGCCATGCGTAGCTCCTGAACGGCTCTTTGCAAGTGGAAGGTTGGTGCGCGCGAGTGCTGTCCGCTCAGGCGGTTGCGCCCGCGGAGTAGGTGGGTGGGGCGTTGCGATACTCGCTCTCCGCGTCTGACAGGAGGCGCTGCAGCTCGCCCTCGGCCACCACCTTGCCGTCGAACAGGTGCACCTGGCGGTCGGCGTGCGCGGCAAAGCGCGGATCGTGCGTCACCATGCAAATGGTCGCGCCTTCGCCGTGCAAATCGGCCAGCAGCCGCATGACGGCTTCGCCATTTTTGCTGTCGAGGTTGCCGGTGGGTTCGTCTGCCAAGAGGATGCTGGGCGACCCCGCCAACGCACGCGCCACGGCTACGCGCTGCTGCTGGCCGCCACTGAGCTGCGCTGGGTAGTGCCGCAGCCGGTGCGCCATGTTGACGCGCTCCAGCGCTTCCACCACACGCCCTTTGCGGTCGGCGCTCGACATGCCGCTGCGATAGGTCAGCGGCAGCTCCACGTTCTCGTACACGGACAGATCGCCGATGAGATTGAAGCTCTGGAAGATGAATCCGATCTCCTGGTTGCGAATACGCGACCGCTCGGCAAAGTTCAGGCCGGCCACCTCCTTGCCGTTCAGTGTGTACGTGCCATCGGTGGGCGTGTCCAGCAGGCCAAGGATCGACAAGAGCGTGGACTTGCCGCAGCCAGAGGGGCCGCTCATGGCCACGTACTCGCCGCGTGCGATGTCCAGGTGGATGCCGCTGAGGGCGTGGGTCTCGATTTCGTCGGTGTAGAAGACCTTGGTCAGGCCGCTGATGTGGATCAGGTTTTCGGTGCTCATTGGCTTGCCTCTCTGGTGAACTCGTTGCTCTCGTTTCTAACGTTGTTCTCGTGCCTTCGCCGTCTGCTGCTCTGCCTCACGTGAGCAACGGGAGCGACGAGACAACGAGAACAACGGCTTTCACTGCTCCACGCGCACGTGGTCGTTGCTGTCCCACTTGCTCATGTCGCTCAGGATGACGGTGTCACCCACCTGCAGCCC
>CALMRM010000203.1 GCA_937871605.1 uncultured Terriglobus sp. | reverse complement strand
GCCATGCCCGCCAGCGTGGAGAGCTACTACCAGGAGATTGGCCGTGCGGGTCGCGATGGCGCCCCTGCACGCACCGTGCTCATGTATAGCTTTGCCGACAGGCGTATGCACGACTTCTTCCTGGACCGGGACTACCCACCGGCGGATACGCTCGCCCGTATTGCCGCAGCGCTACGCAGTGAGCCGGTGCATGCAGACGATCTGCGCATCGCGTTGAAGCTGGACTTGGACGCGTTTAGCCCGGCACTCGACAAGCTGCTGGCGCAGGGTGCGGCAAACATCGACTTTGCGGGCAATGTGACCCGCACAGCAGACACGGCAATGGCTTGGCGTAAGGGGTACGAGGCACAGGTGAGCCATCGCCGGGGGCAGATCGATGCCATGATGCGCTTTGCAGAAGCTGGGGAGTGCCGCATGGCGGCGCTACTGCGCCACTTTGGCGATAGCTCCGACGCGCGCCGCGCCTGTGGGCTGTGCGATGTCTGCGCGCCCGAACGCGCCTCTGCACAGACGTTCCGAGTCCCCACCCGCGAGGAAGAACGCGAGATGCTGCGCCTGATTCGAGCGCTCGGCGGCAAGGGCAACGGCATGTCCACCGGCAAGCTGCATACGGAGTTGTACCCGCGCAAAGACTTAGAGCGTAAAGAGATGGACGCGCTGCTGGATGCGCTGTCGCGGGCGGGATACGTGTCGATTGAATCGGACACCTTCCTGAAAGACGATGGGCAGGAGATCACGTACCGGCGTGCCATGCTGACCCATGAAGGGCGGCAGGCAGAAGGCGGCGAGCCGCTCGAAAACCTGCAGATGCGTGACGTGGAAGCCGTGAATGCAGGCCGTGTCCGCACACGAGAGCGCTCTGGCTCCTCCAAGACCGCGCGTCCAGACAAACGCGCGAGCGCGGAGGATGTCCCGCTTACGGCACTTCAGAAGAGTGCGGTCGCAAACCTGCGCGCGTGGCGAGCCGCGGAAGCAAAGCTGCTGGGTAAGCCAGCGTTCGTCATCTTCGGCGACCGTGTGTTGCAGCAGCTTGCGGTGGATGCACCTTCCACGCTGAGCGAGCTGCAGGGCGTCTCGGGCATCGGTCCGGCAAAGGCAGAGCGCTGGGGCGAAGCCATTCTGCAGGTACTCAGCACATCCGCTCAAGCCATTGTGCCGCAGCGAACAACGACCCAGGCATCTGCCGCGCCTTCACAGCCGCCGCTGGTCCTAGCCGCTGCTACAGTTCGGACAGAAGCCTTGGGCCCGTACGCTCCGGCAACACTCGAGCAGGCTCTAAAGGTGTGGCGGATGCACGAAGCCAAGCGCCAGGATCGAGCTCCTCTCGAGCTTTTGCAGGACGGCCTGCTTCGCGAAATCGTTCTGCAGCGGCCCTCTTCTGTCGCGGCGCTGTCGAACGTGGCCGGGGTCCGGCGGCCCTGGCTAGAGCAGTTCGGCGATGCCGTTTGCTCGGTTATCGCGCAGTATTCGTAGTTGCCAGCGTTTGCGCGGCGCAGTCCTGCTGCTGATGCGCAACACTGGTATCCTTGATGCACCACCACGCAGGAAAGCACGCATTTATGTGGGCGCGCCCTGCACCCCATCTCACAGGAGTTGCTGCATGGCTGATCTGTCCACGTCCAATGGAAACTATGCGCCGCACGGTTTGCGGCTGAAGACCGGCCTGGCAGAGATGCTGAAGGGCGGCGTCATCATGGATGTGATGAACGTGGAGCAGGCACGCATCGCAGAAGAGGCCGGTGCGGTCTCCGTCATGGCGCTGGAGCGTGTGCCTGCCATGATCCGCGCAGAAGGCGGTGTCGCACGCATGGCCAGCCCGAAGCTCATCAAGGAAATCATTGGGGCTGTGTCCATCCCGGTCATGGCAAAGGCACGCATCGGGCACTTTGCCGAGGCGCAGGTGCTGCAGGAACTGGGCGTCGACTTCATCGATGAATCCGAGGTGCTCACCCCTGCCGACGACACCTATCACATCGACAAGCATGCGTTCACCACTCCCTTTGTATGTGGCGCACGCAACCTGGGTGAAGCGCTGCGCCGCATTGCAGAGGGTGCGGCCATGATCCGCACCAAGGGCGAGCCCGGCACAGGAGACGTGGTGCATGCTGTGCAGCACATGCGGCAGATTGTGCGCGAACTCAAGTCGCTTACCGTGCTGGGTGAGGAAGAGCTGTACCACGCAGCCAAGGCCCATGGCGCTCCTTACGAGTTGGTGCGCATGGTTGCGCAAACCGGCAAGCTGCCGGTGCCGAACTTCTCGGCAGGCGGCATCGCTACACCGGCAGACGCTGCACTGATGATGCAGCTAGGTGCAGAGACGGTCTTTGTGGGTTCGGGCATCTTCATGAAAGAGCGCGCAACCCCGTTGGACGTGGAAGGCAATCCGAAGGAGCGCGAGGAGGCTGTCTCACGCGCCAAGGCCATCGTCATCGCCACCACCCACTATGACGATGCCAAGATTGTTGCCGAAGCCAGCGAGCAGGTCACCGGTACGATGAAGGGCTTGGCTGCCATGGCCATTGAAGAACAGCACCTAATGCAAACCCGCGGCTGGTAGCCGAGAAAAGTGCGGTATCGAGAGGCCTGGCACACGTCAGGCCTCTTGCTTTACTCGGCCACATTCCGTTGCGCAAAAAATGTCCGGGCGACCCATTCCCGCATAACACCCTGCATCAGGCTCAGCTTCGACTCGGGTGAACCGGGAACCCCCGCAAAGAAGTGCTCCGCTCCCACGATCCAGTGCATCTCTTTCGGTTCGGGTGACAGATGCAGCAGACGTTCCATCATGTCGCGCGGCGCAAACGGGTCTTCCTCGCCGGTCACGAAGAGCTTGGGCGCGGAGCAGTGCGGCAGAAAGTCATACGTATACGTCCTGCCACCCGCTTGCAGCGGCATGCCCAGCCCCACCAGACCTGCCACCCGAGCGTCCCCGCACGCCGCCTGAAAGCCGATGTTGGCTCCAAACGAAAAGCCAGCCATCAGGACAGGCGTGCCAAACGTATGTTCGAGCCAGTCCACTGCGGCACGCACATCCTCAATCTCGCCGGGACCCCCACTGTGCACACCTGCACTGCGACCCGTGCCGCGAAAGTTGAAGCGTAGCACCGGCAGGCCAAAGTGCGAAAACGCCTTCATGGCGTGATACACCACCTTGGTGTGCATGGTGCCGCCCGAGGGTGGATGCGGATGGCACACCAGCGCGCAGAAGGCAGCGCCCGCCTCGCCAACATTCAAGAGAGCCTCAAGCGTGCCTGCAGGCCCCAGGAGATCGTCGACTGTCTGGATTGTGGAAGCCACACATCTATCGTAGCTGCGCTGCACTTCCTCGCTGCTCGGGTATCCTGAAGCCATGGCGATTGATCCTGTTGCACTCACCCGGCAACTTGTCGACATTGAATCGACAACCTACGACGAGGGCCGTTGCGGAGAGTTCTTGCATGAGTACCTGCAAGGGCTTGGGTATCACGTGGACAAGCAGCCGGTGCCAAAGTCCGCGTCGTCCGCCAGCAACGGCGATCGCTTCAACGTGTACGCGCGCATGCCCGGCACCAGCCCGAAGATCACGCTCTCGACTCACTTCGACACGGTACCGCCCTACTTCGGCTCGTCAGAGGATGACACCTGGGTCTATGGCCGCGGATCGTGTGATGCCAAAGGCATCCTGGCGTCGCAGGTGGCAGCAGCAGAGCGCTTGCACGCGGGTGGCGTCTCCATAGGCCTGCTGTACGTAGTTGGCGAAGAGCGCGATTCTGCTGGGGCGAGGGTTGCGAATCTGGACGGGCATGGGTCGCGCTTCCTGATCAACGGCGAACCGACCGAGAACAAACTCGCCCTGGCGACCAAAGGCGCGCTGCGCGTGGAGCTGCGTGCCACCGGTAAGATGGCCCACTCGGCCTACCCGGAACTTGGCGAGTCCGCCATCGACAAGCTGGTGGAGGTCCTGCACGATCTGAAGACGCTGGAGCTACCGATAGATGCTGAGATCGGTGCCACAACGGTGAACGTGGGCCTCCTCTCGGGTGGTCGCGCGCCAAACGTCATCTCCGACGCCGCAGAAGCACACCTGCTCATTCGCCTGATCGGTCCGTCTGAAGAGGTCAAGCCTCTGCTCGAGCGTGTGATTGCCGGACGCTGCGCCGTGAGCTACTCGCTGGACCTCAAGACTGTTCGCATGAAGCGGATTGCAGGGTGGGAAACGATGGTCGCGAAGTATGCGACAGACATCTCCTCGCTCACCAGCTGGGGCGAACCCATGCTGCTGGGACCTGGGACCATCCACGTCGCACACACCCAGGAGGAGAAGATCCTGAAGTCAGAACTCTGGGAGGCGGTGGACCGCTACGCGGAACTGGCCAGCAGCCTGTCGCTGCAGATGTAACCTCTCTGCCTTGCATACACGTGTAGGGTGCGCGCCGCAGGCAATTACTTTCCACGGTGCTTCTACTGGCCGTAGATCAGCAGCGCAAACAGGAACACCCAGAGTGCGCCCATGGTGTGCCAGTACCAGGCCGCACTGTCCACAAGAATCTGCTTGGACTCAATGAGTCGAACAGTACGCATGCCCACAATGGCAGCAATCAGCAGCGCAAGGCCCAGCACAAGGTGAATGCCATGTACGCCTGTAATCAAGAAGAAAAAGCGGGATGAGGGATTGCCGGCGAAGAAGATGCGCTGAAGCGCAAGCTGCTTCCAAGCGACATACTGGCCCCAGAGAAAGAGCATCCCGCACAGGACTGAAGCGATAAGCCACGGCAGCACCCGCTTTTGCGTCGGACGCCCAAGGCCAAGCCACTCCTCCAGGACATCCATCTCACGAAACATGCCCCGGCGCGCAAACTCTACCGTGAGTGACGACAGCAGAAGAACGAGGGTGTTGAGCCAGAGTATGGACGGTATCTCAATGGGAAGCCAGGGATTTATCCAGCGGTTGTAGGCGTCGAAGTGGCCGGAATGCTTGGTCACAAAGAAGGCGCTCACGATGGCGATGAAGAACATGAGATCGCCACCTAAAGCGAAGAACAGGCCTAACCGGTAGCGCTGTAAACGCTCCCGTGGTCCCCTGCTGCCTACGGGCCGATTACTCCAATTTTCGCCCTCGCCTCCGCCGCCCGTGTGCTTCGGGTCGACAGGTGGCAGGCGTCCCCCACCCACGTCACTCGGATCGATGCGCTGGGGAGTCTGCTCGTCTACGTCGGGATGAAGAAGGGCTGGCATAGGCTGCTTCTTGGCAGAGAATACTCCCGTTTAGAGTCCGTTGCACACGGGCGCACAAAGCGGCGATTGATGCCGCCCCGGTTACCGCACGGCAGTTCTCACGGCATCCACAAACAGCTGGTGCACCCGCGTATCGTCCGAAAGTTCCGGATGAAAGGTTGCGGCAAGCAGGTGCCCCTGCCGAACCAGGGTGGGGGAACCCTCTCGCTGCGCCAACACCTCCACACAGTCGCCCGTCCTCAAGATGCGTGGCGCTCGGATGTACACCATCTCCAGCGGTCCGCCGGGCAGCAGGGTTTCTGCCTGCAGCACACGGGAGTCATTCTGGCGTCCGTAGGCATTGCGCTCCACCGTTACGTCGAGGGCCTGCAGGGATCGTTGCGCGGGCCCGACGACCTCGTCAGCTAGCAAGATGGTTCCCGCGCAGGTGCCAAACGTCGGTTTGGCATGGACAAACGCTTGCAAAGCGTCAAAAAAGCCTGCGCGTTCCAGGTGCTTGAGAAAAGTCGTGGACTCGCCACCCGGAATGACCAGCCCATCAACGGCATCGAGTTGCTCCGGCTTTCGCACCAGCGTAGTGGTCACACCGAAACGGGAGAGCATGCGGGCATGCGCATCAAACGCGCCCTGCAGGGCGAGGATGCCAATTGTGACATGACCGTCCGGTGCAGCAATTCCACTCATACCGCATCATAGCGTCTTGACCGGCTCCGCGCGTTTGCTCTACAGGATTCGGAAGTGTCGCTCCGCAGAAACGGAGAGCACGCCCAGTCTGCAAAGTCTGAGTAGTATGGTAGGTACAAACCCTTGAGTTTTCGCTGCTGCAACCAAGGGGCTTTGGCAGCACACGTGCAGTAATGGGTGTGCAGCTCCGTTGTGTCGCCGGAGAGCATCCCCAAACTCTGATGGGCAAAGTGCTTCAAACCCGCGCAACTGCTGTCCTGCTGGCGCTGGTCACGCTGCTGGTGTGCGGCCTCGGCATCGCCAATTTCCTCCAGGAGTCGTTCAACGATGCCCCCACCGACGGTGTGTGGTGGCTGGAAACGCAGCGCGCTCAGCCTGGTTTGATCGCACAGCGAGTGCCGGTCGTGTCCACAGCACACCGTGCCGGTGTCCGGCTGGGCGATGTGCTGGTTGCGGCCAATCACCGCGCTACACCTGTGGTCGCGTCGCTCGAGCGGGAGATGCATCGCACAGGCACGTGGGGGCACATCTCCTACTCGCTTCTGCGCGGCAATGTTCCGTTGGATGTCCAAGTCATCCTGGAGCCGATTGATCGCAGCCGCAACCAGGGTCTGCGCCTGGTGGCTCTCGCCTACCTGGCCATCGGCCTCTACGTGCTGTTGCGGCGCTGGACGGCACCCAAGGCGACGCACTTCTACGTCTTCTGCCTTGTGTCGGGCGTGCTGTACAGCTTCCGCTACACCGGTGTCTTCGACACGCTGGACTGGATCTGTTATTGGGGTGCGCTTGCGGCCGGTGCCCTGCAGCCGGCGCTATTTCTGCACTTCGCAATCAGTTTCGGCGAAACAGCTGCGTCCGTCAGGCACAGGGTCGCCGTCAGCCTGCTGTACCTGCCCGGTGTGTTCGTGTTTGCGCTGCAGCTTGCGGCCATCACGCAATGGGCGGCGACGGAACGCCTGAAGCACAGGCTGGACCAGATCGGCATCGCCTACCTGGTGGTCTTCTATCTGGTTGCCGCCCTCGTGTTCTGGTCGCGGTACCGCTCAGCGGACAAACCCCTCGAGCGCCAGCAGCTTAAGTGGCTCAGCCGCGGAACTATCCTCTCCGTAGTGCCCTTCACCGCAATGTATGCGGTGCCGTACCTGCTGGATGCGGACCTGCCGGTCACGCTGACGCGCGTGGCCGCGTTCACGCTCATTTTCCTGCCGCTGACCTTTGCCTGGGCCATCGTCCGCTACCGGCTGATGGACACAGACCTCATCTTCAAGCGCGGCGTGACCTACACGCTGGCCACCGCGGCGCTGGTGGCAGGCTACTTCGGTGCGGTCGGCATTGCGGCAGAGGTGGTGCACACGCGCTTGCCCAACCTTCGTATCTGGGGGCTGCTGGCCGGCATCATCATCACGGCTGTCCTGTTCGAACCGGTAAAGAACGCTATTCAGGCACGCGTGGATCGCCTGTTCGACCAAAAGCGGTTCGACTATCGCGAGACGTTGATTGAGTTCAGTCGAGGACTTTCATCCCAGACCGATCTGGCTACCCTGTCGCGCTCTGTGGTAGACCGGCTGGCGCAGACGCTGCTGGTCGCCAGGGTCGCCCTGTTTGTTGCGGAGGACGACGGCAATGGCCGCACCTTTGCCCTCTCAGCCTTCCACGGGATCCCAGACGGTGTGCTGAACAAGCTGCCTGCCCACTTCTCGCGCAACTCTTTCCTGAATTTTGGCTTGTTGTCACAGGATCACCTCTTTTTTGAGAATCCATCGGTTCTGCCCCACCTGGCTGCCGCAGAGCAGGAGATCGCGGCATCGCTGGACCTCAACTACTACCTGCCCTGCCGCATTTCGAGCCGCGTGGGCGACAGCGGCAGGACCATCGCCGTGATTGGACTGGGCCGCACCCAGACGGGAGACTTCCTCTCCTCCGAGGACATGGAATTACTGTCCTCGCTGGCCGGGTACATCGGCATCGCCATGCAGAATGCCCAGCTGTTCTCGCACCTGGAACGCCAAATGGGCGAGTTCGAGCGGCTCAAGGAGTTCAACGAGAACATTGTCGAATCCATCAAAGTCGGCATCTTTACGACTGACCTGAACGGCCGCGTCGAAAGCTGGAACAGCGAGATGGAAGTGATGTACTCACTTCCCCGCGCCGAGGCCATTGGCAAACGCATGGAGGCCATCTTTTCGCCTACCTTCACGCAGGAGCTGCACGCCGCGCAGAACACGGCAGGCACGCACCACCTGGCGAAGCTCAAGGTCGAGCGACCCGGCAAAGACGGCGCGACAGAAGCGCGTACGGCGAACGTGTCGGTCGCCCCACTCATGACACGCGAGTTTGTCTCCGTCGGCTCCATCGTCATGATGGAGGACATCACGGAGCGCGTGCACCTGGAAGGCCAGCTGACCCAGGCTGAAAAGCTCTCCTCCATCGGCCTGCTGGCAGCAGGGGTGGCGCATGAGGTGAACACGCCGTTGGCTGTTATCTCGTCCTACGCGCAGATGCTGCAAAAGCAGACTCGCGACGACGCACGCCTGCAGCCCGTACTCGAGAAGATCACCCAACAGACCTTCCGCGCGTCTGAGATCGTCAACAACCTCCTCAACTTCTCGCGCACAAGTTCTTCTGTGTTTGCCTCGCTCGATCTCAACAGCCTGCTGCGCGAGACGCTCACCCTGCTGGACCACCAGATGCGTACCGCGCGCATCACTGTCACGCTCGACCTGCAAACACCTCTGCCGCGCATCTTTGGCAGTCAGGGTAAGCTACAACAGGTATTCCTGAACCTGATGCTGAACGCAAAAGATGCCATGGCCGACAACCTGGGGAGTGGTTCGCTCCATCTGGCCACCAGCAGCAACGGCCATGAAGTGACCGTTTCCATCTGCGATACGGGCGCAGGTATCCCGCCAGAGTACCTCCATCGAATTTATGACCCGTTCTTCACCACCAAGAACGCGCCGCGCAAGGGTCAGCACAAGGGCACCGGCCTGGGGCTCTCCGTCTCGTACGGCATCGTGCAGGAGCACTCCGGTCACATCCAGGTCGACAGCCGCATCGGCAGCGGAACTACCTTCCGGCTTGCCTTCCCGCAGGAAGGCTCCGGCACGACCGAGCCTGACACATCCCAAGACGCTTTTGCAGAATCTGGACCGGTCCATGCCTGAAACGGGGTCACCCGGCCTCATCCTCATCATTGACGATGAGGCCGCCATCCGAGAGTCGCTGGAAGCCCTGCTGCTGCTCGAAGGCTTTCAGGTCGAGATGGCACCTGAGGGCGCAACGGGCATGGACATGCTTGCGACCGGCAGTTACGACCTCCTTTTGCTGGACCTCTCCATGCCCGGTGAGAGCGGCATGGACCTGCTGCCACGCATCAAGCGTCTACACCCAGACCTGCCGGTCATCATGATCACGGCGTATGGCACTGTGGCCAACGTCGTGGAAGCCCTGCGGGCAGGCGCAGACAACTTCATTCAGAAGCCCTGGGACAACGAAAAGCTGCTGGCGGATCTGCGTACCGCAATCTCCAAGCAGCGCTCGCAGCAGGAAGTGGTGCAGCTCAAACGCACCCTCAAGCAGCGCTACTCGTTCGAAAACATCATTGGAAAGTCCGATGTCATGGCACAACTGCTCGAAACGGTTGCGCAGGTGGCACCGTCGCGGTCCACCGTGCTCATCCAGGGGGAAAGCGGCACTGGGAAAGAAGTCATCGCAAAAGCCATCCACCTGAGCAGCCCACGGCACGACAAACCGTTCGTTGCCATCAACACCGGGGCGGTGCCTTCGGAACTGCTTGAATCGACGCTCTTCGGCCATGTCAAAGGCGCATTCACGTCTGCGATTGCGGCCAAGAAGGGGCTGTTCGAGGTGGCAAACGGCGGCACGCTCTTCCTGGATGAGATCGGCACCATGCCGCTCGACACCCAGGCCAAGGTGTTACGGGCTCTGCAGGAGCGCAGCTTCATGCAGGTGGGCGGCACCAGCGAGATCCAGGTGGATGTACGCATCGTCGCCGCCACAAACATCAACCTGCAGCAGGCGGTCCGCGACGGCCGCTTCCGGGAAGACCTGTACTACCGCCTGTCCGTCATCAACCTGGACCTGCCTCCGCTTCGCCGGCGCAAGGAGGACATTCCGCTGCTGGCAGAGCACTTCCTGAAGCGCTACTCGGAGGAGAACGGCTATTCAACGCGATCTCTCGCACCGGCGGCGCTGCGCGCCATGATGGACCACGAGTGGCCCGGCAACGTACGCGAACTGGAAAATGCGATGGAGCGCGGTGTCGTGCTGTCCTCCGGCGCGGTCATTACGCTGGACCTCTTGCCGCAGCAGTTTTCCCGAACCATCTACGACGCCTCTGTTCTGGACCAAAGGCCGGACGCGTCGCTCTTCGACATCATGGAGGAAATCGAGCGGCGTATCCTAAGCGACCGCCTGGAACGCTGCAGCTGGAACCAGACCGAGGCCGCCGAGTTCCTCAAAATCCCGCTCAGCACGCTAAACCAAAAGATCAAGCGCCTGAATGTCGAGATCAAGAAGCGCAAGGACCGCGATTGATCAACCGCCGACGCTCATGTCTAAGGTTACAGTCGTTTCAACCTGAGTCGGCCTGCCATTCAAAAGGTATGGCCGGTATTCCCACTGCCGCACGGCATCTGCGTAAGGCTTACGCAAGAGCTCCGGGCCTGAGATGGGAGTTACATCCAGCACCTTACCGTCAGCACCAATAATCACGTGCAACACCACCGCACCATTGACGTGCTGAGCTTTGGCTTCTTCTGGGAAGCGCGGGAACTCTCCCTTCACCTTCAGTCCTGCGATCACACCGGACGACACGCGAACTTTCCGAGGCGGGGCTGGCGCAGCCACAGCCGCTGACACACCCTCCTGTAAGGGTGCCGATGCGGTAGGCTGCGGATCAGCTGCTGAGGGTTGCACTTGTACGGTGCTGCCTCCGCCCACCTCTAGAACGACTCGATGCTGCACGACCTCCGAACCGTCGCTCTTTACTACAAGCGGGCGAAACCCCTGAGCGGTTACGAGTAAGTCGCTTGCCACCGGTATTCTTGGCAGTTCGATGCGACCGCTCGCATCTGCATGACCTTTCCAGGGCAGCCCTGACGCAGATGCTTCCGCACTGTAAATTGGAGCGCCACTTCGATCCACCACAAGCACGTACGCCGTATCTGTGCGCGCCACTTGTGCATGGGTAGACAGGCACAGCAACACCATGACTGGTAAGAGCCCACCAAGAGCGAATCTCACGCAACGACCTCTTGTCGCGAATTTACGGCTGGATCACGATCTTCATCGAATCCGGTGCCGGGTGCGACGCGAGTTCGATCCCCTCGACCGCGTCCTCCAGTGAGAACCGATGCGAAATCAGCCGCGTCAGGTCGAAGCTGCCGTCGCGGTATCCTTCGAAGACCAGCTGGATCGCCTCGTCCTGAATGTCTACGGACGAGGAGTACGAACCCATGAGCGTCTTCTCGTCCATGCAGACGGCTGCGGGATCGAACGGTGCCTCCCCGTGCTGCGTCTGGGCGAACAGGCACACCCGCCCACCGGGCCGAACTGCCTTCATGGCCAACGCAATCAGCGCATCCACACCTACCGCCAGCAGGGCCACATCCGCGCCTCGGCCATCCGTTGCGGCTTTGCACTCCGCGACCACATCGGCAGAGGCATGCAGGGGACGGTCGAGCCCGTACGTCGCTGCAATCGCATGCCGCTCCGGGTACAGGTCACTCGTCAGCACGGTTGCACATTTGCGCCGGGCCAAGGCCGCCAACAGGATGCCGATGGGTCCCTGACCAATCACCAGTACCGTCTCATCGGACTGCAGCTGCAGCAACTCGATGGCTTTAAAGCACGTGTTGACCGGCTCGATCCACGCCGCCTGCTCGAACGGAATGTCCTCCGGAATGGGGATGAGCCCGCGCTCCACAATCCAGTCCATCACGCGGATGTACTCTGCAAAGCCGCCACCGCTCGGCTCCCCAAATCCAGCCGTCGCGCCCACCTTTTTGTAGGTCTCACATTGCGCGTAGGTGCGTTTGCGGCAGTAGTAGCACTCCCCGCAGGGGATGTGGTGAAAGCTCATGGCGCGGTCGCCCACAGCGAAGCCCTGGACGCCCTCGCCTGTGCGAACGATGGTACCCGCCATCTCGTGCCCAAAGATGCGTGGCGCAGAGTGCGATCCCGTGTGGATCTTTTTTAAATCCGTACCGCAGATGCCACAGCTGTGGATGCGCAGCAGCACCTCACCCGGCCCAATCTCCGGCACCGGCACTGTCTCTACGCGAACGTCGTTCACACCGTGGTACACCGCCGCACGCTGGGTTTGCGGTACATGGGTGTCTATGGTCAAGGGTGCTTCTGTCACTGCGGTGCTCATCGTGGTCGCTCAATCCCAATCTCGTCCGCCAGCACGGCGCACAGCCGGTCTGCTGCGAGGCTTGCCTGCCGGCCAAACTGCATCAGCGGCTGCCAGTAGCGTGGCTGCAGCGCCATACGCACTGCGAACTTCGCCGTGGCAAACGTGCCGTCCTCGCGCAGGTACGGGTTCATGTCTGGCAGGTCTTCCTCCAGCGTATCGCTGATCGCCTTGATCGCCTTGAAGTGCAAAGTATGCGCCCCTGCCAGGCGCGCGAGCGTGGCGGCTTCCATGTCGACCGCAACAGACCCGCTGTACGTGCCCGCCAGGCGCACCTTCTCCTCGCGTCCGGCCACGCGCGCGGCGCTAAGCAGCAAGCCTCCCGGGCCGTCTGCAGTCAACATCTCACCCTTCCGCAGGTCACGTACCATGCTGGCGTCAATGACCGCTCCTGCAGTCGACTCCTCCCGTAGCGCACCTGCCCAGCCAGCGGAGATGAGCCGTACCGGCTCGCACACTTCTCGCGCCCGTGCAAACGCTCGGGTTGCGGCCGCAGCTCCCATACCCCCGCAGAACGCCATGATGGGCCCGTTGGGGTGCTGCCAGCCATCCACCCCGTTACGTGTCTCCAGCGCTGCCCAGCTGCGCACCAGCGGCTTCAGTTCGCCCGCCACCGCAGCGATGATGACGATCGCCTCGTTCGTCACGCCGCGGTACCGTACGCGGGCGCATACCCATGTGCTACAAACCATTCCATGGCAGAGCGCAGTGCGCCATCCACCGGCAGCACCTGAAAGCCGAGTTCCCGCTCCGCCTTGGCGGATGTCGCAAACATCATCTTCTTGCCCATCCGCACCGCCTCGACCGTCGCCCGCGGCTCTTTGCCGCGCAGCTTGCCGGTGATCGTCTCATCAAAGAACGCGAACGCCATCGCCACCGCATGCGGCACCTTCATCGTGGGCGAAGGCAGGCCTGAAAGAGCCGCCATACGGTTGAGAATCTGCTTCAGCGTGAGGTTCTCACCGCCAAGGATGTAGCGCTCGCCGGGTGTACCGCGTTCCAGCGCCACTACGTGCATGCGGGCCACCTCTTTCACGTCCACCAGGTTCAGCCCGGTTTCGACATACGCCGGAAACTTGCGATTGAGGAAGTCGAGGACAATGCGACCCGTAGGCGTGGGCTTGCGATCTTCGGCCCCGATGGGCGTCGTCGGGTTTAGGATCACCACGTGTTGGCCCGCGCGCGCGGCGGCAATCGCCTCCTGCTCCGCCAGCCATTTGGAACGCTTGTAGTGCCCGATCATGTCCGCCTCACTGACCGGCGTTTGCTCGTCTACGGCGATGTTTGCCGTGGTAAAGCCCATGGTGGCCACGCTGGACGTGTACACAACGCGCGGCACTCCGACTTCACGCGCCAGGCGCAACAGGTCGCGCGTGCCGTCTACGTTAGCGCGGTACATGTCCGCCGGATCCGGCACCCACAGGCGGTAATCCGCCGCTACATGCACCAGCGCATCGCAACCGTGCAAGACGTTGCGCAGCGACTCCGCCGCGCGAAGATCACCCTGTACGAGCTCAGCAGATAGGCCTTCGATGGAGGAAAGGTTGCTTGTGGAACGGGTGAGGAGACGAAGTTCCGCGCCCTGCGCGGCATAGGCACGCGCCACATGGCTGCCCACAAACCCCGTTGCACCGGTGAGAAAAACTCGCATACGGGGCAGACGGGCTAGTCGAGCCGCTCCGGCTCAATCTGTATGTTCTTTTCGCCCGCGGCTTTCTTTTCCCAGTACTTCTTCACCCAGGCTTCGAAGGTTTTGCCGGCGGCAGTATCGCGTCCGCTAAACGTCAGCGCGGCGATCTCTGCGTACGGAACGGAGCGGCGCGCCCGGTCATCGCCCTTCGAGGGCATCACGCGAACCAGCGAATCGGTAAGCGTATTGCCAGCCTTGCGGTCGTAGAGGTAGCCCTCGACCACCTCCCCCGAGCGTAGCGTGAGCGTCACGTCCCCGCGGTAGTCGAACGCCTTCTCCAGGGCGTCGCGCGTCTCGGCCTCGGAGGCGAGTGCTGGTATCCAGCCCTCCAGGTTTTCGCGATCGCGCCCGGCCATGACTTCCAGAGCCTCCGGGCTGGCGGCCTCCAACTGCTCGATTTTGAGGTGCTCCTGCTGTTTGGTCGCCATCAGTCACCCGCAACCAGGCTCTCGGCGTGGTTTACCGCCTCAGCCTCTTTCGACAGGATGCCGGAACCGATCTGCACAAGCTGACCATGGTTGGTCGGCTTCCACTCGTTCAGTAGCTTCTCCGCGTGCAGGTCCTCATACTGGCCTCCAAACATCGCCTTCGCCGTTTGCAGCAGGCCCTTCAGCGAGCCAAAGGTGTAGTTCACGCCGCTGGCCTCATAACCGGAGTGCACCATGCAATTGGCGCAGCGCGGGTTGCCGCTCTCCGTGCCGTAGTTGTCCCAGTCCACCTCGTCCATCAGCCCCTGGAAGGTATCGGCGTAGCCGTCCTGCAACAGATAGCATGGCTTCTGCCAGCCAAAAATGCTGAACGTCGGCATGCCCCACGGTGTGCAGGTGAGTTCACGTTTGCCCATCAGGAATTCGAGGAAGATGGGGTTGGCATTGAACTGCCAACGCTTCTTGCGGTTTGACAGCAGCGCCGTAAACAACCGGCGAGAGCGGGCACGCCCCAGAAAGTGCTTTTGGTCCGGCGCCTTGTCGTAGGTGTAGCCGGGCGAAATCATCATGCTGTCCACGCCCGCATCCATCATTTGGTCGAAGTGGCGGCGCACAGAGTTCGGGTCCGCCCCGTCAAACAGCGTGGTGTTGGTGGTCACGCGGAATCCTGCATCCACCGCAGCCTTGATGCCGCCCATGGCGATGTCATACCCGCCCTCGCGGCACACGCCGAAGTCGTGGTGCTCACGCTCACCATCCACGTGCACCGAGAACGATAGGTACTTCGAAGGCTTGAAGAGGTGCAACCTCTCCTTCAGCAGCAGCGCATTCGTGCACATGTACACGTACTTCTTGCGATCGACCAGGCCCTGCACAATCTCCGGCATGCGCGGGTGCAGCAGCGGTTCGCCGCCTGGGATCGACACCATGGGCACGCCGCACTCGTCCACCGCCTTGAAGCACTCCTCTGGTGAAAGCTCCGCCTTTAGAATGTGCGCCGGATACTGAATCTTGCCGCAGCCCGCACACGCCAGGTTGCAGCGGAACAGCGGCTCCAGCATCAGCACCAGCGGATAGCGCTTGCGGCCCTTCAGCTTCTGCTTGATGACATAGCTCGCGACGGTCCACGCCTGTGCTACGGGTATTCCCATGTACCGTACCCTCCCGGGCAGTCTGCCCTGGTCTTCTAACCCCTACCGTTCACGTGACCGGTCGGATAGATGCAACTCCTGCAACACACTGGGATGCCAAACGTTCTTGTTGGCTTTCTTCCAGGCGCTGTACATGAGAAACAGAAAGCCGGCGAGCCAAAGCACTTCTCCAGCACTACGACCGCTCATCGTCTCAGGCCGCCATCTCTGTCGCTGCACGTGCCATCGCCTTATCGTAGGTCGTCAACGCCAGCAGCGGGAAATATTGCTTGTACAGGTGGTAACCAAGGTAGAACACCCGCGGAAAGCCCGTGCCCGTGTAATAGCTCTCGCCATTGCGGCCCAGCACCAACTCGCTCCAGGCACCATCCTCACCCTGATGATCCACCAGCCAGCGCACTCCCTTGGCCACCGAATCGGACCGCGTATCTCCGCCCGCGAGCAGCGCCAGCAGCGCCCACGCCGTCTGCGAAGGTGTGCTCGGACCTACGCCGCGTTGCGTCGGCTCATCGTAGGTCCCGCACGTCTCTCCCCAGCCGCCATCGCCATTCTGCACCGAACGTACCCACTCCACCGACTGCTGCACGGCGGGCTCGTTCTGGTCGAAGCCGATGGCCTCCAGCCCGCGCAACACCAGGAAGGTGCCGTACAGGTAGTTCACGCCCCACCGTCCAAACCAGCTGCCGTCCGGCTCCTGCTCTTTCAGGATGAACTGCACCGCCGCTTCCACGCGCGTGTCGCGACGCGTGTAGCCGTAGGCCGCCAGCATCTCCAGGATGCGCCCGGTAATGTCCACCGTAGGCGGGTCCAGCATCGCGTTGTGGTCCGCAAACGGGATGTACTGGAAAATCATTTTGGTGTTGTCGCGATCGAACGACGCCCAGCCGCCGTTGCGGCACTGCATGGCAAAGACCCAGTGGATGGCGCGCTGGCAAATCTCGTGTTGCTGCCGTTCGCGCGGGTGTTCTACCGCTTTCAGCGCCAGCAGGACTTCACCGGTGTCGTCCACGTCCGGATAGTGGATATTGTTGAAGAAGAACGCCCAGCCGCCTGGTTCGACATTCTTTACCTTCTGCGCCCAATCGCCCTTGTAGCGGCTTTCTTTGCTGAAGAGCCAGTCCGCCGCACGGATCATCCGCGGGTCGGTCGGTGAGATTCCCGCGTCGCCCAGCGACGACACCACTTGCGCGGTGTCCCACACCGGCGAGAAGCACGGCTGCATCCGGAATGTCGGCGTCGGATAGTCCGGCGTGCCCTCGGGGCAATCGATGCCGAGCTTCTCAAACTCGTCCATCGCGCGAATCATCTGCGGATCATCCAGCGAGTAGCCCAGGTGCCGCAATGCCACGATGGCGTTGAGCATGGCCGGATAGATTGCGCCAAGACCGTCCGAGCCCTCAAAGCGCTCCAGCATCCACTGCTCTGCCGCGCGAATCGCCTTGCGGCGCAACGGTCGAATGTGCACCCGTTCATACCACTGAGCAAGCCGATTCCAAAACAAGAAGAAGTTGCGCCACGAGAACAGCTTCCGCTCCCAACGCAGGTGCAGGTCTGCATGGGCACGCCCACCTACAAACAACTCCTCGATGCCCTGCTCTGGCGGCAACTTCTTAAACGGCTTCTTGGCATACGTGATCGACAACGGCACCAGAATGCCGCGCGACCAGGACGAGATCTCGTAGATGTTGAAATAGAACCAGTTGGGAAACAGCACGATTTCCGGCGGAATGGCCGGTACCGCGTCATAGTCGTATTGCCCCAGCGCGCACAGGTAAATCTTGGTGAAGGTGTTGCACTCCACCACACCACCATGCGCCAGGATCCATTCCCGCGCCTTCACCAGGGTCGGGTGCTCTGCCGACCAGCCCATCAGCTTCAGTGCCAGGTAACTTTTCACGCCATAGTTGATGTTGGACGGTCCACCCGGGTACAGGCTCCAACCGCCGTCTGCGTTCTGGTGGCGGAGGATCTCGTTGAGCGCGCGCTGCATTCTGCCAGGTTCACCCGTACCCAGCAAAGTGTGCAGGTAGATGTAGTCTGCCTCCAGCATCACGTCGGCTTCCAGCTCGCCGCACCAGTAGCCATCGGCGTGCTGCTGGCCCAGCAGCCCCTCGGTTGCTGCACGAATGCTGCTGCGTACGCGCTCCACTCCCAGGTCCCGGCGGCCCCAGCGCGGCGGTGCAGCCGCCGCAGGCTGCCCCGCAGACGCTGGCATTGCCGCCGAACTCTGATCGCTGTTCTGCATTGTGTTCAGATGTACCCGCCTGGCGCACGATGCGCGATTCTAACGTTTTGGTCGCTAAACCGCTGCGGCAGACTGTACCGTTTGTGCACCTGGTGCCGAGGCAATCGCCTGCACGATTTCAGGCGGCAAGCCGAACCGCACATTCTCCGGCATCACTTCCACTTCGTCCACAGAGCCATACCCGCATTCCTGCAGGTACGTCACAACCTCCTGCACCAGCACCTCAGGAGCCGAGGCACCCGCGGTAATGGCTACCTTCTCGACACCGGTCAGCCAACGTGGCTGAATATCGTCTGCCTTGTCAATCAGGTACGACGTTGTGCCAAGATTTGTGGCCACCTCTACCAGGCGGTTGCTGTTCGAGCTATTGCGTGAACCCACCACCAGCACCAGGTCTGCACCATGCGCCACGTTCTTTACCGCGGTCTGCCGGTTCTCCGTGGCGTAGCAGATGTCCTGTGCATGCGGCCCCACAATCTTGGGAAACTTCTTCTTCAGCGCCTCGATCATGTACTTGGCTTCGTCCAGCGACAATGTTGTTTGGGTAAGGTAGGCCACGCGCTCTGGATCGGGCACCACCAACCGGTCTACCTCTTCCACGGTAGACACCACCTGCGTCACGTCCGGGGCCTCGCCCTGTGTACCCTCCACCTCTTCATGGTCGCGGTGGCCCACTAGCACCAGCGAATGGCCCTGCTTGGCGAACTTGATGGCCTCCACGTGGACCTTGGTCACCAACGGGCACGTCGCGTCAATTACCTTCAGGCCGCGCTCTTTAGCCCGCTCACGCACGGCAGGCGAAACGCCATGGGCCGAATAGATAACACGCTTGCCCTCAGGTACCTCGTCCAGCTCGTTGACGAAAATCGCGCCCTTTTGGCGCAAGTCATCCACCACGTAGCTATTGTGCACAATCTCTTTACGCACATAGATCGGTGCGCCAAACGTGTCCAGCGCGATCTTGACGATATCCACAGCACGCACCACACCCGCGCAGAAGCCGCGCGGTTTCAGCAGCAGTACCCGCTTGTGATTGGCAGCATCCATGGGCAGCACTTCATCGGGAACGAGGGCGGCTACATTCACCGTGTCAGTATATCGCGGAGCGGCCCCTGGACTGTTCGAGTTGAACCGAAAGCGGTGCATACAGTGTTGGAAACAGCAGTGCCCGCGCCGAACGCGGGCACCGGCAGAACTGTCGATCGCAGCGTTACAGCTTGCCGCCGCAGGCCGTGTGAGGGCAATCGCAACCCACGGTGGTGGTGCCTACCGAGTCTTCACAGTTCTGTGAGCAATACTTCTGGTTGTCGCCGACGGTACAGCTGCAAAGCTCATGTGCGCACTTCTTCGTATCCATTCGAAACTCTCCTGATCGCCCTGGCGATTCTCAATAAGCATACCCTATTTCTCAATAAGAGCGCCTAGAAGATAGCTCCGTTCCACCTTTTTAGAGGTCCTGTTGCGCTAGGCACTGGCGCGCAGCATCTGCTCGGCGTGACGCAGGCTGGTTTCCGTGACGGTCGCGCCGGAAATCATGCGAGCAATTTCACCGGTGCGCTCCTCATCCTTCATCTGGCGAATGGCCGTGCGGGTGCGTCCTTCGCGCTCTGACTTTTCTACCAGGAAGTGGTGGTTGGCAAAGGCCGCAATTTGTGGCAGGTGCGTCACGCATAGCACCTGCTGGTGACGGGAGAGCGCTTTCAGCTTTTGCCCTACGGCCTCTGCCGCGCGACCACCAATACCGATGTCGATTTCGTCAAAGACCAGCGTGCGGGGCAGCGCAATGCGGCGCTGGGTGCGCTCGGGCCCGCCTTCTTCTACGGAGACTTTCAGGGCCAGCATCACGCGGCTCATCTCGCCGCCGCTGGCAATCTCCTCCAGCGGCTTGAGCGGCTCACCCGTGTTCGTGGCAATCAGGCATTCCACGTGGTCCCAGCCCACACCGCTCCAAAAGGTCTGCTCCTTTTGCGCAGCAACCTCCACCCGGAACTTAACCTTCATGGCCAGGTCGTTGATCTGCTGCTCCGCCAACGTCTCCAGGCGACGCGCGGCGGCGGTGCGCATCTCGGTCAGGTCTTGCGCCACGCAGGTGTACACGTGCTCGGCGTCCGCGACCCGCTGTTTAGCTTCGGCAATCAGCACGTCGCGGGTCTCGATTTACCCTAACTTTGCGGCCACGTCCTCACCATAGGCAATCACTTCTGCCAAGGTTCGGCCATATTTTCGTTTGAGCCGGTCCAGCGTGGCCAATCTGTCCTCGATTGTCTCCAGTCGTTCCGGAGAGGCGTTGATGTTTTCGGCGTAGTGGCGCACGGTCGCACTCAGGTCTGCCACCGTGGCGCGGGCGTTGGCCAGCTGCGTAGAGGCTTCTACAAAGCTGCTCTCATACCGGGCCAGTTCCTCCACGTGTTTTTGCGCGGCGGCCAGCGTAGTTTCTGCCGAGCCCTCGCTCTCGTATAGAGCTTCATGTGCGCTCATGGCGGCGGTGTAGAGCTTTTCGGCGTTCGCCAGGACCCGCTTTTCTGCCTCGAGCGTCTCATCCTCTTCAGGTCCGGTGACTGCGGCCTCCTGAATCTCATTCCGCTGAAAGCTCCACAGGTCTGCCATGCGCAGACGCTCCTGCTCTTCGCCGGACAGGCGGTCGAGTTCTTCCCGTGCACTGCGCCATGTGGCATAGGCCACGCGGATGTTTTCACCCACCTGCGATGGCTGAACCTTGCGGTTCCGCAGCTTTTCGCGCAGGTCCGCGCTGAGTTCTTTGCCCGGGGCAAGCTGGGTGTTGATGCCCGCAAAGCGGTCCAGCAAGCCGCGCTGCTGCGCCTGGTCGAAACTGCCCATGGTCTCGCTTTGCGCGTGTACCAGCGCCAGCTCTGGTGCAAGCTGCCGCAGAACGGTGACGGTGGCGGGCTGATTGTTCAGGAAAACCCGGCCCTTGCCATTGGTATTCACCTCCCGCCGCAGCAGGATCTCCGTTCCCTCCACGTCGATACCGTTCGCTTCCAGCACTGCCTCTGCGCCGGGCGTCGACTCGAAGACGCAGGATACAACCGCCTTTTCCGCCCCATGCCGGACCACGTCGCTGGCCGCGCGGCCGCCCAGCAGCAATGCCAGGGCGTCCACCAGGATGGACTTGCCCGCGCCTGTTTCCCCCGTCAGCAAGTTGAGCCCGCTGCCAAATGTGGCCACCCCATGATCGATCACGGCGTAGTTCTCAGCGCGCAGTTCGAGCAGCATCTTCGCCACCTCTTCGCGCAGAGCATAGCATGCTGGACGCGTTCGGGACGTAAAATCCACAGGTGACGGCTGCGGCACTCCCATTCAATGGGAGCTAACCGCGTAAAGCGGTGCGACACTGCCGGCGACGCTACACAAGCGTGCAAATAGGCGCTGTATGCAAGCAAAAACGCGCTGTGGGGCATTCAAACACTACATTTCTCTCTACAAAAAGAGGCGAAATGATGTTGATTTGGGCTCCAAATGCACCTTCCATGGCACGTCTCAGTACTGAAAACGGCGGTTTGGACAGATAGACTGAGGATGCGCGTATGAGCCTTCTACTTATCTTCTTGCAGGCCGACCCAGAGACCGCCGCGGCCTCGCAGCCCAGTTCGTCCGCCTTAGGCGAGATGCTGCACAACAGCGGTCCGGTGGCCATGGCTGTGTTGGGGGTACTGCTGCTGATGTCGATTTTTTCCTGGACCATAATGCTCGGCAAGCTGGGAGCGTTTCGGAAGGCTCAGTCGCGCGGACAGGCGTTCTTGCGCGCCTTTCGGAAGTCGTCCCGGCTTAGCGAGGTAGCCGCCGTGGTCGAGCAGTATCGGCCTTCGCCCCTGGTCTCGGTATTTCAGGAGATCGTCGAGGAGCATGGCCGGCAGAACAGCCTGCGCGGAGCGGCCCGCAATCCAGTGGCGCTGGAGCGAGCCGCCCAGACCGCCAGCAGTGAGGCGCTCACTGGCCTGGAGAGCCAGCTGACGTGGCTGGCCACCATCGCCGCCACCGCCCCATTTGTGGGCCTGCTGGGGACCGTCATGGGCATCGTGGACGCCTTCCACGGCTTGGGCACACAGGGCGCGGCCACGCTCCGGGCCGTGGCTCCGGGTATTTCAGAGGCGCTCATCACCACGGCTGCCGGGCTCATTGTCGCCATTCCAGCCGTGGTCGGCTACAACCAGCTCACCGCCAGCATTCGCCAGTTTGCCGCGCGCATGGATGACTTCAGCCGCGAATTGTTGAATGCGCTGGACTCCGTCAGTAGCGCGCCGCCTGCACCGCTGCCGCCTGAAGACCTGCGCCCGCGCATGGTCGAGACGGCACGGTAAAGGGGCATCGCGTGGCGTTTTCCAGCGGTGGCCGCACCCAAACATCCCTTGCCGAGATCAACATCACGCCGCTGGTGGATGTGGTGCTAGTTCTCCTACTTATCTTTATGCTGACTGCGCCGGTGCTGCAGTCGGGCATTGAGGTGGCGGTGCCCCAGACGCGCACCGTCAATCAGCTGACGGAGGAGCGCACCGTGGTCTCGATCGATCACGAGCAGCGCGTCTTTCTGCAGGACAAGCCGGTCAACCTCAATGACCTGCCCACCCTTCTGCGTGGCATAGGTGGTAAGGGCGCCGATCCGGCAAAGAAGGTGATCTACCTGCGCGCCGACCAGAAGGTGCCCTTTGGCGCATTTGCTTCGGTGATGGATGCGGTTAAGCAGGCAGGCATCACAAACATCAGCATCGTGACACGACCGTACGAGAAGTAGCGCCAGATGCCCGCACTCGACGAGCAGACCGAACTCGCTGCCAGCCGGAAGAACTTTGTGGCGGCACTCGTGCTGCACGGCATCGTGCTGGGCGGACTGCTGAGTTCAGCGTGGCTCTTTCACCGCCATGGCGAAAGCTGGGGCGACAAGGCAAACGTGGCGAGCGCGGTGCAGGCAACCATGGTCAACAGCATCCCACTGCCGCCGCGTGTGGAACCCAAGCAGGACAGCGTGCTGGCCAGCGAGCAGCCC
>CALMRM010000202.1 GCA_937871605.1 uncultured Terriglobus sp. | reverse complement strand
CCTGAGCACAGGGAGAGTGGATGATCAACCGGTATAGCAGACCAGCATTTCGCCCGCTGTGGTCGGATGAGTCAAAGGTCAAGTGCTGGCTTGAAGTAGAGACTGTGGCCAGCGAAGTACTTGCAGAGGCGGGTCTCGTGCCTGCTGCAGCGTCGCGCGCCATTCGCGAACGCGGCGACTTCGACGTCGAGCGCATTCGCGCTGTGGAACTGGAAACACGGCATGACGTCATCGCCTTTACCACAGCCGTCGCTGAAAAGGTCGGGCCGGAAGCGCGTTGGTTCCACTTTGGCCTGACCTCAACCGATGTGGTGGATACAGCGCAGGCACTACTGCTGCGACAGGCGTCCGACCTCATCCTGCAGAGCATGCAGGGCCTTGCCGCGGTGCTGCGGCGGCGTGCGATTGAGTTCGCCACCACACCGTGCATCGGTCGTACGCACGGTGTGCATGCCGAGCCAACCACCTTTGGCCTAAAGCTGCTGCTGTGGTACACCGAATGCCAACGCAACATCGTCCGTTTTACCGCTGCCGCTGAGGACATGCGCGTGGGCAAACTGTCTGGCGCGGTGGGCAGCTTCGGTACAGTCACACCGGCACTGGAAGAGGAGATCTGCCGCAGGCTTGGCTTGACTGCGGCTCCTGTGAGCACGCAGGTGCTGCAGCGGGACCGGCACGCGGCCTATGTGGGGGCGCTGGCCGTCCTTGCTTCGTCGCTTGACCGCATCGCTACGGAAGTCCGTCACCTGCAACGCACCGAGGTGCGCGAGGCGGAGGAGTTCTTCAGCGAGAAGCAGAAGGGCTCCAGCGCCATGCCGCACAAACGAAACCCCATCACGGCGGAGAACATCTGCGGGCTGGCTCGCGTCATGCGGGCGAACTCGCAGGTGGCGCTCGAGGATGTGGCGCTGTGGCATGAGCGCGACATCTCGCACTCGTCTGCGGAACGTGTGATCCTGCCCGACCAGACGACACTGGCGGACTACCTGCTGGCAAAGACGACGGGCCTGATCGAAACGTTGATGGTGTACCCGGAGCGCATGCTGCGCAATCTGAACGTGACGGGCGGGTTGGTCTTCAGCGGGCAGCTCCTGCTGGACCTTGCCGAGGCCGGCATGTCGCGGGAGGACGCGTACCGGGCCGTGCAGTCGCTTGCCATGCGGGCGTGGACGGAAGATCTCGTGTTTCGCGATCTGGTCATGGCGGACCCGCAGATCACCTCCCTGCTCTCGCCGGAGCGGTTGGCGCGTGCGTTCGATGTGACACGGCGTCTTTCCAATGTGCCAGCGATCTTTGAGCGTGTGCTAGGCCAACCCCTGGACACCCTGCGGCAGGCAGCAAGCTGACATGCTGCCCGCCGGCGATGCAGAGCTGGTTCACATCGTCGATGCCGCGCTGCAGGATGCAGTGCAGCGGAGCGGTAGTTGGCTTGCGTGCAGACCCGGGTGCAATCAATGCTGCACTGGCGTCTTCCGCATCTCGCAGCTAGATGCGGCGCGTCTGCGACATGGTTTCCTGTTGCTGCAGCAGCAGCATGCTTCAGGGGCACTGACACTTGCTGCTCGCGTGGCGGAGTCGAAGGCGCGCCTCGACTCCACGTTTCCCGGCAACACACGTACCGGCGTGCTGGATGAGGGAGACACCGCGGAAGCGCTCTTTGAGGCGTTTGGCGACGAGGAAGTGTGTCCTGTACTCGACCCGGCGGCGGGCACCTGCAGCCTCTACGCACACCGGCCCATGACCTGCCGGACCTTCGGGCCGCCTGTGAGGACGGATGAGGGTGCGCTGGGTACGTGTGAGTTGTGTTTTCAGGGTGCAGACGAGCAGGAGGTAGCCCGTGCAGAGATGGTGTTGCCTTCAGCCGAACTAGAAGCCGAACTCAACCATGCGATCGGCCTTCACGGAGAGACTGTGGTTCCCTTCGCATTCGTGTTGCAGCCTAGTTAGCACCGCCGGAGAACTGCGCAAGACGGTTGGCTTCCGACGATTCCACCGTCGAACCCGGCTGACAGGCCAACGATGCCGTTGACTGGGTTTGCGGTAGCTGAATCTCGATGCTCTCCGAGTCGAGCGACAGGTTTACGCCCAGGGGCAGAGCCGAGTTCTTCTGCGCCAGCTCAGGCAGGGTCGGCATGCCCTTGGGAAAGGTGAAGCGGCCTGTGCCCACGTAGGCGGCAAGCAGCGTCACAGCCGTTGTCGGCGACATGAACGCGATAGGAAGCATGTACTTTTTGGAACGGACCAGCGATTCTGCGATGCCATCCACATGGTGGCTCCGGATCGTGGTGCCCGCAACCTGTGGAATTTCGAACATGCGAAGCTTCATTTCCGGATGGCGGGTACCCACCCGGACCATGGACCGCGAGAGGTGCTTCGGGGTGGTCAGGCCGAAGTCGGCCACAGCGTTGCGTGGAAGTGTGTCGGGGTAAAGGGCACGCAGGATGCCACGCGAAAAGTCGGCACAGTTGCGGTAGAACAGGTTGAAGTGGCTGTGGTTACGGCTGTCATTCAGCTTGGCTACCAGCATCTCGTCCTGCTCGTGCGTGGTAGCCACCTGGATCGCGTAGATGCGGCGGTCGTAGCTGGCACCTACCAACTGGGTCCACTCACCGGACGGCGAACTGCCGTCTGCACTGTCCGGCGCCAGGGTACGGAGGTGGTCCCTGCGGTAGACATCGCGCAAGTGTTCCTCGAGCGCGGGTGTCACGGAGTCGGGGCGCTCGTCGAGCGACTCAACCGCGTACAGGTATGGAATCAGCGGCACGGCGAGCCAGTCGTAGCCTGCCACGTGGTGGTAGCGGCTGACCACCACGCCCTGCTCACCGGACCGGCACAGCCGCAGCCGTGTCGGTTCGGCGGCACACACACCGCTCAGGTACACAGCGGCGTGGCCTGTGGGATTGAACGCGCCAAAGGTGCCAAACGGCTCTTCCATGAAGAGCGTGGCGCTCGCGTGCGCCGCCTGCCCGGTCACGGCCAGGAGCCCGCCAAGTGCAGCACAGGAGAAGTAGTTCGAGAAACGCAACGGTATAGCACCTTCTGCTAGCGACTTTCCAGCAGCCGCAAGAAGTAGTTTTCATACCGTAGGACGCACATCGAGTGCTGCAAGTCGCGGTAGCTGAGTAAAAAGCCGACGATAATGAGACTGTGATCGTGGAACACCAAAGGAATCTAACGCTGGCCATGACAGGTGCGAGCGGGGCTGTGTTTACCCAGGCGCTGCTTCGCCTGCTCCAGGCAGATGGTCGTGTTGGCGAAGTGCAATTCGTTGTGTCGGATCACGCGCTGCGCGTCGTGGCGGAAGAGCTTGGCCTCGCCGGACGCTCTGGCGTGCTGTCTGCCCTGGCTGGGGAGGACCACAGCAAGGTGACGCTTCTGCGCAATGACGATGTTGGAGCCAGCATCGCCAGCGGCAGCTATCCCAGCGATGGCATGGTGGTGCTGCCCTGCTCCATGGGCACGCTTGCCTCCATTGCGAACGGCCTGGCCGCACGGCTCATAGACCGCGCCGCGGACGTGTGCCTGAAGGAGCGGCGGCCACTGGTGCTCTGCGTGCGAGAGACGCCGTTCAACCGCATCCACCTTCGCAACATGACGCTTGCGGCAGAAGCAGGAGCTACGATTTTCCCTGTCATTCCCGCCATGTACTTCCGGCCTGAGTCCATTGACGAGGTGGTGACGCAGTTCTGCTGCCGCGTGCTGGCGCACCTGGGCCTGCCACAGGCGGATGCCTACCACTGGAAGCTGGACACCCGCGCACCGGATTAGTGGCGTTTCGATCGGCCATCTTGCACTACGGCCTGGGGCGCTTCTGGGGGTTCCGCGTTCAAGAAGCGCACAACGACGGGAGCAATGGCCGCGGAGCACTCAGCCGCAGCTAGGTGCCCACACCCGCGAAACCCATAGAGCACGGACTGAGGCAAGAGGGTGTGCAGGCGCTCGGCCTGAGCAAACGGCGTCAGCTTGTCTTCTGTGCCCCATACAAGCAAGACTGGCTGCTTGAGGTGCGGCAGCCGGAAATCGACGACGGACCGGCCGGAAATCATGCTGCGGAATGAACGCTCGATCACCCAGCGACTTCCCTGCATCCGGCGCAGCATGCCATGCACAGCCCAACCTGGGATGCGGATGTTTGGCCGGTCCGGTTCGATGCGCGCCAGCAGGCGCTCCAGCCCGGCACGGTCGCCCGGCGTGAACAGGGAGCCGTCGAAGTCTGGATCGAAGTAAAGACCGGCACTGTCGAACAGCAGGAGCCGCCGCACCCGGTCTGGATGATCCAGCGCCAGCAGCATGCCGAGCCACCCGCCCATCGACCAACCCGCGACATCGGCCTGCCGCAGGTGCATGGCTCCCATGAAATCAATGACGAGTTGTTCCTCTCCTGGCAGCGAGAAGTCGCCGTCCGCCGGCTTCGGTGATGCTCCATAGCCAAGCAGGTCAAGCGCGTACACGTGGTACCCATTGCGGGTCAACTCCGGGATGAGCGGTGCCCAGTCGCTGGCACGCGCACCCAAACCGTGGATCAGCACGATGGGCCGCTCCGGGCCAGGCGTTGCAGGCTCCGCTTCAAGATAGTGCAAGCGAAACCCGTCTACGCTGCTGTAGCGATCTTCAACCCTGTGTGCCCGCAAATACACCTGCACGCTGCGGTCGATGATCCAGAACGGGTTCTGATAGAGCAGCGCTGCCGCCACGCACAGCAGCACGACGCACACAACTGCGCTGGAGACCCAGCGCCGCCTTCGATGCGGTATGGTCACTTGAAAGGTTTGCCAAACTCTTCGGCAAAGCAGGTGTGGCTTATGCCAAAGCGACCGCCAAAGTATTTGTCAGGGCCTTTTTGAAAACCAATGGCGAGCAGTGAGACTACCCAGTAGCTTAGGGGCAGCCGCAGCACTTCGCGCACCTTGTCCTCTTCAAAGCCCTCCATCGCGGCAGTGTCATAGCCCATCGACTCTGCGGTGAGCAGCATTTGCGTGGCGGCGTAAGTCACCTGCTTATTCAGCCAGCCATGCATCTGGTCGGTGTTCAGCGAGTGCAGGTAACTCTCCACATAGTCCTTTAGCTGCGCTGCGTACCCCTCGCTCATACCGCCATCCAGCCCCATGCGGATGATGTCATCCGCGTCACGCCGCCAACTGTCGGCATCGCCACAGCAGGCGATGACCACAGATGCCTCTTCGGCCTTCGCCTGGTTGAAGCAGGCTGTACGCAGACGCTTCTTCTGCTCGGTGGACTGCACCACGATGAAGCGCCAGGGCTGTACGTTGTAGCCGGACGGCGCTGCCAAGCCTGCCTCAAGGATCGTGCGGATATCTTCCGCCGCCATCTCGCGCCCGTCGAACGACGGCGTGCTTCGGCGCTGCCGGATGACTTCCCCTAGCGATTTCGGTACAAACGACATTCTGTTCAGTGTAGCGCCGTCACTTGGTCCACACTACAACGCTGTCATGGGCTCTTCACTGATGTAAGTGCCGCCACCCGGCAGGTCTGCCACGATCCACACGCCATGAAAGGCAGAACGCAGTTCCGGGTAGGCCGCCAGGAGGGCCTTTGCGGCGTGTGCATTGCGCGCACGCGAGGCAATGGGGTCAGCCAGCGGACCGCTGACCTGCACATGCGCCAGCAGGTCCAGCGAGCCGCTGCGGTCCGGCGCATTCTCAGCCTTCAGGCTGGTGACACGCACTTCGTCACCCTGCGCCGGTGCCAGCACCAACGGCTGCTGCGGTCCAAGCCCACCAGAGAGCGCCGCCGGCGCAGCCTTGCCCTGTTCACCCAGGAGGGTGTCGAGATTCGTGCTGTTCGCAAAGGCAACCGGACGCAGCAGCTGTTCTGCTTCGGTGTAATAGACGTATGCATTCCAGGGCTGCTTCCTGGCAGCGTAGTCCCGGGCCGTACGCCAGTACCACAGGCCATCGTGACCACCTGCGGTCGTCGCACGCGGAAACAAGCCACCCAGCTGCCACGTCCCTGGAGCGCTCTGTCGCAGGAGCATGGCCACCTGCCATGGCTCTGCGGTGCCCGCGCTGTCCAGCACTACCAGGGCGTAGCGGCCAGCCGGGAGTGCAGGGATGAGGAACGTGGTCTCGTGCACGCCGCGATTCAGGGTGCACAAAAACTGTGCATCCTGCGCACCACCATCTGCTCCAATTTTGGCGCCGGAGTTGTCGAGAATCCACAACGTCTGGGGCACAAAGCTGGCACCCTGCAGGTGTGAGGACGCCGCACGGATCGCATCCTGAATCCCGCCGAAGTTTTGCGCATACGCGGGCATGGTCCGCGCCCGAACTCCCTCCGCATTGCCTGCGGCCGTTAGCATGGCGAACTCCGTCGCTGTCTCACCCAGCATGGCGCGTTCGGCAGGGGCCATCTGCGACTGAGTTATGCAGGATTCTGCCGTCACGGTCACAGGCGCAGCGGCAAGCAGTCCGGCGACAAGCAAACTACTGCAAACGCGCATGAGGTCCTTTCGGGTGACGCGGGCGTATCGTTGTGGCTGACAGTGTAGTGCAGTGTGGGTGCATGGCGCTCGCCGTGCAGCCGAAAATCGCCGTCTAAGCAAGAGACGTAAGAGTGGGAGCACTCGTAACCCATGAGCATGCATCGCAACAGACTGTGGGTGACCCTGCTGGCCCTGCTGCCCGCAGCCGGTGCGCTGGCTCAGACAGCGGCTATACCCTCGACGGCACCCACGCAGGCCACCGCTGGCGTGCCTACCGCGCAGACACAGGAGAGCAGGGTTGTGTCCGCCGGTGCTGCCAACGTGACGTGGAATGGAGCGGTGCTGAGTGTTCGCGCCAGCGGGCAAGGCCTGCCCGCGATCCTGCGAGAAATTGCACGGCTGACCGGCATGAAGGTCACGGGCGGTGCGCCCGGCGAACCGGTGTTTGGAACGTACGGCCCGGGCCCGGTACAGGCCGTCATGGCATCGTTGTTCGATGGAATGAACGTGAACATGCTGCTGGTGAATGACAGCCCAACCAAACCGAAAGAGCTGATTCTAACGGCCCGCACCGGCGGTGCCACGCCACCCGCGCCCACACAGGATGTGTCTGTGGATAGCAGCCCGCTTGATAGCAATCCTACGGACGCGAATCTGGCGCAGCCACGGCCAGGACGGCACACCTCACCCAACAGCTTTCAGGGTGCGCCTGCGTCTGGAGACGGCCAGCAAGGTGCTGCGGTACCAGCGGCTGGTTTGGCCCCTGCCTCACCCGGTACTGACGGTTCCAGCAGTCCTGCCCCGTCCACTACGCCCACGACCGACGCCAACGGTACGCCGCAGTCGCCCAACGGCGTTCGCACGCCAGAGCAGATTTTCGAGGAGCTGCGGAAGCGGCAGCAGGGCACCAGCCAATAGCCGGTTAGAGCGCCAGGTCCAGGCCTGCGGCTGCCAGTTGCGCCGCCTCACGCTGGGCGGCACGCTGCTGTGCGGCCTGGATGGAATGTATGCGAAAGACGAAGAACATCGCGTTCGACAATCCATACGCCAGCAGAACTCCGCCGGCAAGACTTGCCAGCACAGCACACAAAAGAACAACAGTCGTCACAAGGGTCTCCTGAACTTACAGCAGTGCTGCACTCGGCCGGAACACTGCCGACTGGTTCTGCTACAGTCTGCGGCAGACCAGGGCGGGGCTGACAGTAGCTAGGCAGGTACGTCCCCTGACAGCGTGGTTCGGGCGATCTTTGGTGTGCCCGAAACGGCAAGCCGCCACAATGCCGTACCCTAGAACATGCGGCACAACCGTGCCCACCTGTACTCCATGAGCATCTCGCACATCACGGTCCGCGGCGCACGCCACCACAACCTCAAGAACATCGACGTCAGCATTCCGCGCAACTCGCTGACAGTGGTGACAGGGCTGTCCGGTTCCGGCAAAAGCTCGCTTGCGTTCGACACCATCTACGCGGAGGGCCAGCGGCGCTATGTCGAGACGCTTTCGGCCTACGCGCGGCAGTTCCTCGACCAGATGGAGCGCCCCGACGTGGACGCCATCGACGGCCTGTCGCCCGCCATTTCCATCGAGCAGAAGACGACTTCGCGCTCGCCTCGCTCGACTGTGGGCACCATCACGGAAATCTACGACTACCTGCGCCTGCTGTGGGCCAGCGTGGGCAAGCCGCATTGCCCCAACTGCGGCCTGGAGATTACGCGGCAGTCCGCCGACCAGATCGTCGAACGCGTCGTCGCGCTGAAACCGGGTGAACGCATCACCGTCTTCGCGCCGCTGGTGCGTGGGCGCAAGGGCGAATTCCGCGAGGAGTTGGAGGCGCTGGATCAGCAGGGCTTTCGCGCCCGCGTGGACGGCGAAATGATCGAGATCACCGAGGGCATGCGCCTGGAAAAGCGCAGGAACCACACAGTGGAAGCCGTAGTGGACCGCGTTATCTTGAAGCTGGACGAGCACGGCAAGCCCGACACGCGCCGCCTGGAAGCGAGCGTGCAGAAGGCGCTGGCCATGGCCAAGGGATTGGTGCTGATCGCCATCCATGGCATGGATGAAACGCTCTACTCGAGCACCATGGCCTGCCCGGACTGCGGTATCAACGTGCCCAAGCTGGAACCGCGCTCCTTCTCGTTCAACTCCACCTATGGTGCGTGCAAGGAGTGCAACGGCCTGGGCAGCATCTACGATTTCGACCCAGGCAAGACCATCACGGATTGGTCCAAGCCGCTGCTGGACGGTGCGATGGGCCCGGGTGCGGGCTCGGCGTACCTGCAGCGCCTCATCAAGCTGGCGGCCGACAAGTACAAGATCGATCTGAAGCGCCCGTTTGAAGACCTGCCGGAGCCACATCAGAAGCTGCTGCTGCACGGTCCACCGCGCAGCGAGGCAGGGCGCACCGGCTTTCACGGCATCTTCGGCTACCTGCGGGACACCATGGAAGAGTCGAAGAGCGAGAGCTTCCGCGAGTTCTACATGCAGTACATGTCCGCAACGGATTGCCCGGCATGTACCGGCAAGCGGCTGCGGCCGGAGTCGCTGGCCGTGAAGGTGGACGGCAAGAGCATCAGTGATTTCACCTCCCTCTCGCTCGACGACGCGATGGTGACGGCGCGCAACTTCTTCTTCACCGGTCGTGAGCAGCTCATTGCTGACCGGCTGCAAAAGGAAGTGATCGAGCGGCTGGAGTTCCTGAACGCTGTCGGCCTCAGCTACCTGTCGCTCAACCGCAGCGCGGCCACGCTCAGCGGCGGTGAAGGTCAGCGCATCCGCCTAGCCACGCAAATCGGCTCACGTCTGCGCGGCGTGCTGTACGTGCTGGACGAGCCCAGCATCGGCCTGCACCAACGCGACAATCAGAAGCTGATCGCGGCCATGGAGAACCTGCGCGACCTAGGCAACACCGTCCTTGTGGTAGAGCACGATGAAGACACCATCCGCAAGGCCGACTACGTGTTGGACCTGGGTCCCGGCGCAGGCAAGAACGGTGGCGCGCTGATTGCGGCAGGCACGCCGGACGATATTGCTGCGGTGAACGATTCGCTCACAGGCCAGTACATCTCAGGCAAGATCGACATCCGCAGCAACGATGCGCCGCGCGCGTTCAGCGGCAAGGAGCTGGTGGTCGAAGGTGCCAAGAGCCACAACCTGAAGGACGTGACCGCGCACTTCCCGCTGGGCGTCATGACCGTAATCACCGGCGTCAGCGGCAGCGGCAAAAGCACGCTGGTCAACGACATCCTGTAC
>CALMRM010000201.1 GCA_937871605.1 uncultured Terriglobus sp. | reverse complement strand
CGTCGCGACGATCAAAGACGTCGCCGACACCAAGGTGGGCGACACCATCACCAACGCCGAGGGGGTCCCCGCAAGCCAGCCGCTGCCCGGCTTCGAAGACATCAAGTCCATGGTCTTCGCCGGGCTCTACACGGTGGAGTCGCACGAGCACGGTCTGCTCCGCGACGCGCTCGGCAAGCTCAAGCTCAACGACGCCAGCTTCTCCTTTGAGCCGGAATCGTCCGTCGCGCTCGGCTTCGGCTTTCGCTGCGGCTTCCTGGGCCTGCTCCACATGGAAATCATCCAGGAGCGCCTGGAACGCGAGTTCAACCTCGACCTCATCACCACCGCGCCCGGCGTACGCTACGGCATCACCCTCACCGGCGGCCCAAACGGATCGAAGTCGCTTGAGGTCGAAAACCCCTCGCGCTGGCCGGACCCGACCACCATCCTCAGCATCGACGAGCCGGTCATCGTCGCCAAAATCCTTACCAACGAGGAATACGTCGGCGGCATCCTCAAGCTGGTGGAAGAAAAGCGCGGCAAGCAGCAAAACATGGAGTACGTCAGCGCCAATCGCGTCATGATCACCTACGAGCTGCCGCTGAATGAAATAGTTTTAGATTTCTACGACCGGCTCAAGAGCGTCTCCCGCGGCTACGCCTCGCTGGACTACCACCTCTCCGGCACCTGGACCAGCCCCATGGTCAAGATGGACATCCTCGTCTCCGGCGAGCCGGTGGACGCGCTCAGCATCATCGTCCACCGCGACTTCGCCTACGACCGCGGCAAGGCCCTCGTCCACAAGATGAAGGAGCTCATTCCCCGCCAGATGTTCGAGGTCGCCATCCAGGCCGCCATCGGCAGCAAAATCGTCGCCCGCGAAACCGTCAGCGCCATCAAGAAAGACGTGCTCGCCAAGTGCTACGGCGGCGACATCAGCCGCAAACGCAAGCTGCTCGACAAGCAAAAAGAAGGCAAAAAGCGCATGAAACGCATCGGCAAAGTCGACATCCCACAGGAAGCCTTCCTCGCCGTCCTCAAAGTCGGCGAGTAGTATCCTTGCAGGTAGGAGCGAGCCATGTCCTACGACGAGCAAATCCAGCAGCTTGAATCTGAAAAGCGCGCCTGCATGGAGCGCTACGACAAGCAGATCAACGACCTGTGGATTCAAAAGCAGGAAGCCGAAGACCCGGGCTACAAGACGGGCGACATCAAGTACATCAACGGGCGGCCAGTCATGGTGCTGCGTGGCAAACCGCTCTCCCAGATGATTATCGAAGACCGGGGCTCCTACTGACCCGGTTCGTCTTCGACTCCAGCGCACTCGTCAAGCTGTTCGTGGCAGAGCGCGGCACCTCTGTCGTAGCGGCACTTGTTCAACAGGCAGACGCAGACCTAACCACCTCCGCGCTGACCACCATTGAACTGCGCTCCGCCATCAGCCGTCTAGCATCCACTCGGCAGATTAGCCAGGCTGCCGCAGAGCAAGCCATCCAGCAGATTGAAGCCGCGCTTGCGTCCTTTACGCTCCTCGACCTCTCGCCAGAAGTCATCATATCTGCCCAGCGTCTCGTGACCAGCGACCAGCTCCGCACGCTCGACGCCCTGCAGTGCGCCACTGCCATCATCGCCCAGCAAGCCGCTACTCAAGATGTCATCGTCGTCTTTGTGGCAGCAGACAGGAAGCTGCTGGCCGCCGCACAGGCCAACGGCCTAGCCACGCTGAACCCTGAAGACGCCGACACAGTAGAGTAGAGGTGCGCTCGCGAACCGTCAGCGCCATCAAGAAAAGGCGTGCTCGACATGGGCGCTCCAGGAGACATCAGCCGCAAACGCAAGCTGCTCGACAAGCAAAGGCACAAACGCAAGAAACGCATCGGCAAAGTCGACATCCCACAGGAAGCCTTCCTCGCCGTCCTCAGTCGGCGAGTAGCTATAACGCGATGTTTTGCAGGAGGGCAAGTGTCAGATATCAAGTCGCTCTCAATCAGTGGTTACAAATCCATTCGGTCGCTTGACTCTCTTCCGTTAGGCTCTCTAAACGTCCTGATTGGAGCTAATGGTGCGGGAAAGAGTAACTTTATCAGCTTCTTCCGCTTCTTACGTGAAATAGTTGAGCAGCGCCTTCAGCTTACGGTCGCAAAGGAAGGTGGCATCGACCGCCTTCTTTACCTAGGTCTTAAGGAAACGCGTTCTATACAAGCAAGTGTCCGTTTTGGTTCAAACGGGTACGACTTCACCCTTGAACCGACTGCGGATGACAGAGCTGTTTTCGAGACCGAAAGCACATACTTCATGGGTGACTTCGGTCCTTCTGTTCAAATCTTGGGAACTGGCGCTTTCGAAGCAAGGCTAAAAGAACGCAAGGACCAGCCCGGCATAAGGGCTCAGTACGGCGTACCCCACTATGTGTACGAGTCCATTTCGAACTGGGTTGTCTACCACTTTCATGACACAAGCGACTCCGCAGCTGTAAGAAGACCGGGACCAACCAATCACAATAACCGTCTTGCGCCCGACGGTTCAAACCTTGCAGCTTACTTGTACGGGCTGACGCTGAGAGGCTCAAAGAGGTATCAGCAAATCGTAGACACTGTGCGGCTTGCATGCCCTTTCTTCCAAGATTTCTCACTTCGCCCTATGCCTGCAAATGAAGATCTCATCAGGCTTGAGTGGCTACAAAGAGGATCAGATTACCCGCTTCTTGCAAGTCAACTTTCTGATGGTACTTTGCGCTTTATCTGTTTAGCCACTGCTTTGTTGCAGCCAAATGCTCCTAGTGCAGTTCTCTTTGATGAGCCCGAGCTCGGTTTACATCCTTATGCCCTAGGTGTCTTAGCTGCTCTGTTTAGACAGGGTTCTGTTTACGGGGCAGGTGTGCCTTATAAGCAGGCAATAATCTCAACACAATCTGCTGCATTTGTTGACCACTTTACTCCAGAAGAAGTAATCGTAACTGAGCGTCACAAAGAGGGTTCCGTATTTCGTCAACTGGAGAAGGGTTCACTTGAAAGCTGGCTAGAGGCTTACTCACTTGGTGAGCTTTGGCAGAAAAATCTCTTGGGGGGTCGCCCACAAGCATTTGCCGACAGAGCCCCTGTCGAAGAGCTAAGTATATGACTCGCGTCAGGATTATAGTTGAAGGGCAGACCGAAGAGGCATTCACAAAAGACGTCTTGGCTCCCGCACTCTATCCGTTCAACGTGTACGTTACCCCCACAATCATCGGGCGACCAGGACATCAAGGTGGACATGTAACACTTGCACGCGTTTCGCGCGACTTGGCGCTCAGTCTGAAGCAGGATGTGAGGTGCTACTGCACAACCTTTGTGGATTACTATGGCTTGGGTTCAGGCTTTCCGGACGTTTCAAGAGAGTACCGCGTTCAGGACAAGGTGGTAGCACTCGAACGCTCAATCTTTCAATCTGTCACAGAAGGTGCTTCGATTGAGAGGGTTGAGGCGCGTTGTTTCCCGTACATACAGCTTCACGAGTTTGAAGGTTTGCTTTTTAGTGATGTGACTCGTCTTGCTGAAGCTGTTTACGCTCCATCAGCTGAAACTCAGCTAGCGGCTATACGGAACCAGTTTGAAACGCCTGAAGATATCAATGACAATTTCGAAACTGCACCATCAAAACGTCTGAAGAAACATGTTTCAGGCTACAGTAAAGTTCTGCACGGAAGCTTGGCTGCGCATCACGTGGGTGTAGAGGCTATGAAAGCGCAGTGTCCCAGGTTCGCGAGTTGGTTTGCGCGCCTGGCCGGCCTTTCAGCTAATTAACGGTTAGGACTACGCTAAATTTACAAGGATGATAAAGAGATGACATTCTTTGTTGTTGAGAATGGTGTAAAGATTGCGGCTTTCCTTCGCCTGCCAGACGCTTGGGAGTTTATGGCGAACATGCAATACGAGCATGGTGGTAGCGATTACATTGTCGTCGAGGGCGATGCAGTCTGTTAGTGTGTCTGTGCACATCTCTATACCGAGTGCTTGTTAACCAACTCGTAGTGACCTCTTGACAGGAAGCGCAGGAAACCAGCCTTTCGGAGTACTTGCAACTGCTGCCGAAGCTTTTCGCGAACGTGCTGATTATCGGGAAATAGGCTGCTCATCTCACCTTCGAAAGCGTACACCTGAGCCAAGGTGAACTGCGCTGAACCGAAGCGGTGCAAGCGAGTCAGCAATGCGGCAGTCCAGCCGCGACTTTGCACCGAGGTTGACGCGAGGCGTTCGACCTTTTGAAACTGTTCACGCGCGAACTTCTTTCGCACAGGAGCGCTCTGCCGGATAAGTGCGATGCGACCTTCGGGCGGTACTTGGTTGAGCAGGATGTTGCAGCCAATCCAACCGGCACGCCGAGCTGTCAGAGCCAGCGGCTTGCGTTGTTCAATCATCTCCGGCAAAACCAGAGAGCGGTGGACAGACATCAGGGTGACCGGCTGCCACACCTCCGAGTAGTGCATCAGGAGAAAGGTAGCTGTCGTGTTCTCGTGGATGCGCGCCATCATCGAGCCATAAGCACCATCGACAATCCTGCTGCCGAACGCCTTGGATGACGCCTTGAGTTCGTAAGGATGAGCGCACACCGGACACTCAAAATCACGTGCTGGTGTGTTGGGTGGCGTAGGTCGCAGCACGTCTGAGTCACACGCCAAGCAGTAGCCATGCTGGCTGACCCAGCGCTCCGTCTGCACCCTTGCTTCCTGTGACCGGCTCATTGATATGGTTGAGCATAGAAGATTGCCGCTGCGCTTTGCAGCTAAGGGAGAACCGAATGAAACTGTTGCTGTTGCTAGGTGGGTTGTTGCTGGTGCCTTCGGTTGTGTTTGGGCAGGGAAACCGGGCGATTGACTATAAGGCGGGGATGCCGTTTTCTCAGGCGGTGGTGGCGGGCAATACCCTGTATGTGGCCGGGACGGAGGGTCCTGCGG
>CALMRM010000200.1:6576-7068 GCA_937871605.1 uncultured Terriglobus sp. | reverse complement strand
GCCTTTGCCTTTGGCAACGCGCCCAGGCTGGCCGCGTTGCCAAAGGCAAAGGCACCGGCGATGGACACCTCCGGCGCGCTGCCGCAGGAGCCGCAGCCCGGGCCAGGCGGCAGCGGCGCGGGCGTCTCGGCAAAGCTCGCGTCGCGGCTCCACTGTGCCCGCACGGTGCCCAGCCAGCGTGTGGAAAGCGCAGCAGTCGCGCCCAGCAGGATGCTGTCCGAGTGTGTGGTGAGGTCGCCAAAGCTGGCACGCCCCCGCGCCACCACCGGCGAACTGCGCTGCCCCGCAGGCGAACGGAAACGCACGTGCGCCCACTCCGCTGTGAGGACACTGCGCCCGCCGGGCTGCCAGTCCAGCCGCGGAAACAGGGCCAGTTCATCCGCGCGGCGGCTGACTGGGCCTGTCAGGCTATCTAAAAACGTAAGTGCCCGAGCTGTGGCTGCCGCGTTCACGCCGCGGTTGGCCAGCAGTGCCGTCTGGATGGCCGAAAGG
>CALMRM010000200.1:0-6566 GCA_937871605.1 uncultured Terriglobus sp. | reverse complement strand
GCCGAAAGGTTGTAAAACCCCGGATCGCTGGGCGACGACACACCCGGAAAGCTGCGCCGCTGGCCCTCCCCCGCGGCAAAGCCGAACAGGCGTGACCGCACGAGCGGCCCACCCACCGAACCGCCGAACTGCTCGCGAATGTCACGCGGCTTGACGGGCGCGGCGGTCGGTGAGCCTGCGTTGTAGCGCGTGCTGACCGCAAACGGATTGCCCGCGCCCACGCCGCTGTTGCGCAGTAGGAAAAAGGCCGAGCCGTGCACCTGCTCCCCGCCGCGCCGCGACACGGTGTTGACCGAGCCGCCCGCATCCCGTCCCAGCGCGGTACCCTGACCCAGCGCGCGCACCTGGAACTGGTCCACGCCCTCCTGTGCCACGGTGAAGGGCAGGGAACGGCCACCGCGCGGCTCACCATCAAACGCGCGGCGCAGGCTCAGGCCGTCCAGCAGGTACTGGGTGTGCTGCGGATCCAGACCGCGCACCGACAGCCGCACGTTGTCCGTGTCGGGCGCGGGATCGTCCGTGCCAGTACCGTTGCCCGCGCCGTTGGTGTCCACCGGATCCGCGGGCGGTGCGTCGTCCGCATCCACCAGCGGCGTCAGGATCGCAAGGCTCTGGAAGCGGCGGCCATCCAGCGGCAGCAGTTGCACTTCGCCTGGCAGGGTGTCCGCATTCACCGGCGATTCGAACTCGGGCAGGCTCTCCAGCGCTCGCACACTGACCGTCTGCGCGACGGCACCGATCGCCAGCACCGGGGCCAGCCGGGTGGTGCGACCCAGCGTCACCTCCGTCGCCTCCACCTGCAGGGTCTGAAATCCATCAGCGTCCACGCGCAGACGGTACGTGCCGGGCGGCAGGGCAGGCAGCAAAAACTCGCCCAGCCGGTCGGAGACTCCATGGAGCGTTATCCCGGTGGCAGGGTTCTCCAGCAGGAATCGCGCGCCTGCAATCACCGCGCCTGTCGGGTCGTGAACGACGCCATCCAGTGCCCCGGTGGCGCTGTCCTGCGCGCACAGCGGCGCGGCCCAGGCAAGCCACAGGGCGGGTGCAAGGAGAGCAACAGAACAGCGAAACCGCAGGCGCGCACACTCCATCAAACGGGCAGCCCCAAAGGAGCAGCGGTGAAGTCGACACATCCCGGAAGAGAACGGTTCAGCCGGCAGCCGCAAAGAAGTATCGAGCGGTACCTGGCGTAGCACGCGTGCGTGGTGTACCTGGAGCCTATCGGTTGCAGGCCCGTTTTGCCAAGAGGAGGCCGCACGTGCAAAAGGCGGCGGCCTCAGCCATCCGCCTCTTGCATGTGCTTACAGTGCAGGTTAGAACGTGACGCGCCCGGCAATCTGGAACTGGCGTGGGCTGTACGCGTAGTTGCTGTTGGTGTTGCTGACGGTGCCGAAGTTCGTGGTGCTGACCAGGTTGGCAGTGCCATTGGGTGAACCGGCTGTCGTGGCGGTCGCCGTAGAGGGCGCTGGCGAGTTGATGGTAAAGGCGCCTGCATTCACGCCGGTCTGGTTTTGGTGGTTGGCCAGGTTGAAGCCCTCAATGTAGAGCTGGAAGTTGATGCCTTCCTTGACGCGGAAATCCTTCTGCAGCCGCACGTCCACGTTCACCACGCGCGGGTTGTTGAAGGTGTCACGCCCAACCTGGGGCAGGTAGGTCACACCTGTACCTAGCAGGCCGGTGTTGCTGGCTGTGATGGGCGCGTACGATGCCGTGGTGGCCGTGCTCGCGCAGAACGGCGTTCCGCTCTTGTTGAACGCTGTGTTGTCGGTGCAGAAGTTTGGCGTGGTGCCGCTCACCGTTGCGGAGTACGGCAGACCGCTTTGCGCCTGGATCAGCGGCTTGATGGACCAGCCGTTCGTTGCATAGGCCAGCGCGCTCTTTTCCTTCGCGATGCCCGGCAGGTTGAAAATGGCCCAGCCGACCACACGCTGGCGCACGTCATAGGTCGAATTGCCATAATTTGCCCGCTGGTTGCCGAACGGATCCAGCCAGCTGTTGATCGACGTGCCCGTGTAGGAACCCTGAGAGAAATCCAGCGCGTGCGACCAGGTGTAATTCGCGTCGAACGTCGCCCATCGCACTGAGCGATTGGTGACGTCAAACGAAAGAGCGTTGTAGCTGGTATTGACGTTGCTAACCAGCTGCGTGATGGCACCATAGGTCGGGTTGGGTGCGATGCTGGTCAGCGCCGGTGCCGTGCCCGTGCCATATTGACGGCCCGCATAGACGCGGTTCGTCAGTTTCGTGCCGCAGGCGAAGATCTGGCAGGTACCCGTCGATGCGTTCGGCTGCACCGTGTAGGTTTCCGTGTAGAAGGCGTTCGGGTTCTGGTTGATGTTGATGAAATTGGGCAGTTCGCGTCCGAACGAACCGAGGTAGGCCACGCTCAGCACGTTGTTGCGGCCCATGTTTTGCTGCACCGTCAGGTCCGCCTGCATGGTGTAAGGGTTCTGGAAATGATTGTCGAGATACACAATGTTGCCGCCGAGGGAAGCGCTGGCAGCTGATACCTGCTGCTCGAACTTCGGTGCGTTCGCCGTCTGGTTGCTGTAGCTGACGTTGAAGGCACCCGCCGTGGAACCGGTCTGCGTCAGCGCACTGAGCAGGACAGCGTTTGCGATGCGGCCGTAATACATGCCAAAGCCGCCGCGCAGCACCGTCGTTCCTCGTCCGTACGGGTCCCACGCAAAGCCCACACGCGGCGAAATGTTGTTTTTGTCGCTCGGGTGGCCGCCCGTCTGCGGTGCGCTGGCCGTGTTGTTGAGCGAGGCAAACGGCTGCGGAATCGACTCATAGTCATACCGCGCGCCCAGGTTCAGCGTCAGGCGCGGCGTCAGCTTCCAATCGTCCTGGACGAACACCCCGTAGTCCATCGTCGAGAAGTCGAAGGCGTAGGGTCCAAAGCTCTGCAGGTAGCTGTTGTAGCAGGGCAGCGTGCCCACGCCCGTCAGACCGGTGTTGCAGGTGCCGCGCGGTGCCAGCACGTCAGAAACGTAATTGACGATGCTGGTGCTGTACGTGAAGGCGCCGTTGATCTGGTTCGGGGCGTTTTGCAGGTCGTAGTTGTGAATGATGTCCTCACCCACGCGCACGTTGTGCTTGCCAAAGGTGAACGATACCGTGTCGCCGATCTGCCACTTCCGCTCGTCCGGGTAGGCCTTGCGGTAGCTGTAGTACGGCGAACCCAGCGCAAAGCCGGTGGTGCTGTAAATCGAGTACTGGCCCCCGTTGCCAGTGGCGGGGTTCTGCAGAAATTGCTTGGTGTAGTTGGAGAGGGGCTGCTGGCCCTCATCGTTCAACTCACGCCCATACTGAAAGCGAAGCTCGTTTGCAATGCGGCCGGTAAGGAGCGAGTTCAGCTTGGCCACACCATAGTCCAGCTTTACAAAGTCCGTGCCGAAGTAGTCCACCGAGTCGGTCACGCTGGACGCCGTCTGCACGCCGCCCGGCGAATCCCACCGCATCCGGTGGTACAAGAGGCTCAGGTTGTGCTTGGGCGTGATCTGCCAGTTGAGCTTGGGCGTATTGATGTCCTGATTGCCATAGCGCGGCACCTGTCCCAGGTCGCCCAGCAGGGACGTCAACTGGCCGTTATAGGCAGTCGCGGCAGCTGCGTACGTTGTCTTTAACCGTGCAGCCAGCAGGCAGGCCGAAGTGTCGGTGGTCGACTGAAAGGTGGTTGTGACACCCTGGTTGTTTGTGCCTGTACCGGTGGGCAGACCCGTCGTCGCACCCGTGGTTGTGTTGCACGACGCCCCTGTTGGCAGTGTCGTATCTGCATTGTCGAAGAACTGCACCGCGTTGTTGGCACGCGCAATGCCGGGGAACTGCCGGTTGAACACGTCAAAGGCGTATTCAAAGAACAGGCGATCCTTTACCAGCGGGCCGCCCACGTTGAAGCCGTACTGGTTGCGCTTGTCCTTGGGCTTGAACGGCACCACGGTCACGCCCACGCCGTTGCTGTTCGGCTGTGCCAGCGTGGTGTACGGGTTGAAGGCGCCCAGTTCGCTATCGCGACGATAAAAATAGGCTTCGCCGTGGATAGCATTGGTGCCGGTCTTGGTCACGGAGTTGACCACGCCGCCCACTGCGCGGCCGTACTCAGCGGAGTACACGCCCGTGTTCACCTGGAACTCGCGCACCATGGCTTGCGAGGTAGAGTAGCCAGCGCGCGTACGGCCACGCTCCTCAGCGAAGAAGGCCTGGTTGTCGTCTGCACCGTCAATTTCCACCACATTCAACGTGGGCGCAATGGCACGGAACTGCAGCAGACCGAAGCCGCTGGTGTCTACCGTAACGCCCGGCGTGGTCAGCGCCAGCGTGGACCAGCGGCGGTTGTTGATCGGGATGTTCTCGATCTCGCGGTTGCTCAGGTGCCCGCCAAAGTCGGGCGATTCAAAGTTGATGGCCGGAATGTCCGCCGTTACCAGCACCGTGTCAGAACTGGCGCCGGTCTGCAGCTGCGGGTTAATCTCCGTCACTTCGTTGACAGCCACCACCACCTGGGTCGTCTTGGAGGTGGAAAAGCCCGGAGCCGTGACCGTGATGGTGTACGTCCCGGGTGTCAGCTGGGGGGCGCGAAACTCGCCGCCAGTGCCGGCCTTGATCGTGATATCGGCGTTGGTGCCGTCGCTGTGGATCACGATGGTTGCGTTCGGCACCGCTGCCTGACCTGGATCGAACACGGTGCCTGCAATGGCACCCTGCGTGGTGGATTGGGCGTGTGAGGCCAGGCCGAGGGCTGCTGGGATTAACACACACGCAAGCGCCAGGCGCTGCGTCAACTTCGTCTGCTTCATCAGGACTCCTGAGGGTAGTACTCTCTGCACCGCATTGCGGAACGTGCGCCGCGCCTGCTCGCTGTGCAATTGGAACGTATACGCAACAGTGTGCCAGCACTGCGTCAACAGAGCGTGAACGGCAGGGGCGTCAGCAGGGCTATGCCGATGCTGTGAGCTACACTGTAGCTCAGGGAGGGGCCTATGCCCGCACAAGCTGTGGTCCGCGCCCGCATCGATGCACGCATCAAAGAGGAAGCTTCTGCCATCTACGCAGCAGCCGGACTTACACTGTCCGACGCATTTCGCATGCTGCTGATGCGTACAGTTGCTGAGCGGGCTCTCCCCTTTAATCCGCTGACGCCCAACGACGAGACCATCGCTGCCATGCGCGCTGCGAGAAGCGGCGATGTTGTGAAGGTAGGCACCATCAGCAACCTTTTAGCCGATCTGCATGCGGACGATTAGTCGTACTGCCCGCTTCAAGAAAGATTACAAACGCGAGAGCAAGGGGCAACATCGCGCAACTCTGGACGATGAACTTACCGCAACCCTGACACTGCTCGTCGCCGACCGACCGCTGCCCGACCGCTTCCCGACCGCTTTCACGATCACCCGCTCACTGGGGAGTGGAAGGATCATCGCGACTGCCATCTTCGACCGACCTGCTCCTCATCTACCGGCTCCCAGACACCGAGAACCTTCAGCTTGTGCGTCTGGGCTCGCACAGTGAACTCGGGCTCTAAACGTCATAGTGGTGCCCTGGACGTGAACCCATAAACTAGGAACAGAGATGTTCATCGACGAAGCAAAAATCCGCATCAAGGCTGGCGACGGCGGCAACGGCTGCATGGCCTTTCGCCGGGAGAAGTTCGTGCCGCGCGGCGGCCCCAGCGGCGGCGACGGCGGCCATGGCGGCGACATCCTGATGCAGGCCAGCGAAAAGCACAACACCCTGGTGCACTTCCGCTTCAACCCCGAGCACAAGGCCGACCGCGGCACCCACGGCGAAGGCTCGAACATGAGCGGCGCCAGCGGCGAACACACCGTCCTCGCCGTGCCGGTCGGCACCGTCGTGTACGACAACGAGACAGGTGACCTGGTCCACGACTTCCAGTACCCCGACGAGCAGGTCGTCGTCGCGCGCGGCGGCCGCGGCGGCCGCGGCAACCAGCACTTTGCCACCAGCACCCACCAGGCCCCGCGTGAGCACGAACTGGGCCGCCCCGGTGAGGAGCGCCATCTGCGCCTCGAACTCAAGCTGCTGGCCGACGTCGGCCTGGTCGGCTACCCCAACGCGGGCAAATCCACGCTCATCTCGCGCCTATCCGCAGCCAAACCCAAAATCGCCAACTACCCCTTTACCACGCTCGAGCCCAACCTGGGCGTCGTCAAGATGGGCGAGTTCCCGCACGAGCAGAGCTACGTCATCGCCGACATGCCCGGCCTGATCGAGGGCGCCAGCCAGGGCGCGGGCCTCGGCATCCAGTTCCTGCGGCACATCGAGCGCACCGGCGTTCTCGCCCACCTTGTCGACGTCTCCGATGACGCTGGTGGCCGTCCCGACCCGGTCGAAGACTACAAGGTCATCGCAGGCGAACTGAAAGACTTCGGTCACGGCCTGCCCGACAAACCGGTCCTCGTCGTCGCCACCAAGGCCGACGCGGCCAACCCGGACAAGCTGAAAAAGCTGCAAACCTTTGCCAAGCGCCGCAAGTCGCCCTTCTACCACCTCTCTGCCGTCACCGGCGAAGGCGTAGACGCGCTCACGTACGCGCTGGGCGAAGC
>CALMRM010000199.1 GCA_937871605.1 uncultured Terriglobus sp. | reverse complement strand
TGTCGGATGCCTGTTTCAGGGTTCTGCGAGCGGCATCCCAATCACCACGCTGCTCTGCCGAGGCCGTTTCCCGCAACAGTTGCACCGCGGTCTCATTCCCCGCGTGCGGAGCGTCCGCCGTCACTGTGGTGTCTGTCTTGGTTGAGAGGCCGCTGTCTGGCCGGGCCGACGCTGGTATCAGCGTGATGAACGATTCGCCATCCTCCCAGCCGAGCTCTTTCAGCGCGGCCAGGTAGTCCTTCCACTGCGCCTTCGGCAGCTTGTCTTTCAGGATCACCGTCGTGCGGTCCGCTGAGAGGGTGCCGTCATGTAACCGGTAAGTTTTATCAAAGGTCATGTAGTCGCGTTTGACATGCACAGCCTCTGGCAGCTCCACGCGATCACCCGCTGGTAACGTGATTACGGTGTGTGCTTGAAGAGTGCGCGGCGCACCCAGGTTGATGTCGTGGTCGGGCGCTTTGTCTTTGTCGATGGTCGCCAGCTCAAGCACGGGAAACAGCGGCAGGATGCGGTTGTTCTTCCAGTCGCTGTACTCTTCACGCGTGTAGTCATAGGTGAGCCGGACGGGGCCTGCGGCATCCTGCTGGCGGAAGTCGGTATTGCTGATTTTGCCGCTAAATCCCAGCACGCCAGACACATATTGCATGGAGCTGTCCCACTGCGCGGGAGATACGCGCTGCAGCAACACGCGGTAGCCAAGTTCGTTGTCTGAGCGCACCGTCATGGCCATGTGGCCCTTCAGCGTGCCCTTGCTGTCCAGCGTGGCCACTGCGTCAAACGTTTCCTTGTACGGGTAGGGCGGCGTGTCCGGCGTCTTCTGTAGCGCTGCCGGTCCGCTGGCCGGAATGACCAGCGCCTCCTGGTCTCGCAGCACGGGCGTCAGCACGCGGTACGGCGCGACCTCTGGCGTGCTGTCTAGCCAGATGCGACCCGTACCCGGCAGTTCTACCGTTGTGATGACGTGGTTGAACACGGCAGGTGTGGGCACGGCGGGCACCGGCGCAATGCCTGCGCCGATCAGGGCCGAGGCGGTGGTGAAACCCTTTGCGCGCAAGAGCGACTCCAGCAGGGTGTCCTTGTCCTTGCAGTCGCCGTACTGATTTGCCAGAACGTCCGGCGCGGCATGTGGCTGGTAACGGCCCACGCCCAGGCTGATACCGACATAGCGTGTGCGGGTAGACACGTAGTTGTAGATCGCTTCCACCTGGGCCTGTGGCGTCTTTGCGTCCTTCGTCAATTCATCGGCTTTGGCTTGAATGGCGGCCGTGGGTTCCACGCGTGGCGCAGCCAGGCTGCGGTACCAATCACCGACTTCCGCCCAGTTGTGAAAGGTGGTCCAGGCGATGGAGGGGAGCTTGCGGCCATCGTTGTCCTCGTCAGGGTCTTTTACATCGGCAGCCTTCATTTGGCCGTTCTCGTCGCGGCTGGAAGGCTTCGTCTGCGACGAGGTCCACTGCCACACCCGGTTGCCGTCGCGCAGCATGGGCTGCGCCGGGTGGTTAGGACTCCAGACCTGCACAAACGTGGCAGACGGTACGGAGAGAGTGACAGTCTGGCTCAACACCACGCCCCCGTTGACCGCAAAGTGCTCCGCGCCCCAAAACTGGTTGGGTGCCTCGGCCTTGGTGCGGATGGTGCGGGTCTGGTATTCCAGCCGGTCGCCAACCGAAAGCGAACGCACAGGCAGGTGTTTTTCCTTGATATCGCTGTAAACAGGGGCATCGCGCGTCACCTCGGCAGGCATTTCCATGCTGCCGTCCGCGGGCGTCTCCACGGTGGTGCCGTCCGCCTTGTGCACGCGCACAAAGTCGAAGGAGCCCTGCTCGTTTGCAGAGGCATAGGCAAAGTTCAAGACGCTGAACTGCCGCGCAGTGCCCTCGGACTGCACGCGGAGAACGACGTGTGTGATGGTCTCGCCGGTGCCGTCCGCGTGCATGACCACGTTGGTATCCAGCCGCTCAAAGACCAGCGGCTCGTCCCGGTAGGGGTCAGGCGTCTTTGCGGGAGCAGTCTGTGCAAGAAGGGGCACCGGCAGAAGAGCCGAACTGATCAGCAGACAGGCAAGAGAGTTGGGCATGTGTTCAGCCGGTATAACAGAATGTCTGACCGGAGCCAACCTACGAGGTGCCAGGTGTTTTCATCCGGTGACGCCCACCTGCCCGATTTCGGGCCTGTATGCGACGAGTAGTGCGATTAAGTGCGTTCCAGTGTGCAGTTTTGCACGTTGAAGGTGACAAAGTGTCATCTTTGCGCGAGTTTGATCGCTCATTGCGCGCTTACTTGCGCTTGTTCGCATGCAAATAGGGCGTGTTTTGCGCTACTCTTGTTAGATTGGCCAGCGGGCCGGGTAGCGGGGTGTTTTTTCATTGGCAGAAGTACGTCTGCAAGAGGGTGAGCCCCTCGAAAATGCGCTTCGCCGCTTCAAGCGCAAGGTGCAGCAGGAAGACATCATCAAGGAGGTCAAGCGCCACTCCTTTTACCTGAAGCCCGGCGAAAAGAAGCGCGTAAAGGAAGCCCTGGCACGCAAGCGCAACCGCAAAAAGGTTCGCAAGGAACAGGACTAAGTAGTAGCAGTCTGGCACAAAGCCCGCGAATTTCGCGGGCTTTGTGCTTTCTACGATTGGCTTTCTACGATGCGTGCTGGGAGTTACCTGCGACGGCGCTTGGCGGCGGCACCACTGCCATGCGCCGGAGCCGTCG
>CALMRM010000198.1:6028-9590 GCA_937871605.1 uncultured Terriglobus sp. | reverse complement strand
GCACCCTTGAGTGCCACTCTGCGCCGTGCGCGGCGGTGTGCACCCGTACGCCCGATGCCCGCCCTCCCCAACCTCACGGTTGCTGGGACCTATGTCTCACAGCCTGGGCTGCCGATGTGGAAACCGGGGAAAAACCCGGTATTCCTCAGCCAGTGTGTTGCCTGTGTGCATTTCGCACCTCAAGAAAATGCAGGCTTTGCCGAGTTTCGCGGCTGCTTTCCACTTATGAGCAGCCAGTCTGAGGCACACGGCAGTGCACAACTGTGTGGAAGGTGTGAAAAGACAGTGCCCTGTTCTGCCCTGCCCACCGTGATGTCCTACCCTTGCGAATGTCCCGTCCGCTTTATGGAAATCTGGGCAGGCGCTAAGTGCGCCACACTCAGCTACTTAGGCTCAACTTCCACATTTGCCACACCATCGACGGCTACGACGAGAACAATACCTGCTTCTTCTCTCTTCTCCGTTACCGTATGGACCACGAGCTTGTGACGACGCCCTACGCGCACAGCACAAATACTCACCGATGTGCCTAGCAATCCACATGCAGAGAACGGCTAGGATGAAGGCTCCGGGAGCGACACTCCGGACTGCGCCGACACGTAAGCAACGCGCGTGTGGCGGTGTTACGCTGAGAGGCACCTCTCCGTGTGGTCTGCCACCGGAATGGCGGTATCGCTCAACAACCACCGCGCTGTGCCCGCACTGATTTCTGGAGGTCTCAACACCGTGTCCACCACCGCCTCGCCCCTTGCGCTAGAAACCGACGCAGCACCACCCACTGGCAACCTGGACATCACCGTGTCTCGTGCGGAGCTGTTGCGCGAGTTGACCGCAGCGCAATCAGTGGTGGAGCGCAAGACCACCATTCCGATCCTTTCGAACTTCCTGTTTGAGGCGCAGAACGAACGGCTGACCATCACAGCCACCGACCTGGATCAGAGCCTGCGCACCAGCTGTCCGGCCAAGGTGAAGAAGGCCGGTGCCTGCACAGTACCCGCGCGTAAGCTGTACGACTACATCCGCCTGCTGCCCGAGGGTGAGATCAGCATCAAGCTGCAGGACAATCACTGGGTGCAAATCCGCGCAGGCCGCTCGAACACCAAGATGGTGGGCATGGCGCGCGCCAACTTTCCCCAGGTAGTGGACTTTCCCTCGGCAGGTGCCGTGAAGATCGCCGCTCCCGCGCTCCGCAGCATGGTGTCGAAGACGATCTTTGCCATCAGCAGCGAGGAGTCGCGCTATACGCTCAACGGCGCGCTGCTGGTGCTGAAGGCGGAGAGCATGGCCATGGTGGCCACTGACGGCCATCGACTGGCGCACGTGGAGCGCATCGGCGAAGTCGCGGACGGCATTTCTGGCGAGAAGAAAACGCTCATTCCGCGCAAGGCGCTCAGTGAGCTGCAGAGCCTGCTGGCCAGCGGCAGTGGCGATGAAGACGACTTTGTCGAGTTTGCCGATGACGAAACCACGCTGTTCTTCCGCATGGGCGGTCGGGTGCTGACAAGCCGCAAGCTCACCGGGCAGTTTCCAAACTATGAGGCGGTGCTGCCACGGGACAACAACAAGTTTGTCATTGTGCGCAGCGAAGACCTGATGGGTGCGCTGCAACGCGTGGCGCAGTTCGCAGACGAACGCTCCGGTGCCATCAAGATTCGGTTGGAGCAGAACGAATTGCGTGTCTCCTCACAGTCCACCGACTCTGGCGAATCCGAAGACATCATCGAGACGCCCTACAATTATGATCCGCTCGTGGTGGGCTTCAATTCGCAGTACCTGATCGACTTTCTCAAGGCGATTGGCAATGCGGGTGAGGTGCGGCTGGAGTTTAAGGACGCGCAGAGTGCGGGCCAGATGCGTCCGGAAGACGGCAACGAGGACCAGAAGTACCGCTACATCCTGATGCCCATGCGTATCTGAGCATTGCATGCAGCAGGACGCGCTTCGCGCGTGTGCTTGCAATAGCCTGTCGATGACTAGCGCACAGCTCCTGCGCGGTTCTCCAGCACTACCTTGGAGAACGTACCTCTGTCGAGCGTGGCGGCAAGGTGGGGGCAGAAGCCGACGCCGACATAGAACGGACCGTCAAAGTGAAGTTGGATGGGCGGCCCGAGCGGGTGCATGGGTTCGCCCTGGATGCTGGCGTAGACCGTCACCGTGTCGCCGTGCTTCTCGATGCCGATACGCCCGGCCAGCACACCACGCAGGCCGCCACCGAAGGTATACGTCTGGTCCGTCATGTTGGTGTCTGCCTGTGCGCGCTGTGCCAGATGGATCATGCCGGTGCCGTGCTCGGCCACGACAGCCTCCTTGCTATCGTCCTGCAGCGTCTGCCGGATCACCAGCACGACCTTGCGGTCGCTGGGTGGCGCGGCATCCGGAAAGCCCACACTTGCGGCGAGCGAGACATCGCCGGCCATCTGCTTCCAGAGGTAACGAAACTCGTCGCGGTTGTACCAGATGTTGTACCCAGAGGCTTGGATCGTGTACGTACCGGTCGCAGCGTCAAAGCCGGACGATCCGGGGACCAGCGGACCACCGACCTCTGACACACCGGTGAAGATGCCGGTGGGCGTCTGGTCTGTTCGCGTCGCGCGGTGAAATCCAGGTGGCGGCGGCACCTGCTTGTGGGTTGCGGAGCCCGGCAGCGCCCAATCCGGAACAGCGGGCGTGGTTTGCTGGGCAGGAGCGCTCCCCTGACCGATGCCGTGGAGGGGTGCGCTCAGCAATGCAGATGCTGCGATCCAACAAAGAGCTGTGCGACGGAGCTTGAGCATGGCAGCCACCGTAGCACACTGTGTAGATAACGTTGTTAGACGTATCATTAAAAAAATATCGACGTTTGGCTGGCGCGGTCAGGGGCTACACTACTGAACGATGAGTTGGTTTAAGCGGCAGGACAGTGCCATCCAAAGCGAGGCGGAGCGCACCGTGCGCACGGAGGGGCTTTGGGTCAAGTGCCCGCAGTGTGGCCGGGCCATCTTTCGTGCACAGCTGGAAAGCAACCTGCAGGTGTGCCCGCATTGCGAGTACCACTTCAAGATGGATGCGCGTACCCGCATTGCCAACCTCTTGGAGCCTGGGTATGAGCTGGTAGACCTGGAACTGCGCTCGACCGACCCCCTCAACTTTTGCGATTTGAAGCCATACAAGAAGCGGCTGAGCGAGGCGCAGGCAAGAACCGGCCTGAATGATGCCATTGTGAACGCCGTTGGCAAGCTTGGTGACCGCGACGTCGTGATCTCGGCCATGGAGTACAGCTTTATTGGCGGCAGCATGGGTGCGGTTGTGGGTGAAACGATTGCCCGTGCGGTGGACCGTTCGCTAGAGACACGGTCTCCGTTGCTCATCATCTCTGCCAGCGGTGGCGCGCGCATGATGGAGGGCATCGCAAGCCTGATGCAACTGGCCAAAGTCTCTGCCGCGCTGGGCCGCCTCCATGATGCAAACGTGCCGTACATCAGCCTTATGACCGATCCCACGACGGGTGGCGTGACGGCAAGCTTTGCCATGCTGGGTGACCTGAACATTGCAGAGCCGGGCGCGCTCATCGGGTTTGCCGGGC
>CALMRM010000198.1:0-6018 GCA_937871605.1 uncultured Terriglobus sp. | reverse complement strand
GGCCACGTGTCATCGAGCAGACCATTCGGCAAAAGCTGCCGGAAGGCTTTCAGCGCTCAGAATTCTTACTCAAACATGGCTTTCTGGATGCAGTTGTGTCGCGAAAAGACTTCAAACCCTATCTGCAGCGCGCCTTTACCTGGATGGTCGACTAGCGGTGACACGCGCATTCTGTTGACGGTAGCAACATGGCACATCGGGTGTTTGCCATAAAACGACAGAGTGGGTGTCCCACGTTTCCTGTTACGGGTTCGGTCCGTCACAGCACGCATAGTACTGTGCACGACGACGGTTGATTTGGCAGTAGTCTCGCCAAAGGCTGTGCCGCGCGCAACCGTAGAGGTTCCCCTATGTCGATCCGTCTTCGTAATCTGAAAGGTTGTTTGTGTGCTGCCGCCGGTGTGTTGCTGGTGGCCTTGGCCCCTGCGCAACGGCCTGTACAGCGCCTCAGTCGCGTGCCTGCGTCCGGAGAAGCTCGTGTCGCCCTGCTAGACACTGCCGGTCCGCATGTTGCTCGTTCGCAGCAGTTGGGTTTCCTGGCCGGGGACACAGCGCTCACCAGCCTGTCGTTGGTGTTGAAGCCCACGGAAGCACAGGATGCAGCGCTGACGCAGTTGCTGGCCGATCAGCAAAACCCGGCCTCTGCCAGCTATCACCAATGGCTGACGCCCGAGCAGTTTGGTGAGCGCTTTGGCGTGGCCGACGCGGACATTCAACTGATCGAACAGTGGCTGCAGAGCAAAGGGTTCACGGTGGACTCTGTGGCACCCAGCGCCAACCGGATCGTCTTTTCCGGCACCGCCGCCGCCGCCGAAACTGCGTTCGGCACGTCTCTGCAGCGCTACCAGCGGAACGGCCGGGAGTTCTTTGAGAACAGCACACCGGTACAGCTGCCTGCATCGCTTGCAACGGTGGTCCGCGGGGTGACAGGCCTTAGCAGCTACCGCCCTCCCACCCCGAAGATGCGCCGGATGTCGCAGGCGACAGCCTCGCCGGACTACACCACCTCTACCGGCACGCACTACATTGTGCCGGATGATCTGCGCACCATCTACGGAACCGACTCACTGATCGGGGCCGGATACAACGGCAGTGGCATCAAGATTGGCATCATCGGCGAGTCTGCCGTAGACACGACGCAGCTGACATATTTCCAGCAGAAGACCGGCCAGACTTCGAACCTGCCCACCATGGTGCTGGTACCTGGTACCGGTAACTCGAACAGGGTGGATGGTGACGAGAGCGAGTCTGAGCTGGACCTGGAATATGCAGGCGGCAACGCGCCCGGTGCTTCCTTACAGTTCATCTATACGGGCTGTACCAGTACCACCAGCAGCAGCGTCCTTAGCAGTTCGACTAACTGCGGAAACAATGGCGTCTTTGACGCGATCATCTACGCCATCACCAACAACCTGGCACCCATCCTCTCGTTGAGCTACGGTGGCTGCGAAGAGGAGGATGCTTCTTACGCCAACACCTATCTGGAACCGGCGTTGAAGCAGGCCAACGCACAGGGCCAGACCATCATGGTGTCCTCCGGTGACGCCGGAGCTGCCAGCTGCGAAACCAGCGAAGATACCAAGGTCGCCACAGCGGGGCTTGCCGTGTCGTATCCAGCGTCCTCGGTGTACGTCACCGGCGTTGGCGGCACCCAGCTGACCAGCGACAGCAGCACCTATTGGAGCAGCAGCAACAACAGCTATCTTGGCTCCGCGCTGGGCTACATTCCGGAGACTGCCTGGAATGATACGGCGGCGTATGGCTCGCTTTCGGCCAGCGGCGGCGGCCTGAGCCAACTCTTTACGAAACCCAGCTGGCAGGTCGGCACCGGTGTTCCTACGGCCAACTTCCGCGCTGTACCCGACGTGGCGTTTCCCGCAAATGTTTCGGAACATGCCCTGCTGACCTGCACGGGCGACGGCCCCTGCACCAGCGGCACCAAGAGCTTTACAATCACGGCCTCTGGTGTTGGAAACGATGGTGGCGGTGTGGGCGGCACATCCGCTGCGGCACCTACCTTTGCCGGCATGCTGGCCGTCGTCGAACAGGCTAACAAGGGAGCGGCGCTGGGCAACATCAATCCCAGCCTGTACGCCCTGGCCGAGGGCCCGTCAGCCGCGTCCATTTTCCACGACATCACGACGGGTAACAACATCGTCAACTGCACGGTCGGCACACCCAACTGCACGACAGGCACGCTGGGCTACAGCGCCGGTGTGGGCTATGACCTGGTGACGGGCCTGGGATCCATCGCCATCCCAGCCCTGCAGACGGCGCTTGCAGGGTACGCTGCCAACAGCCCCAGAATTCAGATCTCCGCCCCGGCTACTGTGAGTGCCAGTACCGCTGTGACCTTTACTGCGACGGTGGCGGGCAGCGGCTCGACACCCACCGGTACGGTCACATTTTCTGTAGACGGTACGGCAGTGGGGTCGGTTGTGGCGCTCAGCTCCGGCACTGCCTCGTACACGTATAGCGGCTTCACCAGTACGGGTAGCCATACCGTGTCCGTTGCGTACGCAGGTGACGGCACGTACGGAACCGGCACAGCATCTACTATCGTCACCGCCACAATCCTTACGCCTTCACTGGCTCTGGCTGCCTCGCCATCTACCGTGGCCATCAACACGCCACTGACGGTGACGGCGACGCTGACCGGCAGCGGAAGCACTCCCACGGGGTCCGTTGCGTTCGCCGTGGATGGTGGCACTGCCACAACAGTAGCTGTGGTCAATGGCACTGCCTCGTACCCGATCAGCGGCTTCGCTACAGCTGGTTTGCACGTGGTGAGCGCGTCCTACACATCGGCTGGCAGTGGCAGCACGGCCATTTACGCCGCTGCGCAGGCTTCCCTGAACCTTATCGTTTCAAGCCCAAGCCAAACACTGACACCGACGCTGCAACTCAGCCTGGTCTCGACCTCGGTGGCACCGGGAGCTACGCTCGCCGCAACCGTGAAGGCCAGCGGTACTGGCACCAGCGCACCGACCGGCAATGTCACCTTTAGCATCGACGGTAACGGGACTGCTGCCACCAGCACCCTTGCGAGTGGCTCTGCAACGGCCAGCTTTGTGGCACCTACTACTGTGGGCACGCACACCGTGAGTGCCACCTACTATGGTGACAACACCTATAAATCTGCCACCAGCAGCGCAACCGTTACGGTTGTAAATCCTGGTATCAGCGTAGCGGTAACACCTTCAACCCTGACCGCAGCTTTTGGGAGTACGACGAGCGGCACGCTCACGGTGACTTCTGTCGGCAGTGCCGCAGGCGCGGCCAGCATCAAGCTTAGCTTGGTGAGTTACACAGGTGCTACCTCGGGCATCTGCTATGGCCTGAACCCGGCCTCCCCTACGGTGCCTGCGAACGGCAGCGTGACGTCCACACTGACGCTGTACACCACACTCACCTCCTGTAATCCGAACGGCAACCAGCTGTTCCCTCCGACCTCCGCGTCCAGCGTCGCACCTCTTAAAGGCGTGCGCCTGCTTGCATGGGCTGGTTTACCCTTACCCTTCCTGTTGTTCCTGCTGCGGCGCCGTGTACGCTCCGTGGGGCTGCTCACCGTACTTGCCGTCAGCTGCTGTCTGGGGCTTTCCAGCTGCGGTAGCGGAGGCACGCCAAGCTCTGGCACCACGACTACGACTACGACCGGTACCGGCACCACGACGACGACCTCCAGCACTGCGGCCAGCTACGTAATCCGCGTTACGGCCGTCGTACCAAACCCTTCTGGCACACTCTCCGCGACGACGACCTTCACCTTCAACGTGCAGTAGAGTCTGGCTCCGCGCCTGCCAGTCGGGCGCGGTAATCCTGGAGGGGGCAAGGGGTCGGTGCTGCAGGGTGTCCCAGCACAGTCGGCGTACCGGGTGGCTTTGCGTCGCGCGGCGCACCAGCTTGCGGATCAGCCACTGGTCTTTGTGGATCCGCTCGCCCTGCGCATCCTTGGTCTGAACGCACAGGGCCGCGGTTCGACAGGCACAAACCAGGATCTGCGTGCACCAGACCGGCCAGCCTCCAAAAGCCTTCGGGCGTTCCTGGTGGCGCGTTCCCGTTTTGCCGAGGAGATGTTGCATGGTGCGGTGCGCACCGGGACGCGCCAGTACGTGGTCCTGGGAGCGGGGCTGGATACGTTTGCGTATCGCAATCCCTACCCGCACCTGCGCGTGTTCGAGGTGGACCACCCGGCCACACAGCAGTGGAAGCAAACGCTGCTGCAGCAGGCGGACATGGCAGTACCACCCAATGCCATTCATGTTTCGGCAGACCTTCAGCAGGACGGTCTGGGTGAGTGCCTGCAGCGAGCAGGCTTTGATGCAGCCCAGCGCACCGTCTTTGCGTGGCTTGGTGTCGTGCCGTACCTGCCTCGGACCGCCCTGGAGGCAACGCTGCAGGAGCTTGCAGGCAGCGCCGCGCACAGCGTGTTGCTGATGGATTACTGCCTGCCCCGGCACGCCTTGCCGCCGATTGAGCAGCTCGAGTTCGACTCGCTGGCTGCGCGCGTAGCTGCCGCGGGTGAGCCTTTCCAAACGTGGCTGGAACCGCAGGAGGCGCGCGAGCTGCTGGCCCGGCACGGTTGGCAGGTCCGGTGCGACCTGGGCCACGACGCCATCAACGAACGCTACTTTGCGGGACGGGCGGACGGCCTGGCTGTGCTGCGCAGCGGAGCGCGCGTGTTGACGGCTGAGCCGATTACGAACGATTGACCATCGCTGGCTGAGCAGTTATGACATCACTCGAAGCCGTTTACCCCATTTTTCGGCTTTACAGTGTTTATGTCGATCCTGCCGATAGATCTCGGTAACGACCGATAAATCGAGAACACCTAAATGCCGGACTTTCTGCAACGACTCACTCCGACTGCCGCCGCTGCCCTTGTACAGGTGCTGCGTCTCTTTGTGTGGCTCGTTTTGCTCACGGTTTTGTTTGTACCGCTGGAAAGGCTTTTCGCTCTGCACCCCGCGAAGGTGTTCCGCAAGGGCGTACTTACCGATCTTCTGTATTACTTTTTGAGCAGCCTGTTACCTGCCATGCTGCTGGCCATTCCGCTGTCGCTTCTGACGTGGGCTGTGCTACACCTGTTGCCCGCAGGGTATCTGCGCTGGGTGAACGGCTTACCACTGGCGGTGCGTGTGGTGCTCTCGCTCGTGGTGGGTGAGATTGGCTTTTATTGGGGTCATCGATGGAGCCATGAGGTGCCTCTGCTCTGGGGTTTCCATGCCATTCATCACAGTGCAGAGCACATGGACTTCCTGGTAAACACGCGGGCACATCCGATCGATATTGTTTTTACCAGGATCTGTGGCCTGCTCCCGATGTACATGCTCGGCCTGGCCGCGCCCATCCGCGGTGCCGCCGGCCTGGTGCCTGTGCTGGTGGTGCTGATTGGAACGGTGTGGGGATTTTTCATTCATAGCAATCTCCGGCTGCGCATGGGGCCGCTGGAGCACCTGATCGCCTCGCCGGCGTTTCACCATTGGCACCACACCAATGACGACCCGTCACTCTTCAACAAGAATTACGCCTCCATGATGCCGGTGTGGGATCGCGTGTTCGGCACGTTGCACCTGCCCGGTGACCGGCACCCGCAGCGGTACGGGATTGACGAACCATTGCCGAAGTCTGTGCTGGGCCAATTGATGCGGCCGTTCTTCCGTAAGCGTTAAGCCGTTCCCCGCGCAGTCGCGCGAAACTTCGCGTCTTAATACACGGCGACCTTTTTGGGAAAGACTAAGAAGTTCCTAATATGGAAAGACGCGCTCTTTTCCTTTTGGAACAAACGCAAAAAAAGGCAAACCGATCCTACCTGAAGACACGAATCTATAGTGCAGGGACAGTACTCTGTGTCTAACAACAGCGGTCGAGTGCTTTCTAAGTGAGCGACCTCTGTATATTCCCACCCCCTAAGGAATTAATCCATGCGTTCTGCCCGTTTCTTCTCGCCACGCCTTGTCCTCACCGCTGCCCTCGCCTGCATTGGCGCTGCTGCCGCTCATGCCGGCACCATCAAGA
>CALMRM010000197.1:23417-32225 GCA_937871605.1 uncultured Terriglobus sp. | reverse complement strand
GCGTCCAGTGGCGGCGGCACGGCATGGGCAGACGGCTGTGCCGCAGGGGCAATCGCCGTTGAGGCAGACTTGGACGCGGGCTTGCCTGCCACGGCTGCGGTGGTCGCAGGCGGAGGTGGTGTGGCAGGCGTGCTGATGCGACCGCGCCGCAGCACCGGTGCACCGTTCGAGGTATTGCCAGCCGTGATGGTGCCACCCTCCGCAACCGTATCGTTCGCGGTTGCCGGGAGAGTGGCGGCCGGGTCACTCTCGGCAGCGCCCTTCGCGGTGGCTGGCGAGCTTGCACGGCTTGCCAGGTCGATGGGATCGGGCGGCAGCGCGCTGGGGTCGTTCTCATCCGTGGTGCGGTGGCGGATGGTCGGGCGATCCGGGTCGTCTGCCGGGCCGCCGTTTGCGGTGATAACAGCCGGTGGCGGCTTGGGAGTCTTCTTGTCCGGCTTGCCGTTCGCACCGGTGTTGTTGGCAGTCGTTTCCGGCGAGCGATGCAACGTGGGGCGCTCCGGGTCGGGCGCGTTCTTGTCCTTGCTGTCGTCAGCCAGACTCACCTTGTCAGGCCTGTCGTCGTTTGAGGCGTACTCCGGCTCGTCGCGGCATGGGTCAGGTGCCGCTGAGTGGCGGCTGTGGGTGTTCTTCGGCTGGCTGTCGTCGTCCGCCGGCTTGGAGCCGAAGTGGGGCTTGCCGTCGTTCTTCTGGGACGTGTCAGCCTCCTGCACGACATGCGCATTGCCGCAGTTGGGCCGCACTTTAGCTAATTTTGGTACGGGCGGTGGCACCACGCGGCCATACCCAAACCAACTGTCATCGAAGGGCGAAGCTGTGGCGGCGGAGCTGCTGGTAAAGTGCCGGGATGCGACCACGTCCAGGTAATCCTGCCGCACGCCCGCACGCTGCAGTTCATAGCGCAGGCCGCCATCCAGTGCAAACGGAATGGGCCGCGCCAGGTACACGTCCGCATCCTCAAAATGGCCGCCGATGAACAGCGACACCGGGATCAGCCGTGCCGCCGTGGGGTGCTGCGGGTCGCCCACATACTCATACACGCCCACGGCGCGCGTCACCTGGTCCGGCGTCGCGACCTTGTGCATTTGCGCGTGCAGCGGAGCCGCCAAAAGGGCGGCGACAAGGGCAAGCGGAGCGTTGCGCACGGACGTCATCACAGGATTGGACGGCAAAGAGGGGCAGAAAGCACACCTGCCCTACAAGGCATGCACCGGGTCCCCGATGCAAAGCTGCCCGGGGCGGACCACAACGGCATAGATGCCCACCCGGCCGCCGTGCACACGGTCCAGATGCTTCATCAAGGCCGGGTCCGGCACAGCGGTGACAGGGTCCAGAGTGACGACGCGGCACCGCGGGGTGCGCTCCGTACAACGGAGTACAGCCTCTCCGATGTGGAGCTCCCGGCCCACCAGGGCATCCTCAAGGAAGCCTGCGGAAAGATGCAGGAGCAGGTTGGCTCGAAAGCGCCGCACATCTATGGTGCGGCCCAGTTCCTGTGCCAGTTGTGCTGCAGTCCCGGTACCCAGCACGGCTATGGGCCGCACGTCCGTCTGCGGCGTGGTGGACCGCACCCACGAAAGTTCGTGGCCACCGGGCAGGTGCGCCCGCATGTCGGCCAGCAGGGCGGGATCGTCCGCGGCGTACTCTGCACCGCGCGGCGTGGTGATGCATGTGCTGTCGCCCTGCAGCCGCGCCTGGTACAGCAGCATGGCCGCGCGCTCCGCACCGGAAAGCAGCGGCTTTCCGCGCGGCGCCCCGGAGCTCTCAATGGCGAAGCGCCGGTCCCCGGCCACGCCGTGCGCATCCAGGTGCAGGGTCCGGAGCGATTCGCCACGCATGCCTTTGACCGGGTAGCGCCAGAGTTCTGCCATCTCACCGACACGCTGCATATCTCCCTATCGTTGTACCGGAAGCGTTGGTAGTCTATGGGATATGCCCTCTGTCACCGAGACTGTCACTGCCGAGCAGGCATCCACCCAGCAGGTGGAAGCCCTCGACAGATCCACGGCTCAGCCTAGCCAGGTGCCGTTCAGTTCATGGGGGCGCTACCCGGCGTATGACGCGACCCTAGTGCCGCTGCAGTGGCAAAGCGACTACCCAGCCGTGCTGGGAAAGCATGGCGGCATGCCCGCAGGGGCGCTGCCCGTGGGCATGGGCCGCAGTTACGGCGACAGCTGCCTGTTGAAGGATGGCAACCTGCTGGTGACCACCGGTATGAACCGGCTGATTGCCTTTGACGCGGAGACCGGCCTGCTCACCGCGGAAGCGGGCCTCACACTGGCGCAGCTGCTGGACTTTGCCGTGCCGCGGGGCTGGTTTCTGCCGGTGACGCCCGGCACCAAGTACGTGACGCTGGGTGGTGCCGTGGCCAACGACATTCACGGCAAGAACCACCATATCGCCGGCACCTTCGGATCGCACGTCACCCAGTTTGAGTTGCTGCGCAGCGACGGCTCGCGCCTCCATTGCTCGCGCACCGACAACACGGACTGGTTTGCGGCGACGATTGGCGGACTGGGGCTGACGGGCGTGATCCCGTGGATACAGCTGCGGCTCAAGCCGATTGTGTCCCGCCGGATCGACTACGAGGGCATTCAGTTTCATGGGGTCGACGAGTTTTTGCAGCTGACCGAGCAGTACAAGGACGTGGAGTACACGGTGAGTTGGGTGGACTGCACAGGGACGGGCAAAAACTTTGCGCGCGGCATTTTCATGCTGGGCGACCATTCCAAGATCCCCGATCAGCTCACACCCTCCCCGGAGCCAAAGCTGGTGTTTCCGATGGATGCGCCGTCGTTTGCCCTCAACAGCGCAACGGTGAGCGCCTTCAATACCGTGTTCTTCCACAAGCAGTTGAAGCCGCGCGTGCGCACGCTGCAGGACTACGAGCCGTTCTTTTACCCGCTGGACAAGGTGCTGCACTGGAACCGGATGTATGGCAAGAGCGGCCTTTTGCAGTTCCAGTACGCCCTACCGTGGGAGAGCGCGCGCGAGGGCACGATTGCCATGCTGAACGAAGTGGCAAAGAGCGGCCTGGCCAGCTTTCTGGCGGTGCTGAAGGCGTTTGGCGACAAGCCTTCACCCGGCATGCTGAGCTTTCCGCAGCCGGGCATCACGCTGGCGCTGGACTTTCCCATCAAGCCGGACAAGAGCTTCCCGCTGTTTGACCGGCTGGCCAGCATGACGCTCGACTACGGCGGCAAGCTGTACCCTGCCAAGGATGCACGCATGACAGCGGAGCAGTTCCAGCAGGCGTATCCGCAATGGGAGCGGTTTGCCCGCTACAAGGACCCGCTGCTGACGTCGGGCTTTTGGGAGCGGGTGACCGCGGCCTAGGCGGCCGCAGCCCATTGCGCTGTGTTCGTGAAGTTAGTAGCTGTCGTTCGAGTCACCGCTGTCGCCTGAGCTGAAGTCATCTCCGCCGCTGGAGTCGTCTGTACCGCCGTAGTCGCTGTCGCCACTTGCGGCAAAGTTGTCGCCGTCACCACTGCCGCCCAGAAAACCACTGCTGTCGCCGCGGCGATCCTCAATGTCAGGACTAATGGAGCTGTCCAGACCGTCAGCCTGCTGCAGCCGGTCCCCGAAGCCGTCACCCGAGCCGCGGTCACCTGCGTCGCCATAGTAGTTGTTGACGACCTCCGACCCACCACCAAAGCCACGGCCTTCGCCGCCACCGCCGAAGCCGTGGAAAACGTCTTCCAGCGCGCGAAACGCGAATTCACCCGCCACGACACCGGCGGCGGTCTGTGCCGCGCTCTGTAGAAAGCCGCCGCCACCACCAAAGGGGCCGCCACCCGCCACCGGGGGTGCGCCATAGCCATACGGGGACATGGGCTGGCCGTACGCCTGCGGCACTGGCTGACCGTAGCCTGGCTGCGGTATGGGCTGGCCGTAGCCTGCTTGCGGCGGCAGGCTGGAACTGGGAACCGGGGCGTAGCCGCCCTGTGCAGGCGCGGTCTGTGCCGATGCGCTGTTGTCGCTCTTGCCCAGGCCGAACAGGTTGCCGAGAAAGCTGCCGTGTTCCTGCGGCTTTGCTGCCTGGCGCAGGCGGTCCAGCTCGGCGCGCGCCTCGGTCAGTTGGCGCTGGGCGTTGCTCATGGCAAACTGCTGCACCAGCGCGGTTTGGCACAGGATGTAGAGCGCGTCCGGATTGTTGCCAAGCGCGCCGCGTAGCATGCTCTCGGCCTCCGCATCCTTGTTCGACAGCGACGTTCCCTTGACCCGATCCGTCAGGCCCTTGAGCAGTTCTTGTTCCTGTTGCGTCATGGTTCAACCCTCGTGCGTGCCGGGTTCCTGCTGCGCTGCCGGCGTGCGTTCCCAGTGTGACGTCCGCGGTCTACTTTGGTTGTCCCGTTGTGGCGGTGAACGCCCGCGCATGGGCGGCAACATCACAGCGCGGGAGTAGAACCCCGCGTACACTGCATCGAAGAGCTATGCATGTCACTCATCCAGGCCGGGGCGCGACACAGCTAGTCTGCAGCGGCATGCTGTGCGCCGTGGCGATGGCCGCGCAGGAGCGTCCGCTGCCCAACGTGGAGGCGCTGCGACAACGCGCCCTGCAGCAGACGGCGGCTACGGAGGCGCAGCGGGAACGCTACCTGTGCCGGGTACGCACGGAGACGACGCAGCTGGATGGCAAGGGCGGCACCAAAAAGGTGGATGGTGACGAGCGCGAGATCTTCTACGTAAAGGCGCGGCAGATCACACAAACCGTGTCGCATGACGGCAAGCCACTGAGCGGCAGCGACGCTAAAAAGGAAGTGGAGCGCGTCAAAAAGCAGATCAAAGAGGCGGAAGAGGGCAAGCCCAGTCCATTCGCTATCACACAGGCGGAGATCCTGCGCATTATCAAGCTCACGAACGAACGGCGCGTGATGGTGGCAGGCCGCCCGACGATCCTGTTCGACGCCGCGGGCGACCCCTCCGCAAAGGCAAACGGCATTGCCGAGCGCGCCGTGGAAGCCATGCAGGGCACGGTGGCCGTCGATGAGGAGACAGGCCGCGTGCAGGACACGAATGTGCAGGGCATGCGCGACGTGAAGCTGGGCGGCGGCCTCGTTGCCAATGTGCACAAGGGCTTTCTGCTGCACGTCGTCACCGCGCCGCGCAACGACGGGGTGTGGCTGGTGCAGGAGGTGTGGGGTTCTGGCGATGCGCGCGTGGGGCTGTTTCTGCATCCGTCCTACCGCTTCCACCAGGTGACGGAAGGTTGCCGCCTCTTTGATGTGAACAGCGAATCCGTAGAGTCGATTGAGCAGCGGCACTGACGACGCTCCGCCCACCTCTGAACGCTGAAGGAGGTGAGCGCATCTTACCCCGGGGGATCGGTACACTGAGAATCGATAAGGAGATGGCATGAAGAAAGTGCTGTGGGCAATGGCGGGCATTTGCGCAGCAGGCGCAGGTTGGATTGTATGGGGACCCAAGCGCGTCAAGCCGGTCCAGGACCTCGCAGACCAGCTTGAGTCGGCCTGGTCTGACCATCACACGCGCGTGTAAGCGCGAGAGGTAGAGCGACCGGGCAGACAGGAAATGAACGCAGTTCAAGCAGCGGCGCTCTGTTGCCAGAGTTATGCAGGAGGGCGGACCATGAACAAACCGATCAATCCACGCATCAAGGAACTGATCCAGCAGCTGGGCGAGGCCATCCACGACTCCGTCTCAGAATCGGACCAGATCTCAGGTGTGGTGCGTGATATCCGTGCGGAAGGGTTTGACGTGCTCTTGATGCTGGAGGCGACCATCGGCTTGAACGAGGTAGGCTCCGACGAGGCGGAAGAGGCGTCCACCGAGGATGGCGACACCTTTACCAAGAGCGATGTCAGCTTCCTGAAGTCGCTGCGCATCTCCCTGCCCGAGGAGCCGGCAGACGAGGAAGAACGCGACGCGGAAGGCGAGTAGTACAGCCCGGCGTACGTTAAAGTTGTCCCAAAGTCATTCCCCCGCATCCTATCGACGTCACGCTGCAGCACGTGTGCGGCGTCCAACTTTGTTCTTGCGGGAGGGCCTTCGATGAAAGACACATTGGGCGTACTGCTGGCGGGTGGTGCCGGTGAACGTCTCTTTCCGCTCACCAAGGAGCGCGCCAAGCCGGCGGTTCCCTTTGCAGGCCAGTACCGCATTATCGACATCACGCTGTCGAATTGCATCAACAGCGACCTGCGCAAGGTCTACATCATGACGCAGTACAAGGCGCTGAGCTTGAACCGCCACATTCGTGAGGGCTGGGGGCCGGTGGTGGCCAGCGAACTGGGCGAATTCATCGAGATCCTGCCGCCCATGCAGCGCGTGAACCGCAACTGGTACCAGGGCACGGCAGACGCGGTGTACCAGAACATCTACTCCATCGGATCGGAGCAGCCGAAGTACGTCATCATCCTGTCGGGCGACCACATCTACAAAATGAATTACCGGCTGATGCTGGACCAGCATTGCCGCAGTGGCGCAGCGTGCACCATTGCTACGCTGCCCGTGAATCCGGACGAGGTCGCGGGTTTTGGCGTGGTAGAGGTGAGCCGCGATGGTGAGGTCACCGGCTTCCAGGAGAAGCCAAAGACGACTACGGTGCGTTCGCCCTTCAACCCGGACAAGGTGGATGCCAGCATGGGCATCTACATCTTCAACACAGACGTGTTGTTGCCAGAGTTAATGTCCGACGCAGACGACTTAGACTCCAAGCACGATTTCGGCCACAACATCCTGCCCAAGCTGCTGGGCCGCTACAAAGTTTCTGCCTTCAACTTTGTGGATGAGAACCGGCAGGACCAGGCGCTGTACTGGCGCGATGTGGGCACGCTGGATGCCTACTACGACGCCAACCTGGACATTGCCTCGGTGTCGCCGACCTTCAACCTGTACGACAAAGACTGGCCCATGCGGACCCGTCCAACGCAGTACCCACCGGCCAAGTTCGTCTTTGGTGAGCAGGGGCGCACGGGTACTGCGATCAACTCGGTCGTCTCGCCGGGGTGCGTCATCTCCGGTTCGGCAGTGCGGCAGAGCGTGCTGTCGCAGGATGTGCGGGTGAACTCCTACTCGGACGTGGACTCTTCTGTCATCTTTACCCATGTCACCATTGGCCGCCACTGCCGCATCCGGCGCGCCATCATCGACCGCGACGTGAAGATTGAGGATGGCACCGTGATCGGGTACAACATTGACGAGGACAGAAAGCGGTACCACGTGACACCGAGTGGCATCACCGTGGTCACGCGGAACCAGTCGCCCTACGAAAATCCTGTTTCTGAAGAGTTCATGCAGACGATGTAAGTGGTCCGGACTAAAAGCAGAACGCGAAGGACGCAAAGGACGTGCACGCGAAGAGCGCGATGTTAGCTATACAGCCTTCGCGTCCTCTGCGTGCTTCTCCCTTGTGCCCTTCGCGTTCTGCTTTTAACTTGTCGCAGGCAGGCCTAGCGGTCGCCGAAGCGGTACAGCACGCCGCCAGAAACGTACACAAACTCGCGCAGTTCCGTACCGAAGTGCTCGAACACGATCTCCGGTGACACACGAACGGCCCAGCGCGCGGAGCGGTTGAAGTCGAAGCTGCCACCCGCCGTGCCCATGAACGACGTGTGGTTGGAATACAGGCCCGTGGTTCCGACGAACACTGCCGGTGACAGGCCGGGGTTGCTGTGATCGAAGTCACCGCTAGCGGCACCGGCCAGGGCGTGCAGATTCACGCCCACATGCTGGTTGCCACCCCAGTGGTACTGCAGGCCGCCCATGTAGATGAGTTCCGACACCAGCGGACGCGTTTGTACATGCGGGCTGGTGGCCTGTGCACCGGGCAGCACGGGCGTGGTCCCCGCGGTGTAGCGCACGTCAGCGGCAATGCCGTACTTGGGCGTGAGCCAATCCGTCGCCATCACTTCACCACCGGCCATGTTGAAGCGCTTGGGCAGGTTCTGCCCAGCCTGGCCGTTGCTGTAGTTGATGCCGCCATACACCTCGTACTTCTGCGTGTAGGTGACGGGCTGCGGTGGACGAAACGTGTCCTGCGCGTGGAGGGCTGCGGCGGTGCAGGCTGCAAGCAGGAGAGCTGTGCCGGTCCAACGGGTGATGCGGGCTGTGTGCCCAGGGGTAGCGGCTGGTTGCGACAGCCCGGCATAAGCGCGCCGGGGACGGGTAATGTGCATGTTCCTCCACTGCTGGCAGCGCCGTATTGCTGGCGTACCCCGGGGGACCGCTGGCGCCGTGCTGTGCTTTCAGGATATACCGGCCACGCGTCGCTGGGGAACGCAGAACACCTGGGTGATGTGCGACAATGGTCTGGCTGAGGCGCCCCATTTGGGTGCGTTTTCTGCGGAGGACTTCATGCTCAACGACCTGTTCCAGCCCATGCACCTGCTCATCATCGGCCTCATCGTTGTGGTGTTCTTCGGTGGCAAGAAACTGCCAGAGCTTGGCAAGGGCCTGGGTGAAGGCCTGAAGGGCTTTAAGGAAGGTTTGAAGGGTGTCGGCGACGACGTCAAGAATGACGCGCACATCGTGACGCCCGCGCCAGAGAACAAAGACACCGTTGCAAAGTAAGCGCACACGTCGACAAGCGTTCAGAGCCTCGGCTGCGGCCGGGGCTTTTCTGCATCTCGCGATAGGCTAGGTTGCAGCTGCTGCGCGAACGCATAAGACCGATGACACCCTTGAAGGCGAGCACACCCCCGTGAAGATCGATTCCCCTTACCTGATTCCGCCAGACCGCAAGGTGCGCCTGAAGGAGTTTGACCCCAGCGATACGGGAGACCTGAAGGATGCCGACGAGGCACAGCCGCTGCTCTGGCTCCAGGCAGGTATAGCCCTTCCACACCC
>CALMRM010000197.1:21976-23407 GCA_937871605.1 uncultured Terriglobus sp. | reverse complement strand
GCTGTACGCGGGCGCGGAACAGGGTCTGCTGATTGTGCTGCAGGGCATGGACACCGCGGGCAAGGACGGCACCATCCGGCACATTTTCAGCGGGGTCAATCCGCAGGGCTGTACCGTAGCAGCCTTCAAGGTTCCAACTCCGCTGGAGGCGAAGCATGACTTTCTGTGGCGCTGCCATGCGCAGGTGCCGCCCAGGGGCATGATCGGGATATTCAACCGGTCGCACTATGAAGACGTACTTGCACCGCGTGTGCACGGCGCGTTGAGCAGCAAGCGTGCCAAGCAGCACATGGCACAGATCAACGACTTTGAGGCCATGCTGGTGGACAACGGCGTGGCCGTGCTCAAGTTCTTTCTGCATATTTCGCAGGAGGAGCAAACAGAGCGGCTGAAAGCGCGCATCGACGCGCCCGACAAGCACTGGAAGCTTTCCGCAGGGGACTTTGTAGAGCGCAAGTTCTGGGAGCAGTACCAGGACTGCTACGAAAGCATCTTCGAGCACACCAGCAGGAAGCATGCGCCCTGGTTTGTGGTCCCGGCAAATCACAAGTGGTACCGCGACGTGGCGATCTCGTCGATCCTGGTAGGCGCGCTTGAGGGAATGAAGCTGAGCTATCCGAAACCTACCGTGGATATTTCTACGCTCAAGCTGTAAACGGCGGACGCTACAAGGTGATGAGTACGACGGCGGGCAGCGCAAGCACCATGCCCCAGCGCTGACGCGTGGTGGTCTTCTCCTTGAGCACGGCTGCCGCCAGCAGGATGGTACCGGCCGGGTAGATGCTGGCCAGCACCGCCGCTACGTCCAGCCGTCCCAACCGGGTGGCCTGCATGAAGCAGAGGTTGCCAAGCATGTCGAGGGTCGCGCCGCCGAGGATCCACCACAGCGTAGTGCGGTGGAGATGGATAAACGTACCCACAGACCGCTTGGTAATGCGGTGACGGAGCGCCAGTACCAGCAACAGCACGGTGCAGATGCCTGCACTGCCCACCCTGGCGCACGCCGTAGGCCACAGGACGCCGGTCAGGCCTGCCTGCCGCAGCGCAACAAAGTACACGCCGAACCCGGCACCGGAGAGCGCCGCCAGCCCTGCGGTGCGGCGCGATGCACCCACAGCATCCGCCGCGCTGGCAATGAACCAGATGGCGGCCGCAGCCATCGCAAAACCGAGCAGTTGGGGCCAGCGCGCCCATCCCTCGGTAAGCTGCGCCACGATGGCGGGTACGGCGGCGCACAGCAGCCCACTGACGGCGGCCGCAGAGCCCATGTGCCCTTCTGCGAGCGCAAAGTAGAAGGCAATGAGCGAAACGCCGGACACCATGCCGCCGCCGACCCCCCACAAGACTGCTGTAGCAGAGGGCAGCGGGCTGCCTAGACGGTACGCCACCAGAGCAAGCACGGCCAGGCTGCTGATGTGACCAATCACAACC
>CALMRM010000197.1:19364-21966 GCA_937871605.1 uncultured Terriglobus sp. | reverse complement strand
AACCACGGCGAGCGAGCTTTGCATCGTGGCACCAGCCCGCTTGACGGCCATGGAGCCGCCAAAGTCGCCGCCACCCCACGCCGTGGCAGCCAGGAGTCCAAAGAGGGTAGTGCCGCCCGTCTGCTGCCCCATGCCTATTGCGGGGTTGTGCTGCGGGTACCGGTCCGCATCAGGTTCTCGGCGGAGGGATAGTAGCCCTTCTTTGCCACCACTTCCAGGCCGGGACGCAAGATCTTGACCTCGACAGAGCGGAACTTGCCATCCGTGATCGGCTCGTTGGAGTAGTACCCGACGGTGTACTGCAGGCGTACATCGCCACCGATCTTGGCAAAACTCTGTTCAATACCCTTCTGCCGGAACTCGCTGATCGCCTCGCCACCCGTCGCCGCGGCGTACTGCGGCAAGATGTTTTCCTTCATGGTGAATGGAATGTGGTAGCGGTCCAGGAAGCCGACGTACGGCGTCGCGCTGTCGCCTACCACGGTCGCATACAGGGCGATTTTGTTGGTCTGCAGGTAGTGGATCACTTCCTTGCTCTTGATCTTGGAGCCATACTCTTTACCGTCGCTCACCACATAGATCACGCGCCGCCGGCCGTCAGGGCGCTTTGCCAGGCTCTGCGCCGCCATGAAGATGGCGTCATTGAGCGCGTGGGTCTCTTTAGGTGGTGCAGTGAAGATGGCACCCGGCGCGCTACGATTGGCAGCGGTGTTGGGGTCGAAGTTGCCCTTGTTGTTGATGTCGGTTGTTTGCGACAGCGGCCCGCCGGGATCGGCCAGGTACGCATCGCGGCCTGAGCTCTTGCTCTGCGCCAGCACGGCGTTCACGCGCGGGCTCTGCGCGCCGGTGTAGTCCGTGCGCAGGACTGGGCCATTGTTGTAGGTATAGATCGCCATCTCGTCATAAGGTGTAAAGCCACCTTGCACGGCACCCAGTGAGTTGTTCACGGTGCTCATCACGTTGACGGAGAGTGTTTGATCGATCACAAACGCTACAGACAAGGGAAAGGGGTCGCTGGTCCAGAACCGAATCTGCTTGCGCAGACCGTTCTCATACACACGCACCTCACGCCAGTCGAGCGCGGGAACGAGTGCACCGCTCTTGTCCTTGACGGTGAATGGAATCTGCACAAAGTTGACGTTGGCACGAATCGTGTTGACGCGGCCGCCTGGGCCAAGTTCCGCCTTGATGTCCGGCGCAGGATCGTTTGCACCATCGTCCGCAGCAGCCTTACCCGCCGGCAGGGCCGACGTGGGTGCCTGACCATTGAAGCCGTCATCCGCAACGGCGCTGGTAGAGGCAGGCGCACCTTTGCCAGGCGTAATGGTCGCGGCGTCTGGCACCACCTGGGGTCGCGGGCTATCCGGGATCGCCTGCTGTGCCTTTGGTGAGTCTGGCAGAGCCGCCTGCTGCGCACTGCGCTCCTGCGCTGCCAGCAGCGTTCCCGTCACAACCACCATGCATGCCGCTATGCCCAACTTCACCGAGACTGCCCTCCTGCGATGCCAATCCCTAGACTACCAGTGCTGGACATTGCACCCTGCACGATGCCGATTGGACGCACATGCGGCCTGGTTCGTTGTCGCTGCTACTGTGCTGGCTGACCCTGTTCACTGCAACGAACGGAAACAGCGTGTAGACCCGCGGGCAGGCTGCTCCGTCCAATATCTGTATGCGTGTGTTGCGCCCCCTGCTCCTGTCCGCCGCTCTGCTGCCCGCCGCTGTGTCGCTCCGTGCACAGGAGGCACCCTCGCCCGGTGGGCCGCCGCCCGCCAGCAAGGCACCGCCGCCCGCGCCAGAGACCATTCAGGAGGGCGAGACGCTGAAGGTTCGCGTGAACCTGGTGAACACCTACTTCAGCGCGCGCGACAAAGGCGGCTTCCTGACCGGTCTGCACAAGGACGACTGCGAGATCACGGAGAATAAGGAACCGCAGGTTATCAAGAACTTCACGCAGGAGAAAAAGTTGCCGCTCACCATTGGCATCCTGCTGGACACCAGCGGTTCGCAACAGAACGTACTGCCGCTGGAGCAGGAGAGTGGCGCGCAGTTCCTGAAAGACATGCTCACGCCCAAGGACGAGGCCTTCCTCATCTCGTTTGACATCAACGTGGACCTCTTGGCCGACTACACCAACAGCGCCCGTGAACTGCGCCGCGCCATCGATAAGGCGCAGATCAACACCGGCGCGGGCACCGGCTCTGTCACCGGCAATATGACGCCGAAGGGTACGCTGCTGTACGACGCGGTCTACCTAGCCACACATGACAAGCTGCACGACGAAGCCGGGCGCAAGGTGCTGGTCCTGCTGACGGATGGCGGCGACCAGGGCAGCAACACCAAGTTGAAGGAGGCGATCGAGTCCGGGCAAAAGGCGAATGCGATCATCTACGTCATCCTGATCAGCGATCAGGGGTTTTTCGGGCAGTACATGGGCTTCAACCCGGCTGCGGACATGGATCGCCTGGCGCGTGAAACAGGTGGCCGCGTGATCAACATCGGCCACAACGCCAAGCGGCTGGACGAGGCCTTTGCCCAGATCAGCGATGAACTGCGCACGCAGTACGTGGTAAGTTACACGCCCAAAAACACGAACCTGGAC
>CALMRM010000197.1:0-19354 GCA_937871605.1 uncultured Terriglobus sp. | reverse complement strand
AACCTGGACGGCACCTTCCGCAACATCAACATTACCTGCGGCAAGGATGTGAAGGTGCAGGCGCGCAAGGGCTACTACGCCGTGGCGGACTCGAATACCGAGTAACTCAGGCTACGGTGCAGCGGCTTGGCCATCTTTGGCGGGTTGTGCCGCGCGCTCCAGCAGAGTTTCTGCCTGTGCTTGTGGGTTAAGCCATGCGGCAGAGCCTGTGTCCAGGTAAGCGATCGTACCCTGCGCATTCAGCAGTATGAAGAGCGGTCCAGGGCTGGCGGCCAGCTGCTCCAACAGCGGCGAGTCAGTGTAGACAGCATGCACCGGTGCTGCTGGCTTGCCAGGCTCGATGGTGGTTTGTGTCTGTACCAGAACCAGCCGTGCCTGCGCAGAAGGCTGTAGCCGTGAGCGCAGCGCATCTATCGCAGCAGACAGCGTTGCCACGTCAGTGGCGTCTTCATGTTCCACAATGAGTAGGGTTGTCTCTGCTGGTTTGTTCAGCGATTGCATAACGCTTGCTGGCTTCCCACTGGCTCTACCTACGGCTTGCTTGGCGGTGGTGTCGCGTGTGGTGTGGACGTTTGGTAGAGGTTTGCCCAACCACTCATATTGCACGTGTGCGCGGCTAGAGAGGTAGGCATCCGAAACGGACAGTGCTATGGCACGTTTGCCGATGGCGTCCAGCAGGGCTTGCCGTTGCTGCTGCTCGGTATTGTTGTCTCCCGCAAGACTCAGTAGCGAGAGCGTGTGCCAGGCCTCCGCCTCAGCCTGACCTGGGCTGAGTGGTGGTTGTGCCGCAGGTGCTCCGGCAACGATAGCCAGCAGCGCGGGTTGCCGCAGCAGCGCTGCCTGCAGGCCAGCCTCTGGCTGTGTAATCTCCAGCGCACGGATGGCGTAGGCGAAGATGGAGTCGGTATCTGCCGAGAGCGGCAGGCGGCTGTTCAGTTCCGTCAAGTCCTGGACGGCGCGGCGGATATTCGGCGTGGAGAGGTCCGCCTGCAAGAGCAAGCCGAAGCCGAGCGCGAGGTGCTGGGACTCCTCTGGTGGTGCGCTGGCGCGGGTGTACCAGCGCGCGGCAGAGTAGGTGCCGTCCCAGTCCTGACCCAAGGCGCACAGCCGTGCCAGCGCCAGCGCCTCCTCGCCCTCGTGGGGCGTCTGCTCTAGGCGGCTGCACTCGGCCTTTGCTGTAACCATGGCGGCGTGGAACGCGGTGACCTCTACATCGGACCAGTTGGCGATGTCCGCGTGGATCGCCTCAGCGGGCGCAAGGGTCTCTGTGTAGATGGTGCTGGGCGGCAGGTCTACGCGCGTGGGTGCCGTTGCGACGCCTGTGACAGGCGCGGTGCTGGTGGCAGGCGGAGGCGTAGACTGTTGGCCTACTAGCGTAGGACACAGCACAAGGCGCATGCTCAGCAAAGCGCACAGCATCAGCCAGGATGCTCTGTGGCCATGCTCACACTGTGCACACGTCACAATTACACCTCCATGGCACCTGAATATACGGCCATGCCCGCTACTGCGTCCACGCCCATGCTGTCGAGTTCGTCGACTTCGCTTTGCTGCTTGATACCGCCCGCCACGATGAGTTGCTTGGCCGTGCAGGCGCGCAGGATGGCAGCCACCTCCATCGGGAAGCCGGTCATGGTGCCCTCGGTGTCCACGTGGGTGTAAAGGAACGCGGCGCAGTCATTTTCTAGCCAGGTGACGGCTTCGTCGGGCGTTAAGTCCACCTGCTCCTTCCAGCCCTTGACCGCCACCTTGCCGCCCTTGGTATCGACGGAGAAGACCAACTGCTCCTCGCCCAGGGACATGCGCAGGCGTTCGGCAAAGTCGAGGTTCATGACCGGATGACGCTTGCGGTCTGCCTCAGTATCGCCGCCGAACAGCGTGGAACCGTAGATGACGCGCTTCGCACCGAGATCGAGCATGACCCGGCCGTCCTCTGCCGAGCGCAGACCACCACCCACCTGACACGTGAGCTTCGAGGTGAAACGCTGGATCAGGTCGCGGTTGCTGCCCTGCCGCATGGCCGCATCCAAGTCGATGAGCTGCACCAGCGGGTACCTGGCGAAGCGCTCGATCCAGTAGTCGAAATCGTCGAAGGCGAGCTTGAGTGTTTCGCCCTGCTGCAGCTGGACGATACGACCGCCCATGAGATCAATGGAAGGGATGAACATGCGTCTCCATTGTCTCAGGCGGGGCTCTATCGACTGCCGTGCTGACCTCGCGCGTGCGGGTTGGGCCGACGACTTTCGAGTACACTTAAAGCAGGCACTCGTAGCTCAGCTGGATAGAGCGGCAGCCTCCGAAGCTGTAGGTCAGAGGTTCGAATCCTCTCGAGTGCACCACCTGTTATGACAGCAAAAGCCCCGGCCTTCACCGGGGCTTTTGCTGTCTGGAGTACTAGAAGTAAAGGCGTCCCAGTAGTTGCAGCTGGCGTGGACCGTAGATGGTGCTGGACGTGGAGGTTGTTGTGTAGAACAGCGAGTACGGCGAGAAGCAGCCGCCGGTGTACAGCGTAGCCGGGCAGGTGGTACCCGCGGCGTTGCTGGGCGCTGTGTACGAGTAGGCGCTTGTGTTCACACCCAGAATGTTACGGTGGTTGGCGAGGTTGAACGCCTCCGCCGCAAGCTCCAGCCGCATGCCCTCGCGAAAGAACGGGAACTCGCGCGAGGCGCGCAGATCGGTGTTGTGCACACCGGGCCCCTTAAAGCTGTTGCGCGCGGCGAGCTGGTCCGGCACACGGTAGCCCGTGCCGCTGGTGACCTGCGCGCCGCTGATACCACCATCCCCGGCAAGCGGCGACGAGATGGATCCGTTGATGAAGCCGGTCACCGGGAAGCCAGTCTGCGCCGTGACAGTGCCGGAGATCTGCCAGCCGTTGGCAGCGTACGCGGCATACTTGTTGTCGATGGGGAACTTGGTGCTATAGAGCAGTGTGCCCACAAAGCGGCCGCGCTGATCGATGTCGGACCGGGCGTACTCCGCACCCCTACCCTGACGGTGGCCCAGTGCGAAGGGAATGATGGGCGAATCCGTGCCATTAAAGGTGCCGTTTGGCGCACCGGACTGCCCCGCGTCCATGGTGTGCGCCCACGTGTAGTTCGCCAGCAATTCGAAGCCATTCGAGAACGGTTTGCGGACGGAGAACGCACCTGCGTTGTACCAGCTGTTGACGTCAGAAAAGCCGGTCAGGACGGACGAGGTAGAGGTGTACAGACGTTGCGAGTAGTACGGGAAGGCGAAGTTAAACGTACCGCCGGACGTGTTTGCCTGGTACGTGCGGTTGGTGACCACGGCAGGGTTGACGTTGGTATCCACGTAGATGGGCAGGCGCATGCCGCGTGTGCCCACGTAGCTGACGGTCAGTGTGGCACGGAGCGGCAATTGCTGCTCCACCGCCAGATCGTACGAATGGGTAAACGGATTCAGGAAGTTCGCGTTTGCACCGCGCACGCCGATGGCTGCGGGGGGCAGGCCTGGATTGAACGCAGGCGTGGACGCACCTGTGACCTGATTCACCGGGGCTGGTCCGGGCGGCGTAAAGGCTGGAATGCCACCCTGTGGCGCGTACGAGGCGTACGTGTTGGCGGCAGGCTGCTGCAGGCGCACGTTGGGCTGTCCGGCAGCCGCACCAGTCACACCCGTATACGCCGTGATGGTGACGGTGGGCGTGGAGAACTGCTGCTGGTACACGCCGTTCTCGCGCCGCAAGGTGTACCAGAGCGAGTTCGACGTGAGGCCGTAGAAAATGCCATAGCCACCTCGAACGACCGTGCCCTCCCGTGGTGTCCAGGCGAAGCCAAAGCGTGGCGCGGCCATGTGGTAGTCCGTATTGATCACGCTTGTGGCGGCAAATGCGACAGCGTTGTTGTTGTTCGGCATGTCCGGCTGCGGTACTAACTGCACGTCGTAGCGCGCGCCCAGGGACAGGAGTAGCTTAGGCGTAATCTTCCAGTCGTCCTGCGCGAAGATGTCGAGGTCCTTGTTCCAGAAGTCGTCCGCACCCACGTGGGTGATGGGGTCGTTGGTCTGCGAGAAGGAGTTGTAGTGCCTGCCGCCGTTGACTTGGTAGACATCCTGAACCCAGCTGGCAAAGTTGTACTCCGCCGTACCGTTGGAGTACGAGAAGGAACCGTCGCCGCCAAACAAGTTGGAAATCTGCTCGTGAATCAGGTTTACGTCGGCACCCACCTTGATGGAATGACGGCCCGCAGTGCGGGAGTAGATGTCAGTAATCTGCCAGCGATGCTCGTCCGGGAACGCGCCACGGGGCAGCGCCGATGTTTCACCGTAAGCGAACAGGTTGGTCAAATTGATGGCAGGACCGCCGGTGTTGGTGCCCGCAGTTTCCAGATCGCGTGACCACTGGAAGTGGACCACGTTCGCGGCGTTGGGACCAAGCGAGGTTTCTGCATTTGCGAACAGGAAACGCTCGTGAAAGTTAATGCCGCCGTTCTGCGTGATGGAGCCATTGTTGACCGTGGCCGACGAGTTGTAGCCGTTGGGCTGCTTCAGGTCTTCAAACAGGAACGACGCCGAAAGGTGCGTCTTCGGCGTGACCTGATAATCGAGCCGCGGGAGATAGATGTCCTGCGTAGTGTTGCGAGCGAACGAGCCCAGGAGATTGGTGTTGGCGAAGGAGACCGCGGCGCTGCATTGCGACGGACTGACGTTCGGGATAACGGATGGATAGATGGTAGTGCCCCGCGTCAGGTAGCCGCTGGTACGCCCGTCACACAGGGCCACCAGGTTGCTGATGCTCTGCGTGGAGGTGTTGTAGGTGGACAGGTACGTGATGGGGTTGACACGGCGGTAGCCGTCGTAGACGGCGTGGTAGAACAGCTTGTCCTTGATGATGGGCCCGCCTACCGAAATGCCGAACTGGTGCTGTACCTTAACCGGCTGCGTGAGCAGGAGCGGGTTCTTCTGCGTTATGCCGTTGTACTTGCTCAAGGGGTCGAGCGCGTTGAAGCCGGGCGTGCGGTAGTACTCGTACACATCGCCGTGCACACTGTTGGTACCGGACTTCGTGATGGCGTTGATGACACCTCCGGCAGCCTGGCCGAACTCTGCCGAATAGCCCGATGTGGCGGCCTGGAACTCCTTGACGGCGTCGATCGGGAACACGTACGGTGCGCCAATGGCACGGCCACGCGCCTCAGAAAAAAAGGCCTGGTTGTTGTTCGCGCCGTCCACCAGGTTGGTGTTGTACAGGCCAGAGATGCCGCGGAAGCTGAGCAGGCCGGTGTTGCCGTCGGGCGCGACGTTGGGCGTCAGCAGCACGAAGTTGTCGAAGCGCCGTCCATTCACGGGCAGGTTGTTGACCAGCTGCTCAGACACCACCTGCGACTGTTCCACCTTTTCGGAGTCCACCAGCACGGCCTCTGTGGTCACTACGACCTCGGTCGAAACGCTGGCCGCTGGCAGGGTGATGTCCAAGGAGTTGGTGCTGCCAACTGCTACCGTGATGTTCTTCTGGTCAACGCGGCCAAAGCCACTGCCGCCGCTCACAATCAGCTCGTAGCTACCGGGCTGCAAAAACTGCACGGCATAATGGCCTTCGCTGTCGGTCGTCAGATCGCGTTTTGCGCCCGTACCCGTGTTGACGATGGTGACCGTTGCGCCGGGGATGATGCTGCCGGCTGCGTCACGAACCTCACCGGCAATGCCGCCCAGCGCGGCAGACTGCGCGTAGCCGCTGACGCCCGTCAAGCCACACGCCAGAACCGCTGAAAAGCACAGTGCCTTCTTCCCATGAAAAAACTTCAAGTGCATCGCTCCTGAACACACGGCCAGCCGCAAACGGTCTGCCGTCAAAGTACGCCCACGGGGGTGAGCCGGTGCGATCCGGTCTTCTCTGCACGCTTGCGCCTACGCAGGGCCAGATTCGCAAAAGTTGAATGCTTTAAGCGTCGGCGATGAGGCGCGGCAAGTCAAGCCGCCGAGAGTGCCTTAATTTAATTTTTCGGGAATAACGGCGTGTTGCAGCAGGAGATCGAAGGAAACGATGTGCAGTGTGTTCTCATGCGTGGCTTCCAGCACCACGGGGCAGGCCGCACCTGCCTTGTACACCTGTAGCCAGCGCGCCGCGCACACGCACCAGCGGTCCCCCGGCTTCAGGCCCGGAAAGCCGTACTGCGGCATGGGCGTGGACAGGTCGTTCCCCAGGTGCTTGGAAACGGCCAGGAACTCCTCGGACACGATGCAGCAGACCGTGTGCACGCCGGTGTCGTCCGGGCCCGTGTCGCAGCAGCCGTTGCGGTAGAACCCGGTCACCGGATCCTTGCCGCAGGCCTCCAACGGCAGGCCGAGCACATTTTTTGACTCGGCACGTTCCGGTTGCATCTGCGGCATTACGGCTCCTTGGTCCTCATCACGCCATGGCTGGCTTGGTGACGTACGTTCAGTATAGCTAGACACGCCGTAGGCACGCCTGGGTACTTTTGCTGTACAACGATGGACATGCGGTTACGGTACTTCTTGCTGTTCGCCCTGCTGATTGTGCTGCCAGCTGCCAACGCGCAGAACCCTGCCGCACCTGTCTCGCGGCAAGAGACGCTGCGCCGCGTAGAGGCCGGTATCGCCGCCCTGCAACAGTGGTACGTGCCCCAGACCGGCCTGTACCGCAGTACCGGCTGGTGGAACGCGGCCAATGCGGTCACGACGCTGGTGGATGCCATGCGCGCGGGCGAACCACGGGAGAACGAGGCGGTGCTGGCCAACACGTTTGCCCACGCTCAGGTGACCGTGCCCAAGCCGCAGCAGGTGGGTGCGCTGACCAAAATGACCGGCTTTCCCGGCTTCCTGAACGACTATTACGACGATGAGGGCTGGTGGGCGCTGGCGTGGGTGGATGCCTACGACCTCACCGGCAGGCCGGAGTACCTCGCCATGGCCGGGTCCATCTTCAAGGACATGAGCGGCGCGTGGGACAACACCTGCGGCGGCGGCATCTGGTGGAGCCGTGATCGTAAATACAAAAATGCGATTGCCAATGAGCTGTTCTTCTCCGTCGCCGCCTCGCTTGCGCGACGCGCTGCCACGGACGAGGAGCGCAAAGCCGCCGCAGAGTTTGCCGCGAAGGAGTGGAAATGGTTCCAGTCCACCGGCATGATCAACCAGGACCACCTGGTCAACGATGGATTGATCATCGACAAGGACGGCACCTGCCGTAACAATGGCCGCACCGTGTGGACCTATAACCAGGGCGTGGTGCTGGGCGGCTTGACGGAGTGGTATCGCGTGACGCACGACGACGGCCTCTTAACTGACGCACGCGTCCTGGCCGATGCGGGTCTGGCGCACCTGACAGACGAGAACGGTATCCTGCACGATCCGTGTGAGCCGAACAGCTGCGGAGCGGATGCGAACCAGTTCAAAGGCATCTTCGTGCGCAATCTGGGCAAGCTGAATGGGCAAGTGCAGGAGGCGCGCTACCGTGCGTTCTTCGCGGCCAATGTAGCCAGCATCTGGCAGACTGACCGCACAGAAAGCAACCAGCTCGGCATTGTGTGGTCCGGGCCGATGGCGCAGATGGACGCGGGCACGCACAGCTCCGCGCTGGATGCGCTGGTGGCGGCCGCAGGCGAGCGGTAGACCCGCAAACCCTTCGGCACTGATAACGCTCACGCTGTGGGCTGCAGCTGTCAACATGCGCCTAAGCTTCTGGCTGCAGTGGAAAGCACGTGCCACCAAGCTATGAGATATCGCCAAGATTGGGCCAGCGGCCCTGTACATAACAGCCTAGGCCGGAGGCCTAGGTGCGGAGCCGCAAAGTGCATGAGCGCTGAAGGCGCGACACAGAGAGCTGAATCGGTTTTCTCTCTGGACCTATGTACCGCGCCGTTGGCGCTCAAATGTTTGGTTGATCTCGATACCTAGGCCTGCGGCCTAGGCTGTTATGCTACGGGCCCTTGGCCCTCATCAGCTAAAAGGATTTCCACAAGGATCGACACTGGCCAAGTAGATCATGCGTACACATCGCCAACATCAATCCTGAACACTCGACAGGCCTGCACCGCCTACTTTGCGACCATCGCCAGCTGCTGCTGGTACTCCTCGTACGGCCCCTTGTGATCGGTCACGGTGCCGTGCTCGAAGTGCCAGATGCGCGTACCGACCTCTTCGATCAGGTCCTGGTCGTGCGTTACGAGAAGGACGGTGCCCTCATACTTCTGCAGCGACTGATTCAGCGCGTTGATGCTTTCGAGGTCGAGGTGGTTCGTCGGCTCGTCGAGGATGAGGATGTTCGGCTTCTGCATCATCAGCTTGCAAAATAGCAGGCGCGCCGCCTCGCCGCCGGAGAGAGCGTCGGTTTTCTTCATGCCTTCTTCGCCGCGGAAGAGCATCTGGCCAAGGATGCCACGGATTTCTTCGGTGGACTTCTTGGGGTCGTAGCTGTGCAGCCACTCCGCGACAGTGGTGCCTTTGGCAATGGCGGCGGTGTGGTCCTGCGCAAAGTAGCCGATCTGCGCCTCATGGCCCCACTTGACGTCGCCCTGCGTACGGACGAAGTCGCTGTCCTGCACGTCCGGCACACCGGACAGCATGGACTTGAGCAGCGTCGTCTTGCCCGTGCCGTTTCGACCCATCAGAATGACCTTGTCGCCACGCATCAGGGATGAGGTAAACGGCTTGAAGACCGGGCCGGTACTGCCATCGGGCGCGGGCGTGTCGTACGTCTTGGTGACCGCGTCCACTTCCAGCACGTGCTTGCCGCTGGGACGCAGTTGGTCGAAACGGATGAACGGGCGCTGAATGTTGGAGCGAGCCAGCTCTGTGGTGGCCAGGCGCTCGACTTCCTTCTTCCGGCTGTTGACCTGGCTTGATCGCGTACCGGCGCTGAACCGCGCGATGAAGTCGTTCAACTGCTCGATCTTCTTGGTGCGCTCTTCGTTCTGGTTTTCGATGCGGGTCCGGACGCTGACCTTCTGCATGACCATGTCGTCGTAGCCACCGGGATAGGTGATGATGGTCTGGTAATCAATGTCGGCCGTGTGCGTGCACACCGCATTCAGGAAGTGGCGGTCGTGCGAAATGGTGATCAGCGTGCCGCGGTAGCTCAGTAGGAAGTCCTGCAGCCAGTGCACTGACTCAAGATCGAGGTAGTTCGTCGGTTCGTCCAGCAGCAGCGCTTCGGGCGCGCCAAACAGCGCCTGCGCCAGCAGCACGCGAACTTTCTGGCCGCCCTGCAACTCGCCCATGGTGCGGTTGTGCACCTCGTCGGGAATGTCGAGGCCCTGCAGCAAAATGGCGGCGTCGCTCTCGGCCTCGTAGCCGTTCTCGTCGCCCACCACGCCTTCCAGCTCGCCCAGGCGGATGCCGTCGTCATCGGTCAGGTCGGCCTTGTTGTAGAGCGTCTCGCGCTCTTCCAGCGCGGCCCACAGCGGGGCATTGCCCATGATGACGGTGTCGATCACGCGCATGCTGTCGAACTGGTACTGGTCCTGGCGCAGGATGCCCAGCTTGCGCGGGCGCACGACGCTGCCCTTCTGCGCTTCCAGCTCGCCGGTCAGCACCTTCATAAACGTTGATTTGCCCGCGCCATTGGGGCCGGTCAAGCCGTAGCGGCGACCGGAAATAAACTGCGTCGACACGTCCTCAAACAGGATCTTCGAGCCGTACCGCATCGTGACATTCGAAACAGAGATCATTAGAATCAGTTTCTCATGGGTATAAAGGCAAAATCGAGGTCATTCCTGAACCCAGGTCTCTGCGGTGCTTTGGCCCTTGCAGTCCCGGTTGGCGTCTACGCCCAGAACAGGTCAGCTTCAAACCCAGAGCAGCAGGCGACCGTGGTTCTATTTACACCAGGCGGTCACTGGCGCGGTATGGGTAACAAGCTCAACCCATTCGCAGGCAAAGCTAAAACGATGTCAAATGGGTCCATATTCGATGGTGAAGCGTTTTTAGCCACACTGACTCATTCCCGCTACCTGGTCATACGGCTTGAGGCTGGAATCCACAACCTGTCCGCAAGCCGGCTAGGCGATCACGCTAATGCCAAGCAAGCTGTTTCTCTTAACCTGAGACCGGGAAGCATTTCCTACTTCGCAGTCACAACCACGGTGCCCTCTGTACTCGCTGGCATCGCTCCACTCGAAACGAGTCACATCAGCATTGTTAGCTGCAAAGAACTTCAAGCCGAACTAAGGGATGATCACCTGGATCCTGTCGATCTGAAGCAAGTAGGCGAGGCGTACAAGCTCTCCGTCAATGAGCATTTCGATTTTTCAGTATGCAAGTTTTAGGGCCTGAAGTGAATCCCGCTCACGCCGGCAGTCGGTGCATCTCACCTTTCAATGAGTCTGAAAAATGCCCAACCTAAGAAGGCTGCCAAGCCACTGACGCCCGCCCAGCAGGAGCGCGAAGAAAAGCGCAAAGCAAAGGAAAAGCTGGCCAAAAAGAAGGCCAACGTCAAGGCCGCGCGCGAGCGCCAGAAGGCTGAGACTGCCGCTGCCGATGAGCGCCGCCTGCAGAACCCCATGGCGTCCTGCGGCTGGCCCACACAGGACGAGGATGGGCTGACCATGCCGCCCTTCCCCGCTGATGCCATGCGCCTCGGCTTCCCGGTGAAGGTCATGGGCCGCCCTGACCTGAAGAGCAACGACACGCGCGGCTGGCGGCTGAACCCGCACCTGCGCGTCTCCCTGGGCTACATGTGCGAGACGTTTGAGTACCTGCGGCAGCACAGCATCCGCATGTACCGCATGAGCAGCGATCTGGCGCCGTACCACACGCACCCGGACATGCCGCAGTTCCACAACATGGTGGAGGAAAGCCGCGCCGACCTGGAACACGTGGGCAAGCTGGCCAAGGCGCAAGGCCTGCGGCTGAGCTTTCACCCATCGCAGTACATCGTGCTGAACAGCGACAATGAGACGCTGACGCGGAAGTCCATCGCCGACCTCGAATCGCAGGCCACCATGCTCGATTACATGGAGCTGCCGCCCGAGGCCATCATGGTCATCCATGTGGGCGGCGCATACGGCAACCGCAAGGCCGGCTGTGACAACTGGGTCAAGACCTGGTCGCGCTTGAGCGAGCGCGTGCAGCGCCGGTTGGTGCTGGAGAATGACGACATCCGCTTCTCCGCCGCCGACGTGCTCAGCATCCACGAACGAACAGGCGTCAAGTGCGTGTGGGATTACCAGCACCACTGGTGCATGAACCCGGAAGACCTACCGCTGGTGGACACGCTAGCACGCTGTCTGAAGACGTGGCCAGAGGGCGTTCGGCCCAAGATGCACTTCAGCTGCGCTCGCACCGAAATGCGCGAAATCAAGCGCAAGAACAAGAAGACCGGCCTGATAGAGACCGTGCTGCAGCCGCCCATCTGGACGGGCCACGCAGACTACAACAATCCCTTCGAGACGCTCACGTTTCTGCGCAGCATCCAGCACCTCGAAACCGACATCATGCTCGAGAGCAAGGCAAAGGACCTGTCGCTCATCCGTCTGCGCAACGACATCGCCCGCTTCGCACCGGAACTCGCACCACGGTACGGCATCAAGCTGGGTCAACCGATCGAGGACGTCGAGGAGATTGTGGAGAAAGGTGACATGGGCGAGGCTGAAGCGGCCTGACCGGTGCGAAGATCAGGACAGGAGAGGTCATGAACCGGTTTGCGTTAGCAGTCTTGTTCTTTGTGCTCGGAATCGTAGCTGTTCCCGCAGGTACCTGGCTTTACCTTTCTTACGGTCACCCGCCGGTTGCGGTCGCCGATCCCTCTTTCCCTGCCGAGGCTGCCATTGTGCACAACCCCTTGCACGCTCGCATTGACCGGGAGATGCTCGCAGCCTCGCCCATTCCGGTGAATGAGCAAACACTCACCGAAGGGGCAGCCGTGTACAAGCAGCAGTGCGGTTTCTGCCACGGCTTTCCCAACCACAAGACCGCGCTTGCAGAGAACATGTTCCCGGGTGCTCCACAACTTTGGGAGCGGCACCATAGCGGAGCCGTGGTGGGCGTCTCAGATGATTCTGTCGGCGAGACCTACTGGAAGGTCAGGAATGGGATCCGCCTTTCTGCCATGCCGTCCTACGTCAAACTGCTGACCGAAACGCAGATGTGGGAGGTTAGCAACCTGCTGAAGAATGCCGACAAGCCGCTTCCGGACAGTGCGCAGAAGCTGCTGCAGCCGACCGTGCCCGCCGAGCAGTAACGGACAGGTCTCGCCATCTATGTTGAGGCCTATTCAGACCGCACAGACTGGCCCATCTTCAACTCATTGAGCAGTTTGGCTACTTTGCCGGAGTCGATTGTGATTGCACCCATTCTGATCCCTTCGCGCAGATCCCCGGCAAAGCCCGCCACCTGCAACACGGCTGCCGTGTTCAGCAGAACGATATCGCGTGGTGTTCCTGGGTTGCCCGCGAAGATCGCATGCAGGATTGCCGCATTCGCCTCTGCATCGCCGCCCAGGAGTGCATCAGTCGAAGGCGATATGTTCGCATCGTTGGGCGAAAGAATGTACTGCCGTACCTGAGTGCCTTTGATCTCGGCGAGGGTGCTTTCGCCCGACAACGATAACTCATCCAGGCCACCGTGGCCATGGACCACCAGCGCGTGCGTCATGTGGCCGCCCAGTGCCAGCGCCTCCGCAACCAACGGCACAGCGGCGGCGGAGTAGACGCCGATCACCTGCCGCCGCGCTCCTGCCGGGTTGGTCATGGGTCCCAGCAGGTTGAACACGGTGCGGAAGGGCAGCGCTCGCCGGACCGGCGCGACGATCTTCATGGCGGGGTGCATTCGCGTAGCCAGCAGGAACGCGAAGCCATGCTGACGAATGCTCTTCGCCGCCGACTCTGGCGTGTGGTCGGTGCGGATGCCGAGCGCCTCCAGCACGTCGGCCGAGCCGCAGCGCGAGGTGACGGCGCGGTTGCCATGCTTCGCGATCTTCGCTCCGGCTGCCGCTGCCACCAGCGCGACCGCGGTGGAAATGTTGAAGGTGCCGCTGCCATCGCCGCCGGTGCCGCAGGTGTCCACCAGCGTGTCGCGTTCGGCGTCGGTTAGCGGCAGTTTCACGGAGGCAGAGCGCATGGCGTCGGCAAAGCCTGCCAGTTCCGCTGCGGTTTCGCCACGCTCGTACAACGCGCTCAGCAGGGCGGACATCTCGTTCTCGCTGAACGTGCCCGCCAGCAGCGCGGCCATCAGGTCATGGGCATCCTGAAACGACAGAGCGTCGCCCCCATTCACCACGCTTGCAAGCAGTGCCACGGGGTCCATAGCTGACATTTTCTCGCAGATAGGCGCCGCGCGGGAACGGGCGACGGCGCGGGTGCCATTTACGGCTGTCACCGTCGTCCGCTACCATTCCCTGACAGCTACAAGATTACCGCCGGAGTTTGCCCCACGATGAAGATCCACGAGTACCAGGCCAAAGACATCCTGCGGAAGTACGGCGTGCCCGTTCCCGAGGGCGAAATGGTCACCACGTTGGAAGAGGCCGATCACGCCGCCAAGCAGCTATTTTCCGCGGGCAATCCGGTGGTCGTGGTCAAGGCGCAGATTCACGCAGGCGGCCGCGGCAAGGGTGGCGGCGTGAAGGTGACCAAGACGCTGGACGACGCAAACACCGCGTCCAAGGCCATCCTGGGTATGCAACTGGTGACCCACCAAACCGGGCCACAGGGGCAGAAGGTGCAGCGCCTGTTGGTGGAAGCGGGTTCCGCCATCGACCGCGAACTCTACCTTGGCATCGTGTTGGACCGCGCCACCAGCAAGCTGACCTTCATGGCTTCACAGGCGGGCGGCATGGAGATCGAGGAAGTCGCTGCCGAAAACCCTGAGGCCATTTACAAGGAAGCCATCGAGCCCGCGCTGGGGCTGCAGCCCTGGCAGGCGCGCAACCTGGCCTTCAAACTGGGCCTGACACCCGCACAGATCAACCCAGCCGTCAGCTTCATGCTGGGGCTGTACAAGGCATTCATCGAGACGGACTGCTCTCTGCTGGAGATCAATCCGTTCATCACCACCAGGGACGGCAAGCTGGCTGCGCTCGACTGCAAGATCAACTTCGATGACAACGCCCTGTTCCGCCACAAGGACCTGAAGGAACTGCGCGATGTCGCCGAGGAAGACCCGCTCGAGGTCGAGGCCAGCAAGGATTCACTGAACTACATCAAACTCGACGGCAGCATCGCCTGCATGGTGAACGGCGCGGGCCTGGCCATGGCGACCATGGACATCATCCAGTACAGCGGCGGCTCGCCTGCGAATTTCCTGGACGTAGGCGGTGGCGCAAACCAGCAGCAGATCGAAGCAGCGTTCGCCATACTGCTCGCCGACCCGAATGTGAAGGCAATCTTTATCAACATCTTCGGCGGCATTCTGCGCGTGGACGTGCTGGCGACTGCAGTGGTGGCGGCAGCACGCAACTTGAATGTCACACTGCCGCTGATCCTGCGCCTGGAGGGCACCAACGTCGAAGAGGGTCGCAAGATTCTCGCGGACTCCGGTCTGAAATACTCCGTGGGCGAGACGATGGCAGAAGCCGCGAAGTTGGCGGTGGAAGCGGCAAAGGCCTGACGCGGTTCGCACATGAAGCTTCTTCACAATAAGCAAGTAGCTGTGGTCGGCGCAGGGCCGGGCGGGTTGACGCTCGCGCGCCTGCTGCAGATGCGTGGTGCCGACGTCACTGTTCTTGAGCGTGACAGCAGCCGTGACGCGCGCAACCAGGGTTCCACACTCGACCTGCACTCGGACGCGGGACTGGCCGCGCTGGAGGCCGCTGGACTGATGGACGCGTTCCGAGCAAACTACCGGCCGGGCGCTGATTCTCTCCTGATCCAGGACGGACAGGCGCGCGTGCTGCATGTGGATGAGAGTAGCCATGGCCTGTCGTTCGAGCGCCCTGAGATCGACCGTGGTCCCTTACGCGATCTACTGATCGAATCCTTACGTTCCGGCACGGTCGTTTGGGATCGCAAACTGGAAGGTGTGACGGAAGATGGTTCCCGCGTGCGACTCCACTTTGCAGGCGAGGAAACGTTCGAAGCTGACCTGGTAATCGCAGCCGACGGTGCCAACTCACGCCTGCGCCCGCATGTCACGCCCATTCGACCGACCTACTCCGGCGTAACGATCTTCGAAGGCAACATCGCCGATGCTGCCGCCGATCTGCCGCACTTTGTGCAGCGGCTGAGTGGCGGCTACCGGGCCATCCTGGCGGTAGGCGGCGAGAAGAGTCTCGCCATGGGCACAAAGGGTGATGGCAGCGCAGCGTTCTACTGCGGGTTCAAGGTGCCGGAAGCGTGGTCCAAGGAGCCGCACGCGGATCTGTCGAGTGCAGCCGGACGAGTGAAGTGGTTCCATGAGACGTACCCGGGCTGGAGCGAATTTTACGATCCGCTATTCCAGCACACGGACAAGCTGACGCCCCGTCCTCAGTACTACTGCTCGTTCGACCAGCGCTGGATCGCAAAGCAGAATATGACCCTGATTGGCGACGCGGCGCACGTAATGCCACCCTACGCGGGTGAAGGCGTCAACATGGCCATGCTGGATCCGCTTGTACTGGCAACGGAACTGAGTAGCGACCAGTGGGACAGCACACAGGAGGCCATTGCAGCCTACGAGCGTGAGATGTTTTCCCGCACGTCGGATGTGGCGCGCACCACCATGGAAAATACAGAGATGTTCCACTCACCGGATGCTGGTAGCCGTCTGGTGGCGCTGTTCCAACAGTTTGAGACGGAGCGCCAGGCGATCTCCGCGACACAGGTACTTGAGAGTTAGATCAAAGGGGTAAGACCGATGTCCGTACTAGTCGACAACACCACCCGCCTCATCGTGCAAGGCATCACCGGCCGTGAAGGCACGTACCACGCCAAAGGCTGCGCGGAGTACTCGAAGCAGTTCGGCAAGGACATCGTGGTGGGCGGTGTGACGCCGGGCAAGGGCGGCACGACGCACGGGGGTTGGCCGGTGTTCAACACGGTGGAAGAAGCCGTGAAGGCGACCGGCGCGAACGCGACCATGATCTTCGTTCCTCCGCCGTTTGCTGCAGACGGCATTATGGAAGCCGTTGCGGCGGAGCTGCCGCTAGTGGTCTGCATCACCGAAGGCATCCCTGTGCTGGACATGGTGAAGGCATGGACCGTGGTGAAGGATTCAAAGTCCGTGCTGATCGGGCCGAACTGCCCCGGCGTCATCTCACCCGGCAAGGCGAAGATCGGCATCATGCCGGGCCGTATCCACAAGGAAGGATCTGTTGGTATCGTGTCGCGCTCCGGCACCTTGACGTATGAGGCCGTCCACCAGCTGACCCAGCGTGGTATCGGCCAGTCCACCGCCATCGGTATCGGCGGCGACCCCATCATTGGCACGCGGCACATTGATGCCATCCGCATGTTGAATGAAGACCCACAGACCGAGGCCATCGTGATGATCGGCGAGATCGGTGGCACCAACGAGGAGGCAGCTGCGGAGTACATCAAAGCGAATGTCACGAAGCCCGTGGTCGGCTTTATCGCAGGCCAGACCGCACCTCCCGGCCGCCGCATGGGCCATGCTGGCGCCATCATCAGCGGAGGCGAAGGTACAGCCGAAAGCAAGATGGCTGCCATGACTGCCGCAGGCATTCACGTGGTCAACTCGCCTGCAGATATCGGCGAGACCATGGCGCGGGTGCTTGGGCTGTGAGCGCAGCGTGAGCAGCAGTACACGGCTTGGGTGCGCATGAAGGCTACTTTAGAACTGCAGCGCCGACCTGCCGGTACAATCAAAGCATCACCTTATAGGAGCATCATGCCGCAGCGCACCTTCTCCATCGTCAAGCCCGACGCCGTTCGTAATGGCAGCACGGGTGCCATCCTGGCCGAAATCGAAAAGGCTGGCTTCAAGATCGTTGCGATCAAGAAGATTTCTCTGACCAACGAGCAGGCGCAAGGCTTCTACCATGTGCACGCCGCTCGACCCTTTTTCGCGGACTTGACCCGCTTCATGTCATCAGGCGCGATCTTTCCCATGGTGTTGGAGAAAGAGAACGCTATTGCCGACCTGCGGAAGCTGATGGGTGCTACCAACCCGGCCAATGCGGAAGAGGGCACCATTCGCAAGCAGTTTGCCTCGTCCATCGAAGAAAACGCTATCCACGGCTCGGACGCGGAAGACACCGCAGCCTTCGAGATCGGCTATTTCTTCGCGGGCTACGAAGTGCAGTAATGCTTTTGATACATGCTGTATGAAGGCCGCCCTTAGGCGGCCTTCATACATTCGATCAGTGAGCGTTGCGTGCGGCTTCACGCGCCAACTGATCCGTCTCCTTCTGCTTTTCCTTTGCCTCTCGCATGGCATCGCGCGCCTGCTCCCGCGCAGACTGCACTTGTTCGCGCGCAGCTTGCAACTGCTGCCGCAGTTCTTCCTGGCTCGCTTTTTGGCTGTCGCCAATCTGCTTCGCAGAGTCGCGCATGGCAGCTGCGGCGCTCTCCATTGCGTCCCGCTGAATTTGCTGCAGCTGCTGCATCTGCGAGGGATCCATTCTCTCGAATCCAGCGGCGGAGTCCGATGCGGTCACTCGCGGCGGCTTTGCAGGGGCAGGCGGCAGGGGCGTGCTGGAGTTACGGCTGATGTTGATGTCGCCATGGGAGGTGTTCAGCCGAACGGCCGCGCCGCCCCCGTTCATGGCCCCACTCAGAACGCCTCGCCCACCGTGCGTGTCAGGAAAGCTGAAATCACTGTGCGTGTCGCCGTCGCTGGTTTCTGCACTGAGCGTGAATTTAGCCTGTCCGGGCAGGGAGACGTTCACATTGCCGTTCTGGTTGTCGACCGTGAGCGTACCCGTGGGTGGTGCCACATGCACATCGACATCGCCGTGGCTATTCGTGACCTGGACATCGCCCACCACCCGGTCCAGCGTAATGTTGCGGCTACGCGTCTTCACCAGGATGGGACCGACCGCTTCACTGGCAGAGAGGTCGTGTCCGTCGATCTCAAGTTCGCCGCCAAGCCTGGCAAGGCTAATGTCTGAGCGGCTGCTGTGATACTGTACCGGGCCGTTTACGCGCTGCAACGTGCCGCCGCCGACAAAGTCCCCGCGGATCGTCACAGGGCCTGTGATGTCGGTGATCGTGATCTCATCGCCATCACCGTCCACCGTCACGTCTCCCGTGACGCTGCGAATGTTGAGATCACGATGGCGATTGTTCACATGCGCCTGCACGCTGCTGGAAACGGCGGCGATCTCCACATCGCCATTATTCGCGATCACCGAGAGCGGCAGCTTGAGGTTGCTCAGATGCACGTCGCCATGGTTGCTATTCAGCACCACACGGGTTGTTGCCGGCACCAGGAGCGTCAAGTCCGCGTTGCTTCCATCCACGGCGGGCACATGCAGGGTAACGGAGTTGTCGGCGCCTTCCAGCACGGGCGTAAGCCCGCGCAGCCGCTCCACGGCGGTACTATCAGAGCTCGTAAACACCTCCTTGTGGACTGAGAGGTGCAGCTTGCCATCATCGCTGGTGCCCGTCACGGTGACGCTGCCGTTCGGGTTGTCGATGGAGAGTAACCCGCCCTGCGCGATGGAACGTGTGATTTGAGGCGTATCCTCCTCGTGCTTGTCGCCAAAGAAGGTACCCATGCGGTCACTGCCGCCCCAGTTTCGCATCAGGAAACCGACCCCATTGCCATCTGCTCGCCACTGGCCGCCCGCATGCAGAATGATGCCAAGACACGACAGCGCAATCACGGCAAACACAACGCCGCCACCCACGGAATACCGCAAGGAAGTTGCACCTGCAGGCTGACGCGCACGGTCAAAGGCCCACTCCGCAAGCCGCAACAGACCGATCACGATGAGCAGCACCGGCCACCAGCGCGCGTACCAGCTGAAAAAGTGCAGCACCTCAACACGGCCGCTGTGGACCAGGTAGAACACCACCCCAAGCGCGATGAGGAGCAGCGGCCCGATGATGGACGTCCTGCGCTGGCTGCGAAGGTACAGCTTCCACTGATCGCGCTGGGCTCGCGTCTGTGCTTTCCATGCCGCCGCCTGCGCCCGCCGCGCTGCCCTGTCCTGGCCCTGCGCAGCGCGCTGTGCGTCGCGAGCATACTGCTGCTGGTCACGCTGCCAGCGTGGGTTATAGCGCGGGTCGCGGGCGGGGTCGTAGCGGGGATCGTTGCTATTCGTGGGATCGTAGGGCACGTCGCTTCCCGGCTGAGGCGGCAGATCGGGCGATGTCGGGCTCATGGCTTCCGTCCTTCCATACTGGGTGTGTCGTCACCCGTGTGTGTGTACCGCGGCAGAATAGACGTGGGCGCGGCTGTCTGCTCTGCTCCCTGTGCAACCGGCGGTGCTGCGGCATACGCTGCGGCATCGATCTGGTTTTGAGAGAAACGCTCAAGGAGCAGCAGTACGCCG
>CALMRM010000196.1 GCA_937871605.1 uncultured Terriglobus sp. | reverse complement strand
AAGAAAGGGCTTCAGGTCGTTGAAGCGCAGCCCCGCTACGGTGACGGTGCCCACATCCGGAATGGAGATGGTACCGTCGCGGCCCACGCGGAACGTGCCCTGCTGGTTCAGTTGCCCCGTGGCAGCCAGCCGAATTTCATCGCCGGTACCAATGATGTAATCGGGCGTTACCTGCGCTTCGCCGACCGGTGCAAAGGTGCTGGCGGGATTGTTGAAGATGTCGGACCCGAAAATCGGCAGTGCGGAGCCAAGGGTTTGCTGCACCAGCTGCTGGAATTCTGTAGGGCTGTCCGGTGCGCGGGCGGCGCGGACCCGGCCGTCCTCTGTGATGGTACCTGCGCGGTTCGTGTCGGTGGTGCGCTGCTCCGCGCCCACACGGCTCCAGTCCGGGCCGGAGTTAGTATAGCCCGGCGCGACCGCGGGTGCCTGTACCGTGATGATTTGCGGTGCCTGTGCCGGGGCAGGGGCCGCTGCGGCAGGCGCGGGCGCGGCTGTTTGCGCAAAGAGCGCGGGCGGCAAGAACAGTACTGTGGCGCAGAACGCGCGAAGCCAGTTGCTGGGGGGTGTCAGCCGACCTGTCCAGTTGCGCCGGCAGCAGACAACATCTATCACGTGGGTCCTCAAACGGACGCGCAGCCCTGGCCACGGTCCTGAAAAGTGTACCGGATGTAGCCAGGGCAGCGTTATCTGTTGCGTGGCACCCACGCCCGGGCATCCCGGCACGGAACGCCCACTTCCTATGCTGTGTGGCCATGCCTAGGCGCGGCACACGCAGGAGACACCGTGGAGCAACCCAGCACCAAGCCCATGCCGGCAACGACGCAGCAGATAGAACAGGACGCCAAAGAAGAGCCCTCCGGCTACGGGGGCACCAACCCCTCCACCGCAGGTCCGGGGCCGACCGCCGTTCGGAGCGACACGCCGGAAAACAGGGAGGGCCGCTTAAACCCGTCAGCGCCGGGTGATACCGGTACCACGCCCGGCAGTACGCCGCAGTAACAGATTCCCGACGCTGCGCGCCAGCGGAAGGACGCCCAAAGCAGGCTGGCCGAGAACGTCGCTGAGAAACGATTTAAGCTGGAGATGCGGGCCTATAGCTCAACGGTTAGAGCAGCGGACTCATAATCCGTTGGTTCCAGGTTCAAATCCTGGTGGGCCCACCAGGCAGCTTGCGGCGTGGTGACTGGAGCTGCGGTGTTCGGTCATCCTGCGCGCATGACTCCGCGGCGTACTATGGGCCATTTTGACAGTCCTGCATACCGCTTCTGCCCATTCCTGATGGCGCCAGCATCTGGGCGGTGACGCCACTGGGGTGCTGCACCCTGCTCCTTCTCTTGACAGCCGCCCGCACCAGGGGCCGGCTGAACGATCAGCCGGGTGACGCCTTCAGGCAGTAGCCGGACAGTAGCGTTTCCTGCGGAGAGAGGCGACGCACTAGACTCTAATGCATCGCATAGCCATACCTTCTCTGCCTGGTGAGTGCGGTTCACGCCTCGGCTAGACCGTAGAGTGGGGGCACGGTGTTTTCGCCCTGTGGAACCACCGTGACACCGTTGTGCCCGGAGGACCCATGGAGTTTCACATTGCGCGCGCATCTCGCGACCGCTTCGACCTGCGCGACCTGCTCTTTTCCTACACGGGCAATGTGATCTTTGGCAACGTAGCGGCGAGCCGCCGCCTGGCGCAGCAGATGAACGCTGCGCGAGAGGCAGAGGGCGGCCCATCGGTTATGGATGAGCCGAAGTCGGTCGTGCACGCCGGGCAGTTGTTTGCCATGGGTCTGATCGACGAACTGAGCCACGCCGTCATCGAGCGGTATCGCACGGAGCATGACCCTGCGCTGCTGCAGGACGCACTGCGGTGGTTTGGCGGGCGCGTTGGAACGGAGGCGCTGGATGCGCTTTTGCTGCAGTTCACCGCGCAGTTTCCAAATATCGAGGTGTACAGCAACCAATTGACCGCGCGGGAGTGGCTGGCTGGCGCGACGGGCGGGCTGACCCATCGCGAGGCTGCGCTGGAAGAACTGCTGCTGCTATGGCTGGCGAACCAGAATCCTGCCTACACGCCCTTCCGCGCCCTGTTTGACGATGCCGCGCTGAAGACGGTCGCGCCCGCGTACACAGAGATGCAGGCCGATGCGGACGCTTTCTTCGAGACGCGTCCAGAGTTCAGTGCGGAGACCAGGACGCTGCTGCAGGCACTGCGTGCGCCGTTTGAGGCTTCGCCCGAGTCGCTGAGCGGCCAGCTTGATTACATCCGCGAGCACTGGGAAAAACTGCTGGGACCGGCCATGGCACGCATGCTGCTGGCTGTCGATACCTTGCGCGAAGAGGAAGTCGCAGTCTGGATGCAGTTTCACCCTGCAGGGCAGGGCGCGCGTCAACACGGGGCGCTGGAATTTGGCGGCAAGCAGGGCTTCCACGGCGACGAGTACGTGGGCTTCGACGAGTACTGGGAAGAGGTGACCAACCCAGACGGCACGGTGACGCGCCGCCGTCTCCTCCGTTCGAAGTACGCTTCGGACTACCAGGCGCCGCTCGACGAGTACGAGGCCTTTTCGCACGACGACGCGTGGATGCCTACCGTGGTGCTGATGGCGAAGAGCACCTACGTATGGCTGGAGCAGCTCTCGAAGAAGTACGGGCGGCACATCCACCGGCTGGACCAGATCCCGCGCGAAGAGCTGCAGTTGCTGCGCGACCGCGGCATGACCGGGCTGTGGCTGATCGGCTTGTGGGAGCGGTCGAAGGCGTCGCAGACGATCAAGCGGCTGCGCGGCAATCCGGACGCGGTGGCCTCGGCCTACTCGTTGATGGACTACCGCATTGCGGACGACATCGGCGGTGAGGCCGCCTACCAGCACCTGCGCGCGGAGGCAGCTACGGTGGGCTTGCGACTGGCCAGCGACATGGTGCCGAACCACATGGGGCTCGATTCAAGCTGGGTGGTCGAACACCCGGAGTGGTTCATTGGCCGCCACGACAGCCCATTCCCCAGCTACAGCTTCGAGGGGCCGGACCTGTCGACCGATCCGCGCGTCGAAATCAAGATTGACGATCACTACTACGACATGACGGATGCTGCTGTGGCGTACCGCGTGCGCTATCGCGACGGCAGCAATCGCACGGAGTTCCTGTATCACGGCAATGACGGCACGACGTTCGCCTGGAACGACACGGCGCAGCTGGACTACAGCAAGGCTGCAGTGCGCGAGCACGTCATCCAGGTCATTCTCGACGTCGCGCGCAAGTTCCCCATCATTCGCTTTGACGCCGCCATGGTGCTGGCCAAGCGGCACGTGCAGCGGTTGTGGTTCCCGTTGCCGGGCGTGGGCGGGTCCATTCCGTCGCGCGCGGAAAACGCGATGACGCAGGAGGAGTTTGACAGCATCATGCCCGCCGAGTTCTGGCGCGAGGTGGTTGACCGCGTGCAGCAGGAGGTGCCGGGCACCTTGCTGCTGGCGGAGGCGTTCTGGCTGCTGGAGGGATACTTTGTCCGCACGCTGGCCATGCACCGCGTGTACAACTCGG
>CALMRM010000195.1 GCA_937871605.1 uncultured Terriglobus sp. | reverse complement strand
GATCAGGCCGGCGATTACGCTGAAGAGCTTGCAGCGGAGATGCTGGCGACGACGCTCGATGTTGACTTTGACCCAGATAAGAGCTGGGACGAGAAGAAGGAAATTTATCGCATCTCCAACAAAATCGTCCGCACGGCGAACGTGACGCAGAGCGCCGTGGGCGACAAAAAGGGCTTGTGGACGACGACCATCGCCGCTGCCATCCTGATCTTCGATGACGAGCCGAACGTGGCCTAGCATGCACGCTGGTATGCAGGGCAGCACCGGAGTAGCGTGTTCGTAGGGACCGGAGGAGAACTCAATGCCATTTGCCCCGCAGGACCACACCACCATTGCAGCGCCGGATGCGGCATCGCACTTCTCCGAGTTGCTTTCCAAGGTGGGAGAAGGCAGCGAAATCACCATCACGGAAGGGGGTAGGCCTGTTGCGAGGCTTGTTCCCTTTGCCGTTCGCCTGCCCGACGTGGTGGGCTGCATGAAGGGCACCTTCACTATCACCGGAGACATCGTCGGCCCAGAGCCCGATGTTTGGGATGCAATGCGGTGAAGCTGTTGCTGGATTCACATACCTGGCTCTGGCTGATCTCCGACATCGAACTTGAACGGGACACCTTCCAAACCTGCAGAGAAGCTGCCGTGGAAGGCGAACTGTACCTTTCGCCCATTTCACTTTGGGAGATCGGCCTGAAAGCCTCTCGCGGCAGACTTGACCTACCCGCGCCGGTACAAGGATGGCTGCAGGAAGCTGTACGCAAGAGCAGGGTCACCCTTGCACCTTTTGACTTCGAGGTGGCATGTCAGTGTGCCACTCTGCCAACGGACTTCCACGGCGATCCGGCGGATCGCATTCTGGCAGCCACCTGCCGGGTGCATGAGCTTACACTGCTCACCCGTGACCGCCTGCTGCTGTCGCTTGCGGCTAAGGGTGTCGTTGCCGCGGAAAGAGTATAAAACTTGCATCAGCACATCTCCCACGACAACTCGCAGCAGTTCGCCAGCGACAACTATTCCGGCATCTGCCCAGAAGTTTGGGCGGCCATGGCCGAGGCCAATCACGGCCATGCCACCGCGTACGGCGACGACCCGTGGACGCAGCGAGCTTCGGACCTGTTCCGCGAGGTGTTCGAGACGGACTGCGAGGTGTTCTTCGCGTTCAACGGCACCGCGGCGAACTCGCTGGCGCTGGCGTCGCTGTGCCAGAGCTACCACTCCGTCATCTGCTCCAACACCGCACATGTGGAAACGGACGAGTGCGGCGCGCCGGAGTTCTTTTCCAACGGCAGCAAGCTGCTGACCGCGCCCACCGAGGACGGCAAGCTGACTTCAGCCGCGATTCGCGCGCTGGCTACCTCACGCAAGGACATCCACTTCCCCAAGCCCCGCGCAGTAACCATCACGCAATCGACGGAGACCGGCCGCGTCTACCGCGTGGACGAAATCGCCGTCCTGAGCGAGACCTGCCACGATCTTGGCCTGCACCTGCACATGGATGGCGCGCGCTTTAGTAATGCACTGATGGGTGCGGGCTGCTCCGCGGCTGAGATGACGTGGAAGGCAGGCGTGGAGGTGCTGTGCTTTGGCGGCACCAAGAACGGCATGGCCATTGGCGAGGCCATCGTGTTTTTTGACGGAGCCCTGGCGCGCGACTTCGACTACCGCTGCAAGCAGGCCGGCCAGCTGGCGTCGAAGATGCGGTTCCTGTCGTCACCCTGGATCGGCATGTTGGAGACAGGCGCATGGCGACGGAATGCAGAGCACGCTAATACGTGCGCCCGGCACCTATGCACTTCCATTCAGGGCCTTAAACATGCACAGATCATGTTTCCGGTCGAAGCAAACGCGGTTTTTTTGCTGACCGACGAAGCTCGCCTGCAACAACTGCGCGAGCGCGGCTGGCGCTTCTACACGTTCATTGGCGGTGGCGCACGCTTCATGTTTGCGTGGGATACGGACCTGGCGCGTGTGGATCAACTGGCAAGCGACATCCGCGAGATCATGGCTTAAAGCAAATTGACGAAGAGTTTGCGGAATGTGTCTAAGCTTGCAGTGTCAGAAGGGCACAGCTTCAGCTGTGCCGCAAACGATGCCCACAGAAGGTCTTCCCCTTCTCTTCCGCTCGCTAAGGACGAAACGGAAGAGAAAGGGAGAACAGGGAAAATACTCAAGTTGGCACAGCTGAAGCTGTGCCCTTCTATGTCGGTACGACCCGAGAAAGATTGATGAAGAAGACCAATGTCGCGCTCATTCAGATGAGTTGCGAGCCGGACACCGGCAAGAATCTCGACAAAGCTGCAGACCGCATTGTGGACGCCGCGAAGCACGGCGCGGAGCTCATCTGCCTGCCGGAGTTGTTTCGTACGCAGTATTTTTGTCAGCGCGAGGACCACGCGCTCTTCGCCACTGCAGAATCCATCCCCGGCCCAAGCACGGAGCGGCTATCGCAGATTGCGCGTGAGCACAAAGTGGTTATCATCGCGTCGCTATTCGAGCGGCGCGCGCCCGGCCTGTACCACAACACAGCGGTCACGCTGGAGCGCGACGGCAGCATCGCCGACACCTACCGCAAGATGCACATTCCGGACGACCCGCTCTACTACGAGAAGTTTTACTTCACGCCGGGCGACCTTGGCTTTCGTGCGCTGCGGTCCACGGCGGGCAACATCGGCACGCTGGTCTGCTGGGACCAGTGGTACCCGGAGGGCGCACGCATCACCGCGCTGAAGGGTGCGGAGGTGCTCTTCTTCCCCACCGCCATCGGCTGGCACCCCAGCGAAAAGGCGGAGTTCGGCGAGGCGCAGTACGACGCCTGGCAGACCACGCAGCGCGCCCACGCCATCAGCAACGGCGTGTGGGTGTGTGCGGTCAACCGCGTCGGCTTTGAGCATGGCGACGTGCTGCATGAGGGCGTGAACATGCCCGGGCCGGAGGGCGCGGGACTGGAGTTCTGGGGCGGCTCGTTCATCGCCGACCCGTTCGGCCGCATCGTCGCCAAAGCGTCGCACGACACGGAAGAGACACTCTACGTCGAGATTGACCCGGCACAGGTGGAGATCACCCGCCAGCACTGGCCCTTTCTGCGCGACCGCCGAATCGATGCGTACGAGGGCGTGACGAAGAGGTTCATTGAATAGGTCTCACTTAGATTGCTTCAGGAGGGGCTATGAATTCCAAGGTGAAGATTCTGTTGCGTATAACCGAGGGCCTTTTGGCAGTTAGTGCAATTTGGATTATTTACAACGATGTGAACGCCTATCCCGACTATTCAATGTCACGTACAGCACGTCTTAAAGATGCGTATTTCGTTACAGGCAAGAAGGGTGCTTCCTACATTATTCGCCATGATCATCACAAGTTCTTGGCAGAATGCCGAGCTTCCCTAAGCTGGGTAGATGGAACAGACAAACCTGGTGCTCCTCAAACCGACGGAGACTGCACGTATATGGATATGACTGTCGGTAAGAGCATCGGAAATGACATGATGAGGCATGAAGACAACTCACTGGTATTTGTCCCATGGGTTGGTCACGACACTGTGCAGACCGCGGATTTCCTCACAATTCTCCAAGACATTCCGGACGATCCTCAGCATGATTTTGGAGAGTAAATGACTGGTCATCGTATGCCCGCCGAGTGGGACGCGCACCTTTCCACCTGGATCGCATGGCCGCACAATGCGGAGGACTGGCCCGGCAAGTTTCAACCCATTCCGTGGGTGTACTCGGAGATTGTGCGGCACCTGTCGCAGGTGGAAGAGGTCAATATCCTCGTCAACGATGCAAAGGCCGAGAAGGTGGCGCGGCGCATCCTGCTGCGTGCCGGTGCGAACCTGGCGCGGCTGCACTTTCACCACTGGCGCACGGACCGAATTTGGCTGCGCGACAGCGGCCCGATCTTTGTAAAGCAGGCAGACCAACTCGCCATTACGAACTGGAAGTTCAACGCCTGGGCCAAGTACCCCAACTGGCAGCATGACGACCAGATTCCCGAGCACGTTGCCACCCTGCGCGACATGAAGCGCTTCGATCCGATGGTGACCGTCAATGGACACGAAAGGCGCGTGGTGCTGGAGGGTGGTTCCATCGATGGGAACGGCGCGGGTGCGATGCTGACCACGGAAGAGTGCCTTTTGAGCGAGGTACAACAGCGTAACCCCGGCGTCAGCCGTGAGCAGCTGGAGCAGGTCTTCCACGCCTACCTCGGAATCGAGCAGGTGCTGTGGCTCAACCGCGGCTGCGCGGGCGACGACACGCACGGCCACGTGGACGACATCGCACGCTTTGTGGCAACGGACACCATCGTCGCCGCCGTGGAGCACAACACCGCAGACGAGAACCACTTGCCGCTGGCGGAGAACCTCGACCGCCTGCGCAGCTTTAAGCAGCTGAATGGTGAGCCGTACAGGGTCATCGAACTGCCCATGCCCGCCCCGGTTGTGTTCGATGGTGAGCGCCTGCCTGCCAGCTATGCCAATTTCTACATTGCCAACGGCTTGGTCTTGGTACCCACGTTCAACGACAGCAACGACCGCGTCGCTCTGAACACGCTGACGGACTGCTTTCCTAAACGCAAAGTAGTCGGCATTCACTGCGGTGACTTCATCTGGGGCCTGGGCGCGCTTCACTGCATGACGCAGCAGGAGCCCGCATGACGCATGCTGCGTCCATGTAGTCTGAAGCTGCTTTAGCAACCTGTGTCGCGAGGGCCGCCATGTACCGGGTGCTTGTATCCACCATCGTCCTGCTCAGCGCTGCGCTGCTCGCCTCTCGTTCGCTGCTGCCCCCTGTGCAGGCTGCGCAAACCGCGGCACCTGCGACCACACCAGTACAGGCGGACTACCGCGAGTGGATCTTTCTCACCTCCGGGCTGGACATGACATACGATGCGCCGGGCGGAGCAGGTCTGCCCGCGCAGCAGCACTCCGTGTTCGATAACGTCTTCGTCAATCCCGAGGCCTACCGTTCTTTTCTGAAGACGGGCACATGGCCTGACGACACCACGTTTGTGTTGGAAAATCGCAAGGGTGAGTCCGATGTTTCCATCAACAAGGCAGGCCGCACACAGGGTCGTGACGTCACCGGCATCGAGCTGCATAGGAAGCTGCACGGCGAGTGGGCCTTCTACGTGCGCGCCGAGAAGGGCACCGAGAAGCTGGTAGCCCGGCCCGCCAGCTGCTACACCTGCCACGAGCAGCATGCCGCCGTGGACACCGCCTTTGTGCAGTTTTATCCAACGCTGCTGCCGGTGGCAACGGAGAGGCATACCCTCAGCGCGGCCTACGTGCACGATCCCGAAACCAAGCCCGATGGAAGGTGACCTGTCTCCATCCAGCGACGGAGCCTGGATGCACGCGGCTCTCGAGCAGGCTGCCGATGCTGCAGCCGAAGGCGAGGTGCCGGTCGGTGCCGTCGCGGTGCTTGCTGGCGAAATCATCGGACGCGGCAACAATCGCGTGATCCGCGACAGCGATCCGACGGCGCACGCCGAAGTTGTCGCCATGCGCGAGGCGGCGCGGCACCTGGGCAACTACCGCCTGACCGGCTGCACTCTCTACGTCACGCTGGAACCCTGCGCCATGTGCGCCGGAGCCATCCTGCATGCGCGCATCGCTCGGCTGGTGTACGCCGCAGCCGATCCGAAAGCGGGTGCCTGTGGGTCTGTGCTGAGCGTGCTGAACCACCCGCTGCTGAACCACCGCGTGGAAGTAAGCCAGGGCGTGCTGGAGGTGGAGGCTGCGGCGATGCTTCGAAGCTTTTTCAGGGAGCGGCGACTGCGTTCGCTGCATCCAAGCACGCATGAGTGATGGCAGGCTGGCGGGTAGGGTAGCACTGATTACAGGGTCTTCGTCGGGCATCGGTCAGGGCATCGCGGTGCGCATGGCGAAAGATGGTGCGGACATTGTCATCAACTACAGCGGTCGCATAGAAGGTGCACAAGAGACTCAGCGCCAGGTGGAGGCGCTTGGCCGCAAGAGCACCATTGTGCAGGCAGATATATCCAAGGTGGCAGAGTGCCAGTCGCTGGTGAACGCAGGTTGGGACGCACAAGGCAAGGTGGACATCCTGGTCAACAATGCGGGTGTTGAGAAGGGTGCGGACTTTTGGGATGTGACCGAGGCCGACTACGACCTGGTGCTGGACGTGAACCTGAAAGGGCCGTTCTTCACCACGCAGGCCTTTGTGCAGCGGCTGCTGAAGGCCAACCTGCCGGGCCGCGTGATCAACATCAGCTCTGTGCACGAGGACATGGTCTTTCCACACTTCAGCACCTACTGCGCCTCAAAGGGGGGCATCCGCATGCTGATGCGTGACCTCTCCGTCGAGCTGGGACCCAAGAACATCACGGTGAACAACATCGCTCCGGGTGCCATCATCACGCCCATCAACAAGGGACTGATGAGCGACCACGCCAAGCTCGATCCGCTTTTGCGCAACATTCCGCTGGGGCGCATGGGCACAGTGGATGACGTTGCCAGCCTGGCATCGTTCCTGGCCAGCGACGACGCGGGGTACGTCACCGGCTCTACGTATGTGGTGGACGGCGGGCTGATGCGGAGCTACCACGAGCAGTGAGTCCGCACGCAGAAGGGTAGAATGGAACTATGGATCTAAAGGTGTACACCGCAGGCTGGTGCCGCGATTGCCGCGAGGCAAAGCGGTTCCTGGACAAGCACGGCATTCCCTACTCTGAGGTGGACATTGAGCGTACGCCGGGTGCGGCCGATCTTGTGCTGCAGCAGGTGGGCAAGCGGGCAATTCCGCAGTTCGTGATCGATGGGAAGTGGGTGCAGCCGTACCGGCCAGGCGAAGGCTTTCTGCACGATGAAATGGCGGTACTGCTCGGCGTCAAGCAGGTTGGCTAGCGCTCTCCTGAGCACAGGGAGAGTGGATGATCAACCGGTATAGCAGACCAGCATTTCGCACGCTGTGGTCGGATGAGTCAAAGTTCAAGTGCTGGCTTGAAGTAGATACTGTGGCCAGCGAAGTACTTGCAGAGGCGGGTCTCGTTCCTGCTGCAGCGTCGCGCGCCATTCGCGAACGCGGCGACTT